>CAZSOD010000029.1:0-27478 GCA_964608255.1 uncultured Ardenticatenaceae bacterium
CGCGAGCAAGGGCCGCGCCAGCGCCCGCCGGGCCGCGGCTCTCTCAACCGCCAGCCGCCCGACGCTCTGCGCGAAACGCGTCAGCTCCTGCCAGCCTCGCCCGGCCAGCAGCGCCGCCCCCAAAGCGGCCACGGCCAGCCAGCGCGCCGGCACGCGGAACAGATCAAAGCCGGGCAGGTTGCCGAGCAGGTAGTAGACGGGCGTGAAGCGGCCCAGGGCCAGCACAAGCGCCACGACGACCAGCGCCAGCCACGGCCGCACCGCCCGGTCGCGCCGCCACGCCCAGCCGCCCACGAAAGCCAGTGCCAGCCCCGTCAGCGGCAGAAAGGCGACGTACTCGCTGAAGAGCGCCTGACCGTAGGCCGGCAGCAGTGCCCGCGCCAGATGGAGCGGATTCCACGAGAACGACAGCACTTCGTTGAGGGGCAGCCCGCCCTGCCGGCTGGAGTAGCGAGTGAGCTCCAGCGTGGGCAGGAGCTGAACGGCGGCGAGGACGGCCGCCAGGGCCGCGCCCGCGGCCAGAGCCAGGGCGGCCGGCAGCCAGCGCCGGAGCCACCGGCCACCGCCAGACCTGTCAGGTCTTCTGAAACCTGACAGGTCTCCGAGCGCGTGCGCCGCCAGCCACACCCCCACCGCTACGCCACTGATAAACGCCGTCTGCGTGTGCCCCGCCAGCAATTGCAGCGCGAACAACGCCCCGACCGCCAGTGCAACCGTCAGGTACGCCCGCCCGCGCCGCGCCGACGCTCCAAAATCTGCGAAATCTGTGGTTTCCTTCTTCTGAACCAGGGGCGCGACGGCCGCGAACAGCCACGGCAGCCACGCCAGCCCCTGCAACTGGTTCACGTGCTCCACCTGCGCCGTCAGGTAACCGCCAAGGGCAAACAGCGCCGCCGCGAGCAGCGCCGCCGGCCGCTCCAGCGCCAGCGTCCGCCGTCCGGCCCGATACGTTCCCCAAGCGGCCAGGGTGACGTGGATCAGAATCGAAGCACTGACGGCATAAGGGGTGGGGAAAAGCAGCCACACCGGCCAGTTGAACGGGTAGAAGAAGCCGGCCTGGCTGTTGGCGACAAAGGGCGCGCCCATGAAAATGTCGGGATTCCAAAGAGGCACTCGCCCGGCGCGCAGGGCTTCGGCCGCAACGTGCCAGTAGGGGTAGAAATACAGGAAGGTGTCGCCGCGGGCCAGAATGAGGTTGCTGAAGGCCAGCCGGTTGAAAAACAGCAAGACCAGTCCGACCAGCGCCAGCGCGGCCGCTAATCCGTAAAGTTGGCCCCCCTTCAGCCGCTCCCGCGCTCGTCCCACTCCGTCATCCCCTCAATAAGAAACTCCAGAATTCATAGATTACCCAGATTGGGAACCCTATTTCCGGAAATCTGTGAAATCTGGGTCATCTGTGGTTAGTCCTCTTATCCGCCACAATGCAATCGACCCGCCCGGCGGCCGGACGACCAATGCCAGCCCGTAGCCTGCCTCGCGCAGGCGACGGACGACGGGCGCAGCCGTCTCGCCCGCAGGCAGGGCGATATAGCGCGCCGGGCCACTCCCGCCAAACGCCGCCAGGTCGTCCAGCAGCGCGCGGGCGTGGGGAAACCAGCTGACGTAGACGCGCCGGTCGAACAACTGGTAGCGCCAGTCCCAGCTATACCAGTGATCATACAGCACCGTGCCATAGGGCGCATCCGCCAGGGCGGCGGCGACGGCCGCCGCGCCACCGTCGGCTGCCGGCTGCCCGCCGATGGGGTAACGGCCGGCACGGGCATCGGCGGCCACGGGCAGGCACAGGCCCGCGACAAGGGCGAAGCCCAACCCGGCGGCGGTCCGCGCCAGTCGACCCTGCGCTTTCGCCGCCACCCAGAGCAACGACAGTCCGCGACCGAGCAGCGCCGCGACCAGCGGCAATACAGGGAGCAAGTAACGATCCCAGGCCGGAACCGACCATAGCCAGTGGAGCAGGAACCAGCCCAGGACGAACAGGGCGACGAACGCCTCTGGCGGCGCGACGCGGGCGCGCGAGCGCGGCCCTAGGGCAACACCGGCCAGAACAACTCCGCCCAGCGCCAGCAGCGGCGCGCCCAGTCCCACCCGCCACAACCGCGCCTGCGCCGCCAGACGCGGCAACAACTCCCACGACCGCGCCGGGCGCACGCCGCCGACATTAGCCCACTGCCCGGCCAGCACGGCCGCGCCCCCGCCCCGCGCCGCCAGCCATAGCGCGACTTGCGCCAGCACGATCGCGGCTCCTGTCAGCGCCCGCAGCCATTCCCGCCCACCCCAGCCGCGCAACCAGCCCAGGCCGATAACCAGCGGCAGAAACAGGGCGGCCTGGTACTTTGTCGCCAGCGCCAGCCCGAAGGAAAGACCGGCCAGCGCCGGGCGAGCCGGGCGGCCCAGAAGCAAAACGAGCGTCATCGTCAGCCAGAAGGTCAGCAGCGGGTCGCTGAAGGCGGTGGCGCTGAACTGCACGGCCAACGGGGCGAGGGCCACGACCAGCGCCGCGATCAACCCTGCGCGCCGGTCGCCCGACAAACGCCAGGCCAGTTGCGCCGTCAGCGGGATGAGCAGCAGCGAAGCGACGAGCGACGGCATGCGCGCCGCCCACTCCACCGGGCCGAACAGGGGGTAGAACAGCGCCTGCGCGTAGAACAGCAGCGGCGGCTTGTCCACGGCCTGCGTCAGCAGCAGCGGGTCGCGCCAGACGGCGATAAGCCGCGCCCAGGTGGCGAATAGCGCCTCGTCGGCGTGGAAGGTGTTGGCGAAGAGGGCGTGGTAGCGCAGGGCGGCGGCGAAGCAAATCAGGAGGACCGCCGACGGCCGACCGCCGGCCACCGCCACGACATCCCACGCCGCTCGACGACGGACCACGGACGACGGACCACAGCCAAAGCGTTCTTGCCGTGGTCCGTCGTCCGTCCCCTGTCCTCCTCTGGCCGCGGCCGGCGGTCGGCCATCGGCGGTCGTCTCAGTCCACAAAGCGATACTTGAGCAAGTAGTACAACGCCTTCGGCCCCTCGCGCCAGGGGTTCAGTTTCTTGCCCTCGTCAAACTCGCGGCCGTTGTAGGAAATGGGCACTTCGTAGATGCGGTAGCCGCGCTTCAGCACCTTGGACGTGATCTCCGGCTCGAACTCGAAGCCACGCGAGCGCAAGGGGATGCCGCGCACCACGTCGGCCCGGAAAACCTTGTAGCACGTTTCCATGTCCGACAGGATGGTGTTGTAGACGATGTTGGTGACCAGCGTCAGCAGCTTATTGCCGACCATGTGCCAGAAGAACATCGTCTTGGTCGGCCCGCCGCGGAAGCGCGAGCCATAGACCACCGCCGCCCGCCCTTCCTCGATCGGCCGCAACAGGGCCGGGTAGTCGCGCGGGTCGTACTCAAGGTCGGCGTCCTGAATAAGGAAGATCTCGCCGGTGGCGTTGGCGAAGCCGGTGCGCACGGCCGCGCCCTTGCCCATGTTCTTCTCATGCAGGATGACGCGGATGCAATCGTCGAGCGCCGCAATTGCCGGATAGAGGTCGCGCGTGCCGTCGGTGGAGCCGTCATCGATGATGACAATCTCGTCCGCCTCGTTGACCGCCAGGACGGCGCGCACGGCGGGTTCGAGGGTGGAACGCTCGTTGTAGACCGGAATGATGACCGAAACTTTCACGTAGCTATCTTCTTAGTTGCCGGGGTGTCACGCCGGTCCTGGGTAAGGGAGGGTCTAAGACCTTCCCTTACGGGTAGTTCGCCGGATTATACCACTTGCCGGTAGGCCCTCCAACCGCCGCTAGCCGGGTGAATGAGCAACGCTCGCTGCCGCATGCCCCCCGGCACCTGTTCGACTATAATCCCCTCGTCCTATGACCACACCCATCACTAACCTCATTCTCGATATGGACGGCGTTCTCTGGCGCGGCGAAACGCCCATGCCCGGACTGGTCGACTTCTTCGCCACGCTGCGGCGGCTGGGTATCGGCTTTGTCCTGGCGACCAACAACGCTACCAAGACCGCGGCCATGTACACGGCGAAGCTGGCCCGTTTCGGCGTTGACGTGCCGCCGGAGCAAATCCTCACCTCGGCCGAAGCGACCGCCTCCCACATGGCCGAGCAATACCCCGCCGGGACCGACATCTACGTCGTCGGCGACAAGGGGCTGCACGAAGCGATGATCGCCCGTGGCTTTCGTCCGATCACGCCGCAGGACGTGCGCGCCGGCAAGACAGCGGCCTTCGTCGTCGTCGGCTTCACGCCCCACGCCACCTACGACGACCTGGCAATGGGCTCGCTGCTCGTCCACCGGGGCGTGCGCTTCATCGGCACGAATCCTGACCCATCCTACCCCAGCGAACTGGGGCCGCTGCCCGGCGCGGGCGCGCTCATCGCCGTCATCCAGACCGCCACGGGCATCGAACCGACGCTGATCGGCAAGCCCGGCCCCATCGTCTTCCGCGAGGCCGTGAAGCGGCTGGGCGGCGACGCGAGCGGCGTGGCCATGGTCGGCGACCGCCTCTCGACCGACATCTATGGCGCGAAGGCCGCCGGCTTGCGGGCCATCCTCGTCCTGACCGGCATTTCCACCCGCGACGACGTGGCCCTCAGCGCGATCAAGCCCGACTACGTCTGCGCCGACATTACCGCCCTGGCCCACTTCCTGGAGTTTGAGCAGGCGGCGGTGCATGTCTAGCGACGGCGAGCGATTTGGAAAATCGCTCTACGACCTTTCCCTTCCGGAGCTAACGGCCCTTCTGGCCGAATGGGGCCAGCCGGCGTTCCGCGCTCGCCAGGTATGGGAATGGCTCTACCGCCACTACGCCGCCGGCCCCGGCGATATGACCAACCTGCCCGCGGCGCTGCGCGAGCGGCTGGCGGCCGAGACCACGCTACGTATCGGCGATATCGTCCTGGAGCAGCAATCGCGTGACGGACAGACCAAGAAGGTTCTCTTCCGCCTGCCGGACGGGCAATTCATCGAAACGGTCCTGATGGGCTATGAGAAGCGGCGCACCCTGTGCATCAGCACCCAGGCCGGCTGCGCCATGGGCTGCGTCTTCTGTGCTACGGGGCAAATGGGCTTCATGCGCCATCTCTCGGTCGGGGAAATTGTCGGCCAGGTCATGTATTTTGCCCGCGAATTGGCGGCGCGCGGCGAGCACGTCACCAACATCGTGATGATGGGCATGGGCGAGCCGCTGCACAACTACGACAATACGCTCGCCGCCGTCGACCGGCTGACCGACCCAACGGGCTTCAATCTGGGAGCGCGCAAGATCACCATCTCCACCGTCGGCCTCGTGCCGGCTATCCGCCGCTACGCCGACGAGCAGCGGCAGACGCCGCTGGCGATCTCGCTCCACGCCGCCACCGACGAGGAGCGCGGCCGGCTGCTGCCCGTCAACCGCCGCTGGCCTATCGCCGAACTGATGGACGCCTGCCGCTACTACGTGGAAAGGACAGGGCGGCGGCTGACGTTTGAGTGGGCGCTCATCGCCGGGGAGAACGACACCGAGGATCAAGCGCACAAGCTGGGGGAGTTGCTGCGCGGTTTGCTGGCCCACGTCAACCTGATTCCCCTCAACCCCACCGCCGGCTACGGCGGCGCGCCCTCGTCGCCGGAGCGCGTGGCCCGCTTCCAGCAAACGCTTGAAAGCTACGGGGTCAGCAGCACTGTCCGCGTCCGCCGCGGCATCGACATTCAGGCCGGCTGCGGGCAGTTGCGGGACCGGCACCTGGCCGCGAAGTAGAAGAAGCATTAGAGGAGAACACGATGATTGAACGCCTCAACCCCTTCCAGTACAGCGCCTTCGGCCACTACTCGCAGGGTGTGAAGATCGACCTGGGCACGAAAGTGATGATCCTGGTCGCCGGCCAACTCGCTCTTAACGACGACGGCTCCCCGGTCGCGCCGGGCGATTTCACCGCCCAGACCCACTACATCTTCAAGCGCATTGAGCAGGTGCTGGCCGCCGCCGGGGCGAGCCTCGACGACGTGGTCAAGGCGCTGTTCTTCATGACCGACGCCGGGCATTATGGCGAGGTTTCGGCTGTCCGCAACCAGTACTTCGCCACCGCCCGTCCGGCCAGCGCGATGGTGGAGATCAGCAACACCGTGGCCGCCGGCTGCGACGTGGAGATCGAGGTCATGGCCATCATCGACAAGCCGGCAGGGGGGCCCCGTGAGTGAGAAAGTCGCCATCATCACCGCCGCGGGCAAGGGCATTGGCGCGGCCGTCGCCCGCGAACTGTCCGCCAGCGGCTACCGGGTTTCCCTGCTTTCGAGTTCGGGCGGTGCGCTCAGCCTGGCCCAGGAACTCGACGGCATCGGCATGACCGGCTCGGTCACCGCCCCGGCCGACCTGGCCCAATTGGTCGAGTCAACCCTGGCGCATTACGGTCGTATTGACGCCGTGGTCAACAACACCGGCCATCCTCCGAAAGGCGATCTGCTCGATATCGCCGATGAGGATTGGCATGTTGGCCTGGACCTGCTCGTGCTGAACGTGGTGCGCATGGCCCGCCTGGTCACCCCGATCTTCGTCCGGCAAGGGGGCGGGGCGATGGTCAACATCTCCACCTTCGCCGCTTTTGAACCGGAACTGGGGTTCCCCGTTTCCAGCAGCCTGCGCAGCGCGCTGGCCGGCTTCACCAAGCTCTATGCCGACCGCTATGCCGCCGCTGGCATCCGGATGAACAACGTGCTGCCGGGCTACATGGACAACTACCCGGAAAGCGACGCCAACCTGAGCAAGATTCCAATGAAGCGTTATGCCCGGGTGCAGGAAGTGGCGCAGTCCGTGCGCTTCCTGCTATCTGACGAAGCCGGCTATATCACGGGGCAGAACATCCGCGTGGATGGCGGCATCACCCATTCAATCTAGCCGCCACCTGGCCAGCGACGAACCCACGAACCATGGACGAAACAACGCGTTATGATGTGATCATGGCCGGCGGCGGCGTGATGGGCTGCGCCACGGCCTACTACCTGCTTCAGGCTGACCCGGCAATGAAAGTCGCCATCGTGGAGATGGACCCTGACTACACGTACAACTCCACCGTCCTCTCAGACGGCAACATGCGCGTGCAGTTCAATCTCAAAGAGAACATCCTCATCTCGCAGTACGGGATGGAGCGGTTGGCGACATTCAGCGACGACATGGCCGTCGGTGATTGGCGGCCGCACCCCGACTTCCGGCAGCAGGGCAATCTGTTCCTGGCCGACGAAGCGCACAAGTCGAACGCGCTGGCCGGGCTGGCGCTGCAACAGAGCTTGAACTGCGAGGTTACGTGGCTGGAGCCGGCGGAGATCAAGGCCCGCTTTCCACTCTATGACGAGTCGAAGTTCGTCGGCGGCACTTTCGGCCGCCGCGATGGCACGATGGACCCACAGGCTATCCTGATGGGCTTCAAGCGCAAGGCGGTTGACCTGGGAGCGACCTACATCCACGCGGAGGTGGCGGAGGTGCTGCGCGAGGGCGGCGCGGTTCGCGGCGTCAGGCTGGCCGACGGCACAAGCTTATCGGCGAAGTACGTCGTCAACAGCGCCGGCGCTTGGGGCACAAAGCTGGCCCGCACCGCCGGCATTGAACTGCCCATCGATCCGGTGATGCGACAGGTCTATGTGTTGCAAACGGCTACAGCCCCGCAGGAGATCTATCCCCTGACCGTCTTCCCCAGCGGCCTATACCTGATCCAGGAGCATGGCGGCCAGTTTGTCTGCGCCCAGTCGCTCGACAGCGATCCGGTGAGCTTCGACTTCACCTGGACGCGCGACAAGTTCATGGAGCTTCTGTGGCCCGAGTTGGTGGAGTACGTGCCCGCCTTCGATCGGCTGAAGGTCGTCAATGGCTGGGCCGGGCTGTACGATGTCAACCGCTTCGACGGCAACGTCATCCTCGGTGAATGGCCGGGACTGGAAGGCTTTCTGCTGGTCAACGGCTTTTCGGGCCACGGTTTCCAACAGTGCCACGCGATCGGCCGCTACCTGGCCGAGATCATCCGCGGAGTGGACGTCTCGCTCGACCTGTCCATCTTCTCACCCACGCGCATCCTGGAAAACAGACCAGTCTTTGAGGG
The DNA here is from genome assembly GCA_964608255.1 of uncultured Ardenticatenaceae bacterium. Classification (GTDB taxonomy): domain Bacteria; phylum Chloroflexota; class Anaerolineae; order Promineifilales; family Promineifilaceae; genus Promineifilum. Next base: position 8,057 of record CAZSOD010000029.1, read on the forward strand.
GCATGGGAAGCTGGTGTAGTAGTGGTCAGTAGCCAGTGGTCAGTCGCGAGTTCCGCGACTCACCCCTCTCTTCTCAGCATCCGCCGACGTAGAAGCACGGATTGTCCTGCACGCCATTGGCCCGAATCTCGAAGTGGATGTGGGGGCCGGAGGAGTTGCCGGTATTGCCCGTGCTGCCGATGACGTTGCCCTTATAGACGATCTGCCCCGGCACGACGCTGATGCCGCTCAGGTGGGCGTAGAACGTCTCATAGCCGTTACCGTGGTTGACGACGATGAGGTTGCCGTAGCCGTAGATGTTCCAGCCGGCAAAGGTCACGGTGCCCGTATCGGCGGCGACGACGGCCGTGCCCTCGCCCAGGGCAATGTCGATGCCGGGGTGGCCATACCAGAAGTACTGCGTGAAGTTGCGCGAGTTGACCGGGTAGATGAACGTGCCCGTGCCGACGATGACCGGCGTCACGCCGCTGCCCTCGCGCGACGAGCGGCCGCGCACCGACTCGAGGCTGGGCGGCGTCCACACGAATACGTCGCGCACCGCGCCGGGCACCAGAATCTGCGTCTCCGGGTAAAGCCGGTAGGGGAACTCAAGATTGTTGGGCGTGTAGTCGATGATCGACTGGACGGGCACGCCGTACTGCTCAGCGATGCTGTCTAGCGTATCGCCCGGCTGCACGTCGTGGAGGACCCCGTCGATGGGCAAAATCACCAGCGTCACGCCTGTTTGCAACAGACTCGACTCCTGGCTGAGCTGCGGATTGCCGCCCAGCAGCGTCGTAGCCTGGATGCCGAATTGGTCGGCTATGCCGTTGGGCGTATCGCCGCGCTCGACGGTGTAGGTCTGGAAGTTGTGCTCGGGCTTGCGGCCGACGAACGTCTGGGGGATGGGCGCGGGGACGAAGGCAATGTCCTCGATCACTGGAATATCGACCGCGGCGCTGGCCGCGGCCGGCTCGTCGGAACTTGATCGCGTATCGGCGACCGAGACGGCTGCCGGGCGAGAAGGTTCATCAACCTGGGCGACGTTGCTGGCGATTCCGGCGCGCCACCCCAGGACAATCAGCCCGCCCATGAGGGCCAGGGCGATGTACCCGGCGTAGCGCTGCCACCCGCCCTTCTGTTCGTGCATAGGCAACCGTGGAATCTACCACAGGCGCAGCAGCTTGCCACCGTGTGGGGTCGGGAACTGAGGCTTTCTCAACTGGCGTTCAGCTTGGCGTAATGTCCAGCCGAGCGGGACACGAACCCGAGGGGTCGCGCTATATAAAAAGGGCGGGTTTAGCACCCGCCCTTTGAAACATCAAACCCGAATCGCCAAGTCACTCGTTCTTTTCTGAACGCGTCACTCGGCATTCGTAACTCGCTACGCCATATCTTTCGTCAACGTCTCCAGGAACTCGTAATTCGTCTTCGTCCCGCGCAGGCGCTGGAGGACGGCCGCCGTGGCGCTGCTGATGTCATAGCCAGGCGTATCCATCAAGTGGCTCAACATGCGGCGCATCGTGTAGACGCGCTGCAACTCGTCAGCCGACATGAGTAGTTCCTCGCGCCGGGTGCTGGAGCGCTCGATGTCGAAAGCCGGGAAGATGCGGCGCTCCTGCAAGCGGCGGCTCAGCAGCAGCTCCATATTGCCCGTGCCCTTGAACTCTTCGTAGATGACGTCGTCCATGCGGCTGCCAGTATCGACGAGACAGGTGGCGATGATGGTCAGGCTGCCGCCAAATTCCAGGTTGCGCGCCGTGCCAAAGAAGCGCTTCGGCGGGTAGAGCGCGCCGGGGTCCAGACCGCCGGAGAGAGTGCGGCCGCTGGGCGGCACGGTCAGGTTATAGGCGCGCGCTAGGCGGGTGATGGAGTCGAGCAAGATCACCACATCGCGGCCCGATTCGACCAGCCGCTTCCCGCGTTCCAGCGCCATCTCAGCCACGCGGCAGTGGTTCTTCACTGGCTCGTCAAACGTCGAGCTAACCACCTCACCCTGTGTCGAGCGCTCCATGTCCGTCACTTCTTCCGGCCGCTCGCCGATGAGGACAACCATCAAGTGAATCTCGGGGAAGTTCTCGGAAATGCCGTTGGCGATTTCCTTGAGGACGGTCGTCTTGCCGGCCTTGGGCGGGGAGACAATGAGACCGCGCTGGCCGCGGCCGATGGGCACAATGAGGTCGATCAGCCGTGTCGACAGGATGTGGGGCTTGGTCTCGAGCTTGATCTTCTGGTCGGGGAAGATGGGCGTCAACGACTCATAACGCACCCGGTTCTTGAGCATCTCCGGGCTCATCCCGTTGACCGCTTCAACGCGGAGCAGGCTGTAGTATTTCTCGTTGTCCTTGGGGACGCGCACCTGGCCATAGACCATGTCGCCGGTTTTCAACCCAATGCGCCGAATCTGCGAGTTCGAGACGTAGATGTCATCCTTGCCGGGCAAATAGGAGCCCGAGCGCAGAAAGCCCATCGTTTGCTTGTCGTCCTCGACGATTTCCAGCACGCCGCCGCGGAAATGGTAGCCGCTCGATTCCGCGTCGGACTGCATGATGCGAAAAACGAGGTCCTGCTTCTTCATGGTCGAGTGGCCGGGGATCTTCATCTCCTGGCCGATCTCGCGCAGCTCGCTTAGTTTTTTGCTTTCGAGTTCACCGATATCCATACATTACTTCTCTTTGGCACGATGCTCCCTGGACGGGGTGAACGCAACGAGCCGTTAGATTATTCAGTTCAGTCAAACGCTATTCTGCGGGTTCAGTTTGCAGGTATAAGACCACTTCTACGTCCACAATGCGCCCCCAACAAGACAGGGCCGGTCGTCAGAGCGAACAGCCACTGCTTGCGGCAACAGGTGGAAGAAACAGGGGAACCGTGTCAGCCAGATCGATAGGTTCTATCGCTATTGGTTGTGCTTGGATTGAGGGAGCTTAGTTCAGTTCCACAGGGTGGTACCGGAAGGTGGCCCCACTGCGCGGCCCATGTCACAAGATTGCGCGAAGCGGCAACAGCATGGGATATAGTGTAGTATATCATGCTCTCCAACAAGGGTCAACAGGCTGGCAACCGGCCAATCAGCCGTGCGGTTGTGCCGTTCCTGCTTCTTGACGAACGAACGCCTCCAATCGTTCCACCAGCGACCGATTACCCACATAGAAAGCCACACGCTGGTGCGGGTGGGTCGGGACGATGTCAAGGATGGACTGGCGGCCGTCCGTCGCGTACCCGCCGGCCTGCTCGGCCAGAAAGGCCAGCGGCCCCGCCTCGTAGATCAGTCGCAGCTTGCCGTCCCGGCGATTGTTCTCCGCCGGATAGCAGAATACGCCGCCGCGCAGCAGATTGCGGTGAAAGTCCGCTACCAGCGAGCCTATGTAGCGAGCCGAGACGTTGGGGCTATCAGGCTCCTTGCCCTGCAGCCAGTCAATGTAACGCTGGACGCCAGGCGACCAGCGATTGTAGTAGGCGGTGTTGACGCTATAGTAAGCAGGCGGTTCGGGCAGCCGCAGTCGCAAGTGCGAGAGCAGAAACTCGCCATACTCCGGATTGAGCGTGAAGCCATGAACCCCGTCACCCGTGCTGTAGACGAGCATGGTACTGGCGCCATAGAGCACGTAACCCGCGGCCACCAGTTCGCGCGCCGGTTGGAGCACATCCTCAACGCGGCCGCGCAACGCCTCATCCACGCAGTGGTAGATGCCAAAGATCGTGCCGATGCTGACGTTGACATCGATGTTCGACGAGCCATCCAGCGGATCGAACACCAGCACGTAGCTGCCCTTCTTGTAGCGGGCGGGAATGGGGATCAGATCTTCTTCCTCTTCTGACAGCATGACGCACAGCCGGCCGGTGTGGTCACAGATTTGCCGCACGATGGTGTGGGCATAGAGGTCGAGTTTCTGCTGCGACTCTCCCTGCACGTTCATCTGCCCCGCCTCGCCCAAAATATCGATCAGTCCGGCGCGGTTCGTCTTGTGGGCAATGATCTTGGCGGCCAGGGCGATGTCGTAAAGCAGGTTGGTCAGCTCGCCGCGCGCGTGGCGCGGCTGATGATCCAGAATGAAGCGCTCGATTGTGGTCACTGTGGACACGGCTCAGCTCCTTCGTGTTCGTGCTGGTCAGTGGAAGCCAGTCTCGCCCGGCGCTCAGGGAAAGCGCGGGCCGAGAAAGACGACCAAATAATAGACAATTGCCACGGCCCAGACGAGTGAATCGAGACGGTCGAGCGCGCCGCCATGGCCGGGAAATAGCTTACCAGAGTCTTTAATGCCCGCCTCGCGCTTCAGCAACGAGATACTCAGATCGCCGAACACGCCCAGCACGCTCACCGCCAGGCCACATAGCCCGGCCAGCAAGACCGGCAATTCCAGGACCACGGCCGTAACGGCCGCGGCCAGCGTCCCCACAATTATGCCGCCAACGTAGCCCTCGACGGTCTTCTTGGGGCTCAGCCGCGGCGCCAACGCGTGGCGGCCCAGGAAAAATCGCCCGGCCAGGAATTTGCCAACGCCATAGGCGGCCATGTCGGCAAACCAGATGCCGAGCAGGGCGACGAGGGTCCATTGCCAGGCGTCTTCCGGCAGATGGCGCAGCAGAAAAAAGTGGCTACCCACCCAACCCAGCAGCATGATTCCCGCGACCAGCGCAAACCAATCCAGCGCCGCGTCGAGGGTAATGCCGCGCTCAAAGAGCCCCAGGCAGTAGATAAGGCTCGCGAACAGTGCCAGGAACAGCGCTGGCCCCTGCAAGTTCCATTGAGGCCACCAGGCGGCGACCAGCACCAGGGCAATCGAAGGCAACAACAGCCAGCGCGGCGTATTGTGCTTCAGCGCATTCATGATGTGGGCATATTCCGAGCCGGCCACGAGCAAGACCAGAAAAAGGGGCACGAAATAGAACCAGCCGCCTAAATAGGTGGCAATGATCAGAACTGGCCCGACGATGAGGGCGACGATGGCGCGCTGCCAGTCCATGAAGGTCGACTACGTCGGCTGGCTCACATCCGTCACAAGGCCAAAGCGGCGATCGCGCTGGTTATAGGCCACAATAGCCGCGTAGAGTTCCTCGCGGCCGAAGTCGGGCCATAACGCGGGAGTCGGGTAATATTCGGAGTAGGCAGCCTGCCAGATGAGGAAGTTACTGATGCGCAACTCCCCGCTGGTGCGAATCACCAGATCGGGGTCAGGCAGACCCTTTGTAAACAGGTAAGAACTGAATAGCGCCTCGTTCAGGTCTGCGGGTTGGACGCCGTCGGCCAGCATGGCGCGCACGGCGTGCAGGATTTCGGCCCGCCCGCCGTAGTTGAAGGCGACATTGAGGATGAGCCGGTCGTTGTTACGGGTCAACTCCAGCGCCCGACGCACTTTCTCCTGAAGTTTAGGATCGACACCGGTCAGGTCGCCGAGGTGATGGACGCAAACGCCCTGGCTATTCAGTTCGCCCGTCTCCTGGTCGAGAACCCGGGCGAAGATCTTCATCAACGCCTGCACCTCGCTCTTGGGCCGGCCCCAGTTCTCGGTCGAAAAGGCGTAGATTGTCAGAACTTTGATCTTGAACTCGACACAGGCGCGAATGATGCGGCGCAGATTTTCGGCCCCGGCGCGGTGCCCGGCCTGGCGCGGCAGCCCGCGCTTGCGCGCCCAACGACCGTTGCCGTCCATGATAATGGCCACATGGGTCGGCACTTCCAGGGATGAGAGGTCCAGCGGCTCTTCGTTACGAGCCATGCTCAGACTTCCATGATTTCGGCTTCTTTGGCCCGGCCGATTTCGTCGATCTGGCCGATATATTTATCGGTTACCTCCTGCAGCTGCTTCTCGCCGCGCTGGAAGTCATCTTCGGAAATTAGCTTCTCGTCCTTCAATTCCTTCAGGTCGTGGTTCAGGTCGCGGCGAACGTTGCGCACGGCGACCTTGGCCTCCTCGACCCGGCGGCCGACGATACGGGTCAGATCGCGCCGCCGCTCCTCGGTCAGGCGAGGGATGTTGAGGCGGATCACCTGGCCGTCGTTGTTGGGCATGATGCCCAGGTCTGACTTCAAGATCGCTTTCTCAATGGCCGACAGGGAACTGCGGTCATAGGGCCGGATAGCGAGTTGCTGCGGTTCGGGCACCGAAATGGTGGCCATCTGGTTGAGCTGCATTTCAACGCCGTATTGCTCGATCCGCAAATGCTCAACCAGCTTTGTTGACGCCCGCCCGGTGCGAAATGCGCCGAGGTCGGACTCCAGCGAGGCAATAGCGCCCTTCATGCGGTTGTTGGCTTCCTTCATGACATCCGCGATCATTGGACCCTCCGTTGCGGCTCTGCGCGCTGCGCTTGTTGAAGTTGTGAGGCCGAAGCGTTGACTGCCCGCCGCCGGCTGCCGCTCGTCTCGCTCGCCTCGCTGCCTTGCCCGCGCCGGACGATTACCAGAACCTGCCTCAGGCGAATATGGTCGTGCCGACCGGCTCGCCCAGGATCAGCCGCTTCACGCTATCCTTCTGCCAGAAGTTTAACACAACAATGGGCATGTTGTTTTCCATGCACAGGGATACCGCCGTCGTGTCGAGCACCCGCAGACGCATGCTCAGAAACTCCAGATAGGTGATGCGGTCGAACGGCTTGGCATCGGGGTTTTTCATGGGGTCGTCGTCATAGATCGCGCCGACCTTGGTGGCCTTGATCAGTACGTCGGCGTTCAACTCCATCGCCCGCAGCGCGCCGGCCGAATCCGTTGTGAAGTACGGATTGCCCGTGCCGCCGGCCAGGATGACGACGCGCCCCTTTTCCATGTGGCGGATGGCGCGCAGCCGGATGTAAGGCTCGGCGATGGCGCGAATCTCGAACGCGGTTTGAACACGCGTGACAACGCCGGAACGCTCCAGCACGTCCTTCAGCGCCAGGGCATTCATGACCGTCGCCACCATGCCAATATGGTCGGCCGTCGAGCGCTCCATGCCTTGCTGCGTGCCGACGGAACCGCGCCACAAGTTACCGCCGCCGATGACGAGGCCGATCTGGACGCCCAGGTCGTGAACGTCCTTCACAACCTGGGCGACCTCGGCCGCTTTCTGCGGGTCGATGCCAAATTCACCGGGGCCGGCCAGTGCCTCGCCGCCCATCTTTAGCAGAATGCGCTTATAGCGAACGTCTGACATAGACTCTTCGTTCCTTGTCTTCCGTTACGGTGTGCGAGGCCAGCGGCTCCCCCAGCCCGGTCCGACCCTAGTCTTCCAAGGCTTCGCCCAACTCATAGCGGGCAAAGCGACGAATGACGATGTTTTCGCCCGTCGTGCGGATGGCGTCGGTCAGCATGTCCTTGATCTTGGTCTTTTCATCGCGGACAAACGGCTGCTCCAGCAGGCACATCTCTTCGTAAAACTTGCTGATGCGACCGGCGACCATCTTCTCGGCAATCGCTTCCGGCTTGCCTTCGGCTATCGCCTGCGCCTTCAGCACCGACGTTTCGCGCTCCAGCACGGCGGCGGGCACGTCTTCGGGTCGCATGTAGCGCGGGCCGGCGGCGGCGATATGGATCGCCAAATTGTGGGCCAGTTCGCGAAACTGCTCATTGCGAGCCACAAAGTCCGTCTCGCAGTTCAGTTCCAGCATAACCCCCATGCGGCTGCCGGGATGGGCGTAGAGTTCGATGACCCCTTCGCGCGCAGCCCGATCGGCGCGCTTGGCGGCGCGAGCCGCGCCCTTCTCGCGCAGGATGTCGACGGCCTTTTCGAAGTTCCCGTCGGTCTGCTCCAGCGCCTTCTTGGCCTCCAGGACGCCCGCCCCGGTGACTCCACGCAGTTCCTTCACCATTTCGGCTGTGATTGCCATGTTCGTTACTCTCCGTAATCCTTACTCGCCGACGCTCTCGGCAACGCCCGCGTCTTCGCCCTCAGCGGCGGCGGGGAAGATATCAGAAACGTCGACGCTGCTTTCGTCCTTCACTTCGTCTTCAGCCGCCTCAGGCGTGGCCGGAGCGGCTTCGCGCATCTTCTTCAACGTGGACGCGCCCAGCAGCATCTCATCCTCGGCGTCTTCCATGCCGTCGAAGCTCTCATAGCGGTAGCGGTCGAAGTCCGTCACTTCTTCCTGGACCGTCTCCTTGCGCATCGCCTGACCCTCCAGCGCCGCGTCGGCCATCTTGCCGACGATGAGCTTGATGGCGCGAATGGCGTCATCGTTAGAGGGGATGACATAGTCGATCGGGTCCGGGTCGCTGTTCGTGTCCACCACGCCCACGACCGGGATGTTGAGCGAGTTGGCCTCGCGCACGGCCGTCACCTCGTGGTTGACGTCGATGACGAACAGCATGGCCGGCAAATCGCGCAATTCGCGAATACCACCCAGGCGGAGGTTCAACTTCTCGATCTCGCGCTCGATGTGGAGACGCTCGGTCTTCTTTAGCAGGTCAAACTCGCCGTTATCGCGCCGGGTTTCCATCTCGCGCAGGTAGTTAATACGAGTGCGGATGGTGCGCCAGTTGGTGAGCGTGCCGCCGAGCCAGCGGTCATTGACGTAGGGCTGGTTGGCGCGGGCCGCCTCGCGCGCGATCGTGTCCTGGGCCTGGCGCTTGGTGCCAACGAACAGCACATCGCCGCCGCCCGCCACGGTATCGCGGATCGAGTTGTAGGCCTCCTCGATCAGCACGATCGTCTGCTGCAAGTCGAGGATGTGAATCCCGTTGCGCTCGGTGAAAATATACGGCTTCATCTTCGGGTTCCAGCGACGCGTCCGGTGACCGAAGTGCACACCCGTTTCCAGAAGTGCTTTCATCGAAACAATGGCCATGAGGTTATTCTCCTTTTAGTTTGTTTTCTTCGTCCACGCCCTTCATCCTGAAGCGGAACTTGCATGGCCAATCGGCAACGCGCCATACATCCCGAGGCGGCCTCACGTGCAAGAGACCTGGGACGGTGGCGAGGTGCCGTGCAAGCACAACCACTTCAGTCCAGGCGTGTGTGAACTGTTAAATTGCCTGCTAACCGGGAAAGGGAAGCGATGGCAGAAAATCGTATCGATTATAGTGAAACGGGGCGAAATAGCAAGAGTCTATTTCCAGCGCGTGAGGATGGTTTCGCGCTGGAAAAGGCGCACGGCGAGGTAGATGAGCAGTACGTCGAGCAGCAGCACAGCCACGCCCAGGATGACCATAACCTGCTGATCGATGAGAATGAACCCTACTGCCTGGCCGATAACCAGCAGCACGAGGGGGAGAATGACGACCGATGCCAGCTGTTCGGCTACACGCGGGTCGGAAACGCGCGAAGAGACAATCACCGCGGCGCTTGTCGCCAAAAGGGTCAGCAGAGGCGCGACGACGAGGATGGCGATCAGCCATTGGGCGCTAAAGAACTCGTTGAAGACGGTCGGCGTCGTCAGCAGGCGCGCGCCGACGAGGAAGATGGCGAACGCCAGCCACGTGGCGAGGATGGCCGGGCCCACGGCGGCGATGGCCTTGGCCGCCAGCAGTTCAACCGTTGTGATCGGCGTCGCCAGCAGCGGCTCCAGGCTGCGCGTCGTCTTCTCCCCGACGATGCTGTAGGCGGCAATGGTTACGGGAATAGCCACGGGCAGGATCATGAACATGAGGACGAAGAGATTGAGGGTATAGACCAGCGTGCAGTCGCCTGCCGACAGGTCGGCGCACATCGCCCCGGCGAACTGCATGATCTCCGGGTCGCTCAGTTCCGCCTCCATACCAGGCGTGGCTGCGGCCCGGCTAAAGGCGAACAGCATCCCCAGCGGCATGATCGCCAGAATGAGCGGCAGGAACAAAACTGAAAAGAGGACCAGCTTGTTCTTAAAGACCTCCGCCCACTCCTTTCTGACGACGGTTACAATCTTGTCCATTTCGTTCCTCTTGATCAGCCGGCAGGACCATAGCCCACCGGCCGCCGCCGGTCGCAACCGACGCTCCAAACGACCAACGATAACTGACCCGCTGACCTACTGACCCATTGCTTACTACTTACTGATTCCTGCCTACTGGTCCTTCATTAACTGCAAGTAGACATCTTCGAGGGAATAGCGCAACTCGCCAACAAACTGGATGTCGGCCCCCGCCGCGACGAGGGCGCGAACGATATCGGGGTTCTGATGCTCCGGGTCTTCAAGCGTCAGGATGAGCTTGCCGTCGGCCGCCTCCGCGTCCTTAACGAGCGGTTGGCCCGTCACCAGCGGCAAAAACGGCGCGGCGGCGCTACCCAGATGAAAGACTACCTGCCGCCCGTAGACTTGGCGGCGCAGCTTGCCCGGCGTGTCCACCACGCGCAAATGGGTCTTAAAGACGGCTACCCGGTCACACAGCCGGTCGGCCTCATCCAGGTTGTGGGTGCACAGGAAGATAGTGCGCCCCTCGCCCTTCAGTTCGGTGATGAAGTCATGGACGAGGCGCGACGCTTCTGGGTCGAGCGCGGCCGTTGGCTCATCCAGGAACAGCACCCGCGGCTCGTGGAGCAGCGAGCGGGCGATGGCCAATTTCTGGCGCATGCCCTTGCTGAATTCGCCCACCGGGTCGTCACGCCGCTCCCACAGGCCAAGCAGGCGCAGGTACTTTTCCACCTGCCGGTCTACGTCAGCCACCTCGTAGAGCCGGGCGAAGATCGCCAGGTTGCGGCGGGCGGACAAACGCTCGTACATGCCTGGTGTCTCGGTTAGGATGCCGACGTTGCGGCGGATCTGCTGGTCGTCGCGGCCGACTTCATAGCCCAGAACGCGCGCCGTCCCCGCCGAGGGGGCGATGAGACAGGTCAGCATGCGAATGGTGGTTGTCTTACCCGCGCCGTTGGGGCCGAGAAAGCCGAACACTTCGCCGTCGCCGATGTCGAGCGTCAGCCGGTCGACCGCCAGGTGATCGCCAAAGGACTTAGTAAGATTCTCAGTGTGGATCATATGCTGGACTTCCGCGCCAGAATGCACTGTAGCGCCGCCCACACAGGGTGTCAATACAACTTTAGTTACGGACGGTCGCCCGCCTTTCGCCGCCAATCTGTGATATGATGAAAGCCGATACTGGCAGAAGCGAAGGTACGCTGATGGAAAGGGATGTGGTGCCGACAGGCACGAACTGGCGCGAGCGCGCGCGTGAACTGGAAGCGCTGCTGGCCGAACTGCGGCCGCAACTCATCGACGCCGAGACGCAACTGGCCGACCGCCTATCGGCTATCAGCGCTTTCGAGTTCCAGCTTCGCGCCCGACTTGAGGCGCTTAGCCGTCGCCTCGACGCCCTGCAAGCGGAGATCGATCAACTGCGCGCTGAACTGCGCCGCTACCAGGAAGACTTGTTCGACTGGGAGGCGGACCTGACACCCGCCAGTCAGCGCGAGAAAGCCTGGCGCTTCAGCGATCAGGGTGGCGCAACCGCGGGCGCCTATCGCTATCGCGCCGCGGTCGAGAAACCTCGTCCTGCCCTTCAGGCTGAGCAGCAGGCGGCGCTCAAGCAACTCTACCGGCAACTTGCCCGTCGCTTTCACCCCGATCTGGCCCTCGACGAAACCGATCGCGCCTGGCGCACTGATTTGATGATGGCCATAAACGCCGCCTACGCTGTCGGCGATTTGACCGAGCTGCAACGGCTGGCCGACGAACCCGACCGCGCGCCACGCGCGCCACAGTCGGATGAAGAGCTGGTTGACGCCTTGCAGCGCGAAGTCGATCGCTGCCGCCGCCGCCTGACCGAGATCGCCGCCGAACTGGCGACGCTGGAGCGTCACGACAGCGCCCGGCTACTGCGGCGCGCCGAGCGGGCGGCGGCCGAGGGGCGCGACCTGCTCAACGAGCTGGCCGCTGACCTGCGCCGGCGCATCGCCGAGAAACTGGTCGAGCGCGACGTGCTGGAAACGCAGCTAGAGGAAGTGGAGCGCGAGGGCGTCGAGCTGAGCGCCGACGACCTGGCCGATATCGTCTACAATCTGGGTCTAGAACAGGCGGGCGAGGCTGGCCTGTTGGAACCGGAGCGCGATTGGCGTCCGAGGGAACACATCCGCCCCTGGCAGACCAACGACGCCGGCCTCACCGAAGATGAAGAGGATATCCTCGACGACTCGGACTAGGAAGCCCCTGGCGCGGGCCAAGCAGCCCGCGTCTCAGACGCGGAACAACAAAAACGCGGGTTCAGCAACCCGCGCTATCAAGCGCCTACGGCCCGAAGCGGTCAAGCACCGGCGCATAGACGGCGTTGCAGCCGCCCACCCGCGAGCAGCCCTCAAGGGGAAGCTCGGGCACTTCCTCCAGCTTGTATGCCCCCTCGTAAGCCCGACAAACAGGGCAGCAATCGGGCGCGACGAGAATGCGCACCCGCGTAGCCAGCCCCTTGCGAATACGCTCCAGGGCGGCTCGTTGCTCTTCACGACGTTCGGCGTCGGTCACTTCTTTCACTATTGCCACAGTTTGCTCCTGTAGGGCCCGGCCTCGCGGACGCCAAGCTCAACCCGGATTATACGGGCGCGACTGGAGCGCGGCAAACAGGACGGGCCGAAGTCACAGGCAAGCGGCGTGCTGATGGGTCCGTATAAGAAAAGCGGCCTGGACCCTGACTTCGACTCGTTCCGCCAAAATCAATGTTGTTCGCGGTGCGTATTCGATACGGGTGATTCGGGCGATCAATAGGAAACGCGGTGTGTTAGAATAGCAGCAATGATGCACATTCTCGTGACCTCGGACACTCCGCTCGCTGAAGCCGCCCGGCACATGATGGCCGAGCAACTGGACATTGTGCGCGACCACGTGCCGTCGTTGAGCGAAAGCGCGGACGGTACGGCGGTCCATGAAACGCGCAAGGCCATCCGCCGCACCTTCACGCTGTTCAAGCTCTTTGCCGGGACTTTTGCGCCGGGCGAATTGGAACCGCACCGGGGAATGCTGCGCAAGCTAATGCGCCGCCTGGCGCCCTGCCGCGATCTGGCCGTCTTTCGGCGACAGCTCATGAGCTTCAACACGGCGGCTGATCTGCCCCTGCTCGTCCTGGCCGAGCACATGGAAAGGCGACAGGAGGCGGCCGGCCGGCGGCTGCGCGCCTATCTGCGCCGGTCCAAGGTTCAGAAACGCCTCGACCGCTATGCGCGGTTTACCAACACCGAGGGCGCCGGTCTTCTTCCTCCCGGCGAGAAAATCCCCCCGGTGCTCGTGCGTCACGCGCTGCCGACTCTTGTTTTCCAGCGCCTGGGGGCTGTCCGCGCCTGGGGCGAGATGCTGCCCACCGCCACGCCCGTTCAATTTCATCAGTTGCGCATCCAGTTTAAGGAGTTGCGCTATACCCTGACCTTCTTCGAGGATTTGCTGGGTGAAACAAGCGGCCAGATCATCGAAATGACGCGCCAGATGCAAGAGCATCTGGGCCAGTTGAACGATGCCCGAGTGGCCGTCGGCTTGCTGGAACAAACGAAGTGCTGCCCGGAGGAAGCCGCGCTCTATGCCGACTGCCAGCGCGCTGAGCTGGCCCGGCTCACTGCGGAGTTCTATCCGCTCTACAGACAGTTTGATCGGCGCGACGTTCGGCAGGTGCTGGGCCTGACCGTGGCCAGTGTGTAGCGCGATTCTCCCGAATCGCGCCTACCGGCGAAAACGCCTGATTCCGGAAAATCGCACGACAGGGAGCAGTTCATGGGATTCCTGAAGAAACTCTTCAGCAGCGAGGAGCGGCCTCAGCCCAAAGGGGGCGGCGCAGCCAACCCGGACCCGCAGGGCGTGTACTTCTATGTCCAGTGTGACCGCTGCGGCGCGCCGGTGCGCCTGAGGGCGGACAAGCAGTATGACCTGATCAACGAGGGCGGGAGATACGTCTGGCACAAGACCATCGTCGACAACCGTTGCTTCCGGCCGATGCCGACTGTCGTCACACTGAATGCCAGCTACGAGATGGTCGCCCATGAGATTACCGGCGGCCACTACATCAGCAAAGAAGAGTACGAGGCTCTCGTCGCCCTACCGCCCGTCGCGACAGAAGAGCAGTGATCGGAGCACGGTTAGGACGGAGCAGCGCCGCAACGAGATGTAAGCTATTCCCGTTCTCCGTCGGTGTCCTTCGGTGAAGGCCGGGATGAAGTGCTTCTTTCGCGCCGCCGCTCCAGGTAGACAAGGGTCGCGGAGAGAACGCCGGCGGCCGAGACGATGCTCCAGGCCAGTTGACCGATGCGCTTCTCTAGCCGCTCCTGCTGCCGCACGGTATCCCGGTCGGACTTGAGCTGGACGCGCAGCCGCCCCTTTTCCGCTTCTTCCAGCAGCCGCTGGACGCGGGCCGGCGTTTCCAGGTACGGCCGCAGCAGTTCCAGCAGTCCGACCAGTCGCTTGTCGCGTAACTGCTGGAGGCTCTGCCCGCGAATGAGCTGCTCGCCGTAGCGCTCAATCTGCCGCCAGGGGTTGATCTGTGGGTCGAGCCGCGAAACGAGGCCGGAGATCATCCCCAACGCGCGGCCGAGATAGATGAAGTCCTGGGGAATCTGGAACGGGAAATCGTAGAGCACGTCGCGGAACTCGCGGCCGATGGCCTCAATCTCTTTGGGATCGGGTTGGGCTAGGTCGAGCAAGTTGCGCCCGTAGATCTGGTTCAGAATTACTTCCTGGGCCTCGGCGATGCGCTCCAGGTCAGCCCCCGGCAGGAAGAACCCCAGGTCGCGATACGCTTCCGTCAGTTGCCGCGTGTCGCGCTGGGTAACGCCGATCAGTAACTTGCGCAGGTTCTCGCCCATCGACTTGGGAAGGCGCACGGCCATGCCAAAATCGACGAAGATAAGCTGGAAGGGGCGCTCCGCGGGGGGCGCGTTCCCCGCCGGCGCGTCGATCGGCGGGCGCGGCCGGACGAACAGGTTACCGGGGTGCGGATCGGCGTGGAAAAACTCGGCGACGAAGATTTGCTTGAAGTAGGCTTCCAGCAGCAGGTCAGCCACCTGCGCCGGGTCGACTCCAGCCGCCGCCAGCGCCTCGGTGTCGGCGATCTTCAGCGCTTCCACGTCCTCCAAGACGACAACGCGCCCGCTTGAGTGCTCGCGGAAGACGCGGGGAATATAGATACGCGGGTTATCGGCGTGAATCTCGGCGAAGCGCTCGGCGTTGTCGGCTTCGGCCCGGTAGTCAAGTTCGGCCCACAGCGTGCGGGCGAACTCCTCCATCAGCGCGGGCGCGTTGGCCCGGGTGCGAATCGGCTTGTAGCGCATAACCCAGCCGGCAACGACGCGCAGCGCGGCCAGATCGGTGCGGACAAAAGCCTCGATACCCGGCCGCTGCACTTTAACCACCACGGACGCCCCCGGCGCGCCATTCTCGCCATGCAGTCGAGCCCGATAGACCTGCCCCAGCGAAGCCGCGGCCACCGGCATCGTCTCGATCCTCTCAAAGCGCCGCTCCAGATCGCCCAACTGCTCACGCAGCAGGGCGAAAACCTGCCGCGAGTCGGCCGCCGGTACCTCGTCCTGCAATCCCTGTAGCTCCTGGGTGATCTCAAGCGGCAGAACGTCGACGCGCGAACTGAGGAACTGGCCCAGCTTGATCATCACGCCGCCCATCTCGATGGCCAGCGTGCGGAACTCGCGAGTCATCTCGCGCAGGCGATGAGGCCGGCTCGCCAGGGCCCGTTGCTTCGCCAACGGCACGCGGCCGACAACCAGGTCCCACCACACAACATTGGCGATGACCCCGGCGAAAAAGCGCAGGATGCGCCGGTAGCGTTGCTGGTCAATGCTGACTTGGTCGGTCATAGGTCATATTGGGCGGCTCGCCCCCACATGCTCACGCCTTATTGTAGCAGAGCGCGGCCGTTTCGCCCTGTCCCTTTCCTCCGTGCGATGCGCTTTCTGAGCAAACAAAAACCGCACGCGCCGGGTGGGTCGCGTGCGGTTTATGCCCGATAGGGGACTCGAACCCCTGTTTTGGCCTTGAGAGGGCCACGTCCTGGGCCGCTAGACGAATCGGGCCAACGGATGCGGATTCTAGCAAAGTGTGCCCGCTCTGTCAAACAGCGGCCGGGCCATCGGCCGGAGCGACAGACTGGATGAGCACCTTATCCACCCGGTTGCCGTCCATGTCGACAACCTCGAAGCGGTAAGCGGCCCAGACGAAGTGATCGCCAACGCGCGGCAGGCGGCCGATACGTGACACGGTGAAGCCGCCCAGCGTCTGGAAGTCCTCCTCTTCCGGCAGCGCGTCGAGGTCAAGCAACTCCTTCAGGTCGTCCACGTCCAGATAGCCCTCCACCAACCAGGAGCCGTCCTCGCGCTGGACGACGGGCGGTTCGGCGATCTCCTCCAACGAGGGTATGTCGCCGACGATGGCTTCCATCATATCAAAGAGCGTCACCAACCCTTCAATGCCGCCGAACTCATCGACCAGCAAGGCGACCTGGATGCCGGTCTGCTTGAAGCGCTCCAGCGCCCGCAGCGCCAGCATCGTCTCCGGTAGAAAGAGCGGTGGTTCGATAAGGGACCGCAACTCGAGAGCCCCACCCGCCCAGCTTTCGGACAACAGGGTCTTGGCCGGCACCATCCCCAGCACGCGGTCGAGCGCCCCGTCGCACACCGGAAAGCGCGAGTGCTGCGACCGGCCGACCGTCTGGCGCCACACGTCCGGAGGATCGTTGACGTTGAGCCAGACGATCTCGGTCCGCGGCGTCATCAGGGAGCGCAGTTGCCGGTCGCCGAAGCGAAAGATGCTGTCGACCATGTCTCGCTCCGCCGTCTCAAAGACGCCCGTCTCGGCCGCCTGCTCGACCAGCAGCCTGATCTCTTCCTCCGACACCGTGTTGCCGCCAGCTTGCTCGCCCACGCCCAGGACGCGCAGGAAGAAGGCGGTCGCCAGACCGAGAAGCCTGACTACCGGCCGCGCGGCCTGGGAGAGGGCGTGCATCGGCCGGGCGACCGAGGCGGCGATGCGCTCCGGATTGCGCAGCGCCAGACGCTTCGGCACCAGCTCGCCAACGACAACGCTGAAGAAGGTAATCAACGAGACGACGAGGGTCAGCGCGACGACCTCGCTGTATTGGCCGATGACCGGTAGCGAGGCAAGGAGGTTGCTTAGTTCGTCGCTCAGTGTCGCCCCGCCGAACGCGCCGGCCAGGATACCGATCAGCGTAATGCCAACCTGCACCGTGGACAGCAGGTTCGTCGGATCGTGCGCCATGCGCAGGGCGACGACCGCGCCGCGGCTGCCGTCGTCGGCCAGAACCTGCAATCGCTCGCGCCGCGCCGAGACGATCGCCAGTTCGGCCATGGCGAACAGGCCGTTCACCAGAAAGAGCAAGAAGAGGATTGCCAGTTCCAGAAAGATCCGTGAAGTCATAGGCTACCATTTGGGCGGAGTGGATGCCGCTCGCCACAGTATAAACGATAGGGTGGCTGATTTGGCGGGGCAACCGCCAGACCGCCAAAAACCGGCTCCTTATCGGCGTGCGTATGCAAACCCGCGTCACCCGCATGCCATTCTTCCGGGTGTGTTTGCCTCAGGCGGGTGGCGGCGGGGTAGCGCACGTAATAGAATTGACCTCATGGATTTGCTGGAGAACCTGAACCCTGCCCAGCGCGACGCCGTCAGCGCCGGCGCGGGGCCTTTGCTCATCGTCGCCGGGCCCGGCAGTGGCAAGACGCGCGTTCTGACCCACCGCATCGCCTACCTCATCCAGGACATGCGCGTCTCGCCGTGGCACATCATGGCCGTGACCTTCACCAACAAGGCAGCGCGCGAGATGGAGCATCGCATCGAGCAACTGCTCGGCGGCCGTCCCCAAGGCCTTAACATGGGCACGTTCCATGCCATCTGCGCCCGCCTGCTGCGCCGCGAAGTGGATAACCTGACCCATTACCAGCGCGACTTCGTCATCTTCGACACGGCCGACCAGCTTCAGGTCGTCAAGGGCGCGCTGGCCGAACTCCGGCTCGACGACAAGAAGTTTCCACCGGCCAAGATGCTCAACGGCATCAGCAGCGCCAAGAACGATTTGATCACCCCCGATCTCTACCGGCCGACCAACTACATCGGCGAGGTCACGCGGCGCGTCTATGAGTACTACCAGGCGTCGCTCCAGACCAACAACGCCATGGACTTCGACGATTTGTTGATGCAGGTGGTGCTGCTGTTCGACGAGCGGCCGGACGTGCTGGCCAAGTATCAGGGCCGCTACGAGCATATCCTCGTCGATGAGTTCCAGGACACCAACACCACGCAGTATCGCCTCCTGCGGCAGCTGGCCGGGGATGCGAACAGCATCTTTGCCGTCGGCGATTCCGACCAGTCGATCTATAAGTGGCGCGGCGCGGATTATCGCAACGTCCAGAACTTCTACCGCGACTTCCCCACAGCGCGGACCATCCTGCTGGAGCAAAACTACCGCTCCACCCAGACCATCCTCGACGCGGCCATGGGCGTTATCCGGCGCAACGCCGACCACCAGCCCAAGCAACTGTTTACCGAACGCAAAGGGGGCACGAAGATCGTCGTGCGCGAAGCCTATAACGAGCAGGATGAGGCGGCGACGGTCGTCAACACCATCCAGGACTTGATGCTCCAGGGGTACAACGGCAATTCCTGCGCCGTGATGTACCGCACCAACGCCCAGTCGCGCGCCCTGGAAGAGGCGTTCGTCCAGGCGGGCCTGCCCTACCGGCTGGTCGGGGCGACGCAATTCTATCAGCGGCGCGAGGTCAAGGACGTCATCGCTTACCTGCGCGTCGTCCACAATCCGCTGGACGCGGTCAGCCTCGGCCGCATCCTCAACGTGCCCACGCGCGGCATCGGCCAGACGACGCAGCAGCAGTTCTACCTCTGGGCGGCGGCGCAGGGTTTGCAGCCCGCCGAGGCGCTGGTGCGGCTGGCGACCGACATGGACACGCAGCACCCGTTCAACGGGCGCGCCTACAACGCACTCTACCAGTTCGGCGGCCAACTGGCCGCATGGTACGCCTTGCGCGAGCGAGCGGCCGTCGGCGAGTTGCTTGACGCCATCCTGGCCCAGATCAAGTACCGCGAATATCTCGACGACGGCACAGACGAGGGCGTTGACCGCTGGGAAAACGTCATGGAACTGCGCGCCGTGGCCGGCATCGACGAAGGGCTGAACTTGGGCGACTTCCTGCAACAGGTCGCCCTGGTGGCCGAGACGGACAACCTCGACAACAGCGCCCAGGCCACGACCCTGCTGACGCTCCACGCCGCCAAGGGGCTAGAGTTTCCGGTGGTCTTCATCACCGGGCTGGAGGAGGGGCTGCTGCCCCATAGCCGCTCGCTCGACAGCGAGGACGAGCTGGCCGAGGAGCGGCGACTTTTCTACGTGGGGCTGACGCGCGCCAAGGATCGCGTCTACCTGTCCCACGCCTTCCGGCGCACGTCATGGGGCGATAGCTCCGTATCCGTCCCGTCGCGCTTCCTGATGGACATCCCCGAAGACAAGCTCGACGGCGGCAGCGCCGGGCAACGGCGGCGGCAAAGCATCGACCGGGCGAGTACGTGGGGGAACGCGCGACCGCGCGCGCGGACGACGGACGACAG
>CAZSOD010000029.1:27578-29235 GCA_964608255.1 uncultured Ardenticatenaceae bacterium
GCCGGCCGCCGACCGGCGTATGGAGCTACTTCCGGTGGCGAACGGGGTGATCTGCCACGGCCCTATGCCGATGAGGAACGCAGCGGCAGCCGCAACGCGGGCGGCTCCGGCGGCGGCCGGCCGTCGGCGGCCGGCGGTCGTTACAAGACCGGCCAGCGCGTCCGCCACACCAAGTTCGGCGAGGGCACGGTCATCGAGAGCAAGCTGAGCGGCGAAGACGAGGAAGTGACCGTGGCCTTTCCCGGCATCGGCATCAAGCGCCTGGCCGCCAGCTTCGCCGGCCTGGAAATCGTAAGCTAGGAGAATCCACAGATTACACAGATTTCACAGATTGAGAACTCTTGAATCTGTGAAATCTGAGTAATCTGTGGTTCCCCTCTTCTCTCTTTCATGAACTACCTGATCGACGGCCACAACCTGATCGCCCGCACGCCGGGGCTGTCGCTGGCCGACCCCGACGACGAGGCCAAGCTGGCGCAACTGCTGAAGCGCTGGGCGCTGGCCGACGCGCGGCGCAAGGTCACGGTCATCTTCGACGGCGGGCTGCCGGGCGGCGCATCACACCACCTCTCCGGCGCGGGCGTCAAGGCCATCTTCGCGCCCGAGAACAGCAACGCCGACGCCCTGCTCATCCGGCGCATCGAGCAGATCAGGAACCCGGCCGAGTTCGTCGTCGTCAGCAGCGACGCGGCCGTGGCCGCCGCGGCGACGCGGAAGCGCGTGCCCGTGCAGCGCTCGGAGGCCTTTGCCGCGGCGATGCTGGCCGACCGGACGTTCCGGGACAAGGGGCAGCAGCCGGCCGCCGAGCGGCCCGACCCGGCGCTCAGCCCCGACGAGGTGCAGGAGTGGCTGGCCCTCTTCGGCCCGGAGCCGGAGACGAAACCCGCCCGCAAGCCCCCGCCGGCCGCGCCCTCCCCACCGCCGACCCGGAAACCCAAAAAGACGGCCGAGGACGACGACCTAGACGAGTGGTTCCGCCTCTTCGGCTACAAGAAGTAAGAAGGGGGAAACCACAGATGACACAGATTTCACAGATTCATGAATCCGTAATCGGTTAAATCTGTGTCACCTATGGGTGCTTCTTCTAGCCCGACCTGGCCTGTTTGTAGTGAACATCGGGCAGGGAGCGCAGGCGGTCGGCGGCTTGCTCGGCCGTCAGGTCGCGCTGCGCTTCGGCCAACAACTCATAGCCGACCATAAACTTCTTGACCGTCGCCGAGCGCAGTAGCGGCGGCAGGAAGTGGGCATGCAACTGCCAGTGGTCGTGAGGCTCCGGCCCAAAGGGCGCGCCGTGCCAGCCCATCGAGTAGGGGAACGAGGTCTTGAACAGGTTGTCGTAGCGGATCAGCAGGCGCTTGAGGATGCGTGCCAGCGACTCGCGCTCGCCGTCGCTTAAGTCGGGCAGGCGCAGCACGTGGCGGCGCGGCAGAAGCATCGTCTCGTAGGGCCATACGGCCCAGAAGGGTACGATCGCCAGCCAATCATCGTTCTCGACGACAACCCGCTCCCGCCGCTCCGCCTCCAGGTTGGTGTAATCGACCAGCAGCGGCCGCCCCTCCCTCGCCAGGTAAATCCGTTGCTGCTCGTCTTCCTTGCTCGGCTCATTGGGCAGCGTGTCGATGCCCCATACCTGCCCGTGGGGATGCGGGTTGGAGCA
>CAZSOD010000030.1:0-29184 GCA_964608255.1 uncultured Ardenticatenaceae bacterium
CTGTGGCTATTGCGCCCGGCCCTGTGGGGCGCAACCACGCGGGCCGCCATTAGCTGGCCCTTCGGCCCGTTCATCGGCGATGTGACCTTTGTGGCCGACAGCCTGGCCGTCTTTCTGGCCGTCGTCGCCACCAGCATCGGCAGCCTGACCGTCATCTTCTCCATCGGCTACATGGCCGGGGAGGCGCAACTCGGCCGCTACTACGCCCTCGTGCTGGCCTTCATCGGCTCCATGTGCGGCCTGGTGTTCAGCGGCAACTTGCTCTTCCTGTTCCTGTTCTGGGAAGCGACCGCCTTCTGCTCCTACGCCCTCATCTCGTTCTACAACGACGACCCCAAGGCCGTGGCCGCGGGCATCAAGGCGCTGATCATCACCCAGCTCGGCGGCGTCGGGCTGCTCATCGGCATCCTCGCCGCCAGCGCCTACCTGCCCGACCTGCAGGTCAGCACGCTGCTGGCGCAGCCCGGCGCGCTGCCCGGCGGCACGCTGGCGCTGGTGGCCTTCGGCTTCCTGCTGGCCGCCGTGGCCAAGTCGGCCCAGGTTCCCTTGCACATCTGGCTGCCCGACGCGATGGAAGCGCCCACGCCGGTCAGCGCCCTCATCCATGCCGCGACAATGGTCAACGCCGGGGTCTACCTGCTGGCCCGCTTCTACCCCGCCTTCGCCGGAGTCGCCGGCTGGACGACGCTGGTCATTCTCCTCGGGCTGGCCTCGGCGCTGCTGGCCGGGCTGCTGGCGACGACCTGCCACGACCTGAAGCGCGTCCTGGCCTACTCCACCGTCAGCCAGTTGGGCTTCATGGTCACCGGCGTCGGCCTGGGGGCCATCTACGAAAGCCAGTTCTACCTGCTCAGCCACGCCATCTTCAAGGCGCTGCTCTTTCTGGGCGCGGGAGCCATCATCCACGCCCTCGGCACGCGTGACATGCGCCAGATGGGCGGCTTATGGCGCCAGATGCCCTGGGTCGCCGTGCCGTTCCTCATCGGCGCGGCCGCGCTCATGGGTCTGCCCTTCTTCAACGGCTTCTGGAGCAAGGAAATTCTGCTGGAAACGGCGCTGGAGCGCAATCCCGCCGTCTACGCCGCGCTCGTTCTCGGCGCGGGCCTGACCGCGTTCTACGTCGCGCGGCTGTGCTGGCTGGTCTTTTTCCGCCCCGCCGCGGCCCGGGGCCACGCCCACGCCGTCTCGCCCTTCATGCTCGGCCCGCTGGCGGCGCTGGCCGCGGGTGCGTGCCTGGCCTGGCTGCCGGCCGAGCCGTTCGCCCGCTGGCTGCAGGCGACCCTGCCCTTCCACAAACCATATCTGCTGCCCCACTGGCCGGTCGAGGAACTCATCTCGGCCCACACCGCCTTCAGCGCATCGGCCGCGGCCGTCATGGGCGTCGTCGCCGTCAGCGTCCTGCTCTTCGGGTGGCGGGCGCGCGCCGCCCGTCCCACGGCGACGGGCGCGGTGGCCCGGGTCATCGACGCGGCCGATCGCCTCTTCAACGATGCCGCCGCCTGGGTGGCCGGTCTGACGCAGAACTCGGCCGCGCTGCTGCAAACGACGCAGACGGGCGAGTTGAACTGGAACGTGGCCGGCGTGGTTCTGCTGGTGGTGGCCGTTCTGCTGCTCGTCGTCCTGGGGGTACTCTAATCATGGCCCTGCCGCCCTTTGTCTGGCTCATCTTGTGGCTCGTCCTGTCGGCGCCGTTCGTCTATCTGATCGGCCGCATCGACGTGATCACCGGCGCGCGCCGCGGGCTGGCCCGCTGGCTGGGCCTGCTGTGCCTGGCCGTGGCCTGGCTCGCCTTCGGCCGCGCCCTGACCGCCTTCTACAGCAGCGCCGCGCCCGACCTCGTCGCCCGGGCCACGTGGACGCTAGGCGCCATCACCCTGCGCTTCGACGGCCTCAGCCTGTTGCTGGCCGCGCTGGTGCTGACGCTGACCACCGTCGTCCTGCTCTACTCCGGCCCCTATATCGGCCGCGGCGCGGGCGGCGAGAAGCACTACGCCCTGCTCCTGCTGCTGTGCGCCGCCATCATCGGCCTGGGCAGCGCCGGGGACCTGTTCAACCTGTGGGTCTGGTTCGAACTGATGGCCATCAGTTCCTACCCGCTGGTCGTCTTCTACACCCGCGACCGGCTGGCACTGGAGGCCGGGGTCAAGTACCTGGTGCAGAGTTCCGCCGGCTCGGTCTTCATCCTGCTCGGCATCGCCCTCGTCCTGCTGGCGACCGGCACGCTCGACGTGCTCGGCGTCCGCCAGGCGCTCGATTCGGCCGCCGTCCCGCCCGCGCTCTGGCTGACGGCCGGGGCGCTGTTCGTCGCCGGCTTCGGCGTGAAGGTCGCCCTGGTGCCGCTCCACACCTGGCTGCCCGACGCTCACGCCCAGGCCCCCAGCGGCATCAGCGCCATGCTCTCGGCCGTCGTCATCGAGGCCGGGCTGATCGCCCTGCTGCGGGCGCTGTCGGCGCTGGCCGGAGCGGCCGTGTCGTGGGGCGCGCTGCTCATCGGCCTGGGCATCTTCAACATGTTCCTGGGCAACCTGCTCGCGCTGCGCCAGAAACAGGTCAAGCGACTGCTGGCCTTCTCCAGCATCAGCCACGTCGGCTACATGGTCACCGGCCTGGGTATCGCCCTCTACGTCGGCGCGGCCGCCGGCGCGCAGGCCGGCTTCTTCCACTTGTTGAGCCACGGGCTGATGAAGGGCCTGGCCTTTCTGGCCGTCGGCGCGCTGATGTTCGGCCTGCAGCACCAGCTCGGCAAGGCCGAGGACGAGCCGGGGGCCGCGGATAGCCACCGCGCCCTCGTCGTCGATGACCTGGCCGGGGCAGCCCGGCGCTATCCGCTGGTGGCGCTCGTGTTCAGCCTGGCGGTTCTCGGCCTCGGCGGGCTGCCGCCGCTGGTCGGCTTCATGTCCAAGTGGCAGATTCTGATGGCCGGGGCGGCGGCGCGCGACACGGCCCTGCTGGTCGTGCTCATCCTCATCGCCCTCAACAGCGTGCTCTCGCTCGGCTACTACGCGCCGCTGGTCAACCGCCTGTATCGCCGCGAGGCCGGGGCGCTGGTGGCCCAGGGGCGGGCTATTCCGCTGGCCATGACCGCGCCGCTGGCGCTGCTGGCGGCGGCTATCGTGGTGTTGGGTGTCCTGCCCATGCTGGCCGGCTGGCTGACGTTCCCGGCCGCGGCCGACCTGATTGCGGCCTTCGCCCGCTGATGAAGGAGTGACCTCGATGCAATTCATCCTGACGCCCCCGGTAGCCCTGCTGGCCTACGTCGTACTGGTCGCGCTGCTCTACGGTTTCGGCCGCCTGCTGGCGCCCGCGGCCCGCCGGCGCAGCCCGCAACACGCCGCCCTCTACGCTGGCGGCGAAATCGCCAGCACCGGCAAGGCCGCGCCCGGCTACCGGCGGTTTTTCATCGTCGCGCTGTTCTTCGCCGTGCTCCACCTGGGCGCGCTGGTCCTGGCCACGGCCGGGCTGACAGGCGCGCTGGTGGTTGGCCCGGGCCTGTGGATCGCGGTGTTGTTCTATCTCGGCGGACTGTCGGTGACCATGCTCATCCTGCTGGTCAGCTAGGCCGTCGCGCTCGCCCTGGGGAGGAATGCCATGAAAGCGCAGACACGCGTTCAGCCGGAAAGCCATGAGGGCCTGCATTTTCTGGCCCGCAGCATGGGCATTCTGGCCCTGATCACCGTCCTGCTCTACCTGCGCGCGCTGCTGGCGAGCGGCTTCCTGGCCGTCTCGCTTGACGGCCTGCGGCTTGGTCCGGTGCTGGCTGGGCTGCTGCTGCTCGGCGGCGTGGCTCTACTGGCCGCGCTGCGTTGGGAACGAGCCGGCGGGCTGGTGGCCTTCATTCTGGGCATCCCGATCGCCGCCTACGTGGCGACGGCCGTGGACAATTACAACCTGTTCAACGCCTTCATCTACGCCTCGCCGCTGCTGATTGCCGGCGGGCTTTACCTGCTGGACGCGCGTTCGCGCCCGGCCGCAAGGTGACTATGACGACCGTCTCGACCCCTCCGCGCTGGAAACAGGCGCTGGACCGCCTGCGCAACTGGTCGCTGGCCAACTCGCCCTGGCTGGTGCACTACAACTCCGGCTCATGCAACGGCTGCGACATTGAGATTTTGGCCACGTTGACGCCGCGCTATGACCTGGAGCGGCTGGGCATCAAGTTACAAGGCAGCCCGCGCCATGCCGACGTGCTGGTCTGCACCGGCCCGGTCACGCGCCAGTCGCGCGACCGGCTGCGGCGCATCTATGACCAGATGCCGGAGCCCAAGTTCGTGGTCGCCGTGGGGGCCTGCAGCATCTCCGGCGGCGTCTTTCACGGCTGCTACAACGTTATGGGCGGCGTGGATCAGGTCATCCCCGTCGACGTCTACGTGCCCGGCTGCGCGCCGCGGCCCGAAGCCATCATCAACGGCGTCGCCATTCTGCTGAAGAAACTCCAGCCCGACCGTGCGGCCGAGATCGACCGCATTCTGGTCGAAACCATCGGGGCGGCCGAACCGCCAGCCGAAGAGGAAGCGATTGATGAATACGCAGCACTACCTGGAGCGCGCTGAGGCGCTGCTGGCCCCCTGGTCGGCAACAGCCGGACGGCCAGCGCCCAACCGCCTGGACGTTTCGCTAGGCGCGACCGAGTTGCTCCCGGCAGTCACGGCGCTCATCGACGCCGGCTGGGGCTACCTCGTCGCCATTACCGGCTTCGACCCCGGCCTCAGCACCGGGCAGTTTTGCGCTCTCTACCACTTCGCCGAGGGGGCGGCGCTGGTGACGCTGCGCGTGAACCTGCCGCGCGAGAACCCGGAAGTGCCGACGATCCGCCACCTGATTCCCCTGGCGGTGATGTATGAGCAGGAACTGTCCGAAGTGCTGGGCGTTGATGTGGCCGGGGGGGCCAATATCGGCCGCCTGTTTCTGCCCGATGATTGGCCGGCGGACGTCTACCCGCTGCGCAAGGATTTTGTCATGAACCCGGTACCACCGGAGGAAGGGCGGCTATGAACGCGCCGGCAAACGAACGTTTTGTCATCCCCATCGGCCCGCAGCACCCCGCGCTGAAAGAACCGGGCCATTTCGAGTTCACCGTCGAGGGCGAGACCGTCACGCACGCCACCGTTCGGCTCGGCTACGCCCACCGGGGCATCGAAAAGGGCACCGAGAGCCGCAACTGGACGCAGAACCTCTACCTGCTGGAACGCATCTGCGGCATCTGCTCCCACATCCATAGCACGGCCTACGTCCTGGGCGTTGAAGCGCTGGCCGAGGTCGAAGCGCCGCCGCGCGCCCAGGCCATCCGCGAAGTCCTGGCGGAGCTGGAGAGGATTCATAGCCACTTGCTCTGGCTGGGGGTGGCCGCCCACGACGCCGGCTTCGACACCCTGTTCATGTACACCTGGCGCGACCGCGAGACGGTCATGGACATTCTCGAGGCCATCAGCGGCAACCGCGTCCACTACTCGGCCAACACGCTGGGGGGCGTCAAGTTTGACCTGACCGATGAGGCGGCCATCACTATCCTGAAGGGGCTGGACTACCTGGAAGAGCGCACGCGCCACTACCGCCGGGTGGTGGAGGAAGATGCGTTCTTCATGCAGCGCACGCGCGGCATCGGTCGTATGAGCCGCGAGGAGGCGCTGCGGCTGGGCGTCGTCGGACCGACGGCCCGCGCCTCGGGCGTGGCCCGCGACGTGCGCGCCGATGCGCCCTACGCCGCCTACGCCGACTTTCCCGTCGAGGTGAAGACGCTGGCGGCGGGCGACCTGGAAGCGCGCGTCCTGGTGCGCCTCGACGAGTTATTCGACTGCTACCGCCTGATCCGCCTCATCCTCGCCCGCTTGCCCGAAGGGCCGCTGACGGTGAAGCGCATGCCCCGCAAGTTGAAGCCGGGCGAAGCGCTCAGCCGCGTCGAAGCGCCGCGCGGCGAGTTGTTCTATTACATCCGCAGCGCCGGCGGCGAGCAGCCCGACCGCATCAAGGTGCGCACGCCCACCCTGTGCAACATGGGCTCCGTGCTGACACAAGCCGTCGGGCATAACCTGGCCGATGTGCCGATGATCCTCGCCGGCATCGACCCGTGCTTCTCCTGCAACGACCGCGCCGTCACCATCCGGCCGGTGAGCGGCGAGGAAGGGCGCGCGTGGTCGTGGGCCGACCTGCGGCGCTATGGCATCGACTACTACCGCCGCCGGATGGGCGGCTAAAGGGGCACTCATGGCAATTGTGACCGACCTGATCAACCTGCTCCTCTTCCCGGCCGGGCTGGGGCTCATCGGCGCGGGCCTGCTGTTCCAGTGGGTCGACCGCAAGCTGCTGGCGCGCTTCCAGAACCGGATCGGGCCGCGCTGGTTCCAGCCGTTCGCCGATGCGCTGAAGTTGCTGGGCAAGGAGGAGATCAAGCCGCAGGGCGCGAACCCAATCCTGTTCGCGGCCCTGCCCATCCTGGCCCTGGCCGGGGCGCTGACGGCCGCGCTCTACGTGCCCCTGTTCGGCTTCGCGCCCGCCTTCAGCTTCCCGGGCGACCTGATTGTGACGCTCTACCTGCTGAGCCTGCTGACGCTCTGCATCGGCCTGGCCGGGGCGCAGACGCGCGATCGCTTCTCGCTGACCGGGGCGCTGCGCGTCTTTACGCAGATGTTCGCCTATGAAGCGCCGTTCATCCTGGCGCTGCTCAGCCCCGCCGTGGCGCTGATGCTGGCGGGCCGCCCGGCGAGCTGGCAGGTTTCCGAGCTAACGGCCGCGGCCGCCACGCAGCCCTGGTTCCTGCTGACCCTGCCCATCACCTTCGTCGTCGCCGTTGTGGGTCTCATGGGCAAGCTGGAAATGCCGCCCTTCGACGCGCCGGAGGCGGAGACGGAGATCGTCGCCGGCGCGCTGACGGAGTACAGCGGCCGGGGGCTGGCCCTCTTCACGCTGGCCCGCGCCGTGGAACTTGTCGTTGGGCTGTCGTTGGTGACGGCGCTCTATCTGGGCGGCGTCGGCGCTGGCCCGCTGGCCGCCGCTCTCTTTACGCTCAAGACGCTCGGCTTGCTCGTTGTCGTGGTCATCTTGCAGACGGCGCTGGCTCGCCTGCGCATCGACCAGACGGTGAGCCTGTGGTGGCGCATCGGCGCGGTGCTGGTGCTGGCCCAGTGGTTGCTGGTAATCCTGTTTCGGGTGCTGCAATGAAAAGAATCGGCATGCTCACTGATCTGGCTCGCTCCGCCTTCCGGCGGCCGGTAACCGAACACTATCCCTTTGAGAAGCGCCCGACGCCGCCGGAGTTCCGCGGCATGCTCCACTGGGACCCGGAACAGTGCACCGGCTGCGCGCTATGCGCCAAGGATTGCCCGGCCGAGGCCATTGAGATCATCACCGTTGACAAGGCGGCCAAGCGCTACGTCCTGCGCTTCCACGTCGACCGTTGCACCTTCTGCGGCCAATGCGCCTATAGCTGCCGCCAGGAGTGCCTCGACCTGGTCGCCGATGAGTACGAACTGGCCCAGTCGGACCGCAGCCGCTTCATTGTGACCTACGGGCGGCCGGAGGATCTGGAACGCCTTGAACGAATGGCAACAGGAACTGCGCCGGTCGCTGAGCCCGCCTGACGGTCGCCAGAATCGGCTGGCTGTGGTGGGTGTCGGCCAGACGCTGCGCGGCGATGATGGCGCGGGCGCGCTCGTCGCCCGGCAAGTGGCGGCGCGCCTCGATGACCCCGCGCTGCTCGTCGTCGCCGCCGATCACGCGCCCGAAAACTGCCTCGGCGTCGTGACTCGCTTCCGGCCCGGGGTGGTCTTGTTCGTGGACGCGGCGCGCGGCGGCGGCGCGCCGGGCGAGGTTGTCGTGGTTCCGGCCGCCGCGGCCGACGGCCTGGGCGGCAGCACCCACACCCTGCCACTGGCAACGCTGGGCGACTACCTGACGGCCGTCACGGGCGCGCCTGTCTTTGTCCTGGGTATCGAGCCGGGCCGCATGGCCTTCGGCGAAGGGGTGTCCGCGCCGGTCGCCGCGGCCGTGGCCGCGGTGACGGCGGCGCTGGTCGATTACTGGCGCAGCGCGGCGGCGGCGTCCTCGGCAAGGGTCGCTGGCGCGGTTTCAGTCGCCAGCACCTGAAACACGGCGTCGCCCAGCACATCCAGAAGGCGGCCTGATTCACTGATCGGCATCAGCGCGGCCCGCTCCAGTTCCGCCCCGGCAAACTCAAAGTAAGCGTTGCGCTCCGCCAGCACGGCCATCGCCTCGCGCCGCGCCGGCAACATCTGGTTGCGCCGGCTCCACGTCGCCAGGTTTTCCGGCGTCGTCAGCGACTGGATGAGTTCGGCCGCCAGTTCCTGGCGCGCCGGGTCGGTGGCCGTAATCGCCCACGCCCAACTGGTTACCAGCGGCGTCAGCGCGCCGCGCGGGCCGGGCACGCGACCGTAGGCCAGGTCGGCGGGCGGAATGTCCGCTGTCGCCGGCGTCAACTGGGCCAGCACGTAGCCCGAGCGCGTCCACACAGAGTCGCTCAGCCCTAACTGGTAATATTGCCACGCCTCGTCGAGCGTCTTGAGCTGGCGGCTTTGCAGCAGGTTCGCTTTGTTGAGGGCGATCTGCTCCAGCGCCCGCGTAAGCGGCTCCGCCTGCAGCGCCGGCTTGCCCGCGTCATCGGCGAGGCTGCCGCCCTCGGCCAGATAGAATTGCAGACCCCAGAGCGCGCCGTCGCGGCTATCGGCGGGGAGAATCAGGGTGTGATTCGTATCGGAAATGAATACCGGCCAGCTCAACGGCAGCGTGTCGCTGACCACGGAGGGGCGGTAGATAAGATGGGGCAACCCGGACACGGCAAACGGAAAGCCGTAGAGCCGGTTGTCGCTGACGGATTGGGCCGCCAGCGCCGGGTAGGTGTCTTCCAGCAGCGCCGGATCGAGGTGGCCCTCGAGCGGGAACAGCAACTCGCGAACCGACGGGTCAGCCAGGGTCGTCGTGGGCAGGGCGATCAAATCGGGCAAGATCGACGGCGCAACCGCGCGGCCGGTGCGCAGATAGCTGACGATACCGCCCGGCCCCTCGACCGGCTTCTGCTCGACGATGACGTCTAGCTGGCGGTGGGCCGTCTCGAACGCGCGCAGCTGGTTGTTCAACTCCTCGGCCCCTCCGGCCGTCCGCGCGCCGATTTCATTCGGCACCCAGACGCGCAGCGGCGAAAGAGGAGCGGCGGGCAGCGGCGGTTGGACGGCGCTGGCCGTGGCCGCGGGCGGCAGCGTCGGCGTGGGACCAGCCAGCGGGGCGGCCGTAGGCGTTCCGGCCGCCGCGGGATTGGGCAACCGGTCACAAGCGGTCGCCAGCAGCAACGCGAGCAGCAGAGACGGTAGGAACAGCGGCGACAGCCGGGACAAACGTGTCATGGGAGCCTCAAGGGATTTCGATTTGAGTATAGCACCGAAGCGGGATGTTGCCTGGTCGCGCCCCTTACGATAAGCTACCGTTCATGGCGTATCGTTGTGGGTATACGAACTGCATCGTGCAAACGCACCTGCTGGCTTCTTTCCAGGGGTTACCTTCTCGAATTGCGCCTGCTTGATGATTTTTATGTAAAGTTCTGAGGGATGAAATTGTGAAAGCCGGGCGCGACCCGGCTTTTTGTTTGCAAGGAGATATCGCGATGGCCGAGATCATCGTTAAGCTCGATCGGATCAGCGTCAGCCTGGCCGGACGCCCTATTTTCAGCGACCTGACCTGGGAGGTACAGCGCGGCCAGCGGATCGGGCTGGTGGGGCCAAACGGGGCGGGCAAGTCGACGCTCATGAAGCTGATGGCCCACGAACTGACCGCCGACAGCGGCGCGGTCTTTCGCCTCTCTGGGCTGACCTGGGGGCGGCTGGAACAAGAGCCGCTACTGGCCGACGGCCGCACCGTCCTGCAAGAAGCGCTAACCGCCCTGCCAGAACTGGCCGCGATCGAGCGCGACCTGGACGCATTGGCCGACCGGATGAGCCACGCCGAGGTCTATGAAGACCCCCGGGCGCTGGACAGGGCGATGAAGGCCCAGGAACGGCTGCTGCATCAGTTCGAGCAACTGGGCGGCCCGCGCTATGAGAGCCGGGTCAAGGAGACACTGGTCGCGCTCGGGCTGGACCGCTCGCGCTGGGCAACCCTGACCCAACACCTCAGCGGCGGCCAGAAGAAGCTGGTCATGCTGGCCAAGCTACTGGTGCAGCAACCGCAGTTGCTCCTGCTGGATGAGCCGGACAATCACCTCGATCTGCCGGCCAAACGGGCCCTGGAGGCCGTTATCCGCGACTATCCCGGCTGCGTGGTGATCATCTCCCACGACCGCTACCTGCTGGACGAAGTGGCGACCCACATTGCCGAGCTGGAAAACGGCCGTCTGACGCTCTACCTCGGCAACTACACCGCTTACGCCACGGAGCGGCAGATTCGCCGCCTGCGCCAGCAGCAGCTATACGCCGCGCAACAGAAGGAGATCGCCCGCATCGAGGCTGCTATTGCCCGCTTCGAACTGTGGGCGTCGCTCGTCGTCAACGAGCGCCACATCAGGCAGGCGCGCAGCCGGCAAAAGATGCTCGACCGGATGGACAAGGTCGAGAAAGTGGCCGAGGCGCGGCGCATGACGCTGGAGCTAAATGGCTGGCGGGGCAGCAACAAGGTTCTCGAACTGGACAGCGTAGCGCGAACCTTCGACAGCGGCCGCACCCTGTTTCGAGACCTCAACCTGACGCTCTGGCATGGCGAGCGGGTGGGTCTCGTCGGCCCCAATGGCGCGGGCAAGTCGGCGCTGTTCAAGCTGCTGCTCGACCCGGAGAGCGCCTCGGCCGGCGAGGTCAAGGTCGGCCCGAGCATCCACATCGGCTACTATGCCCAGGAGCAGGAGACGCTCGACCCCAGCCAAGACCTGATCGGTTGCATCCGCGCCGCCGCGCCCCTGACGCGGGAGGCGGCCGTCGCCTTCCTGCTGCGCTTCCTGTTCACCTATGACCAGACCACGCAACCCATCGGTAAGCTGAGCGGCGGCGAGCGCAGCCGGCTGCAACTGGCGCGCCTGGTGCTGCAGCGGCCCAACCTGCTACTCCTCGACGAGCCGACCAACAACCTCGACATTCCCGCCATCGAAGTGCTGGAGGAAACGCTGGACGAGTTTGTCGGTACGGTGTTTGTCATCTCCCATGACCGCTATTTCCTCGACCACGTCGTGGACCGCATTATCGAGCTGCGCGACGGCCGCTTGACCGAGTACGTGGGCGGCTACACCGACTACCTCGCCGAGCGGGGCTACGATGAATAGGCGAGGTGTGTATAATCGGGGGCGAGTGAGTGCGGCACGGATTGACGGGGAACGCGCCCGCGGGCATGGTGCCTTTCATACGCGTTTAGTTTGTCAGTCCTGTGTTTATCCGTGGTGAGTGTGACTCGCTAGCCAGCGACAGGGACGGCTTTTTCATGGGTCAATCGATTGCGGCGCGGGACATCGAGGCGTTTGGCGCGACGGCCGAAGCAATCCGGACAGAGATCGGCAAGGCCATCGTGGGGCAAGAGGAAGTCGTTCGCCACGTCCTCGTCGGCATCGTCAGCAACGGTCACATCCTGCTGGAGGGTGTGCCCGGCCTGGGCAAGACGATGCTCATCCGCTCATTGGGCGCGGCGCTCGATCTGCGCTTCAGCCGCATCCAGTTCACGCCCGACCTGATGCCGGCCGATATTACCGGCACGGAGATCATGGAAGAGCGCGAAGACGGGCGCCGCGGCTTTCGCTTCCAACACGGCCCTGTGTTTGCCAACCTCGTTCTGGCCGACGAAATCAACCGCGCCACGCCCAAGACCCAGTCCGCGCTGCTCGAAGCGATGCAAGAACGCACGGTGACAATCGCCAACACGACGTACCCGTTACCGTCCCCATTCTTCGTCCTGGCGACCCAGAACCCAATCGAGCAAGAAGGCACCTACCCATTGCCGGAGGCCCAGCTCGACCGCTTCCTATTCAAGATCAATGTGCCCTTCCCGTCGGCCAATGAACTAACCGAGATTCTGGCGCGGACTACGGGCGGCATGGAGCCGGTACTGCGACCGGTTGCCAACGGCGAGCAGCTTCTAACCATGCAGGCTGTCGCCCGCCAGGTTCCCGTGCCCTCGACGGTCAGCGACTATGCCAGCCGCCTGGTTGTCGCCACCCACCCGGGACAGAGCGCCAGCCCGCTGGTCAACGAGGCGATCCGCTACGGAGCCAGCCCGCGCGGAGCGCAAGCGCTGGTGTTGGGCGCCAAGGCGCTGGCGCTGTTCGACGGCCGCTATAACGCCAGCTTCGCCGACGTGGCGGCCGTCGCTCCGGCCGCGCTGCGCCACCGGCTGTTGCTCAGCTTTGAAGGGCAGGCGCGCGGTGTAAGCCCTGATGATGTTATCGCGGACCTGCTGGACACCGTTCCACGCGAGTCCGTTGGCGCGACTGGCGGCCGCGGCCGGTGAGAAGGGTGCGCGATTCTTCGACGCGGGCGACCCGCGCTCGCCGCGCGGTGGATGATCGCCCATAACCATCATGCGCCTCTTTGACGAAACCGCGCTGCGCAAGCTGGAGCAGCTCAGCCTCTCGGCCGAGGCGGTACGCGTCGGCGCGATGAAAGGCAACCGCCGCAGCCGCCGCCGCGGCACATCAATTGAGTTCGCCGATTACCGCGACTACGCTCAGGGCGACGACCTGCGCCGCCTCGACTGGAACGTTTACGCCCGGCTGGAGCGGCCGTTCATCAGGCTGACCGAGGAGGAAGAGGACCTGGCCGTCCATATCCTCGTCGATAGCAGCGGCAGCATGGACTGGCCGCCCGGCGACGACCGCGCCGGCGCGAACAAGTTGCGGTATGCCCTCCAACTGGCCGGCGGCCTGGGCACCATCGCGCTCGGCTCAGGCGACCTCGTCCTGGTCAATCTATTCGACGGCGGTGGCCAGCGCGGTTGGGGCCCGTTCCGCGGCCGGCAAAACGGCTGGCCCCTGCTCCAGTTCCTGGAGGCCAACTACGATGCGGTGCGCTCGCGCGCGGGTGGACCCGGATTGAGGCCAGGAACGGCCCTCGATGCGGCCCTGCCCGACTACGCCCGGCGCGCCCGGCGGCCCGGGCTGCTTTTCCTCATCAGCGATCTCTTCGCGCCGGGCAGCGGCCGCGACGGCATGATCGCCCTGCTGGCCCGCGGCTATGAGCTTGCCGTTATCCACGTCCTCAGTCCGGACGAAGCGTTGCCAGACCTGGCGGGCGACCTGAGGCTGCTCGATGTGGAGACAGGTCAGGCGACCGAAGTGTCGCTCGACCCTGGACGCGTGGATGAATACATTGCCCGGCTGCGCGCCTGGCAGGATGAATTGCAAGCCTTTTGCCGCCCGCGCGGCATCCACTATACCCCCGTCACGACCGACACGACCTGGGACGCGCTCGTTCACGGCACGCTCCGCCGGCAGGGGGTCGTGCGCTGATGACCCTGCTGGCCCCCGCAGCGCTGGCCCTTGGCCTGCTGGCCCTGCCCATCATCGCCCTCTACATGCTGCGACTGCGCCGCCGCGAGCAGCCCGTCAGCAGCACGTTTCTGTGGCAACAACTGGTGCGCGACCAGACGGCGAACGCTCCCTGGCAGCGATTGCGCCGCAACCTGCTGCTCTTGCTGCAACTCCTCATCCTCGCCGCGCTGGCGCTGGCGCTGGCGCGACCGGCGCTGCGTGTGGCGGGCGCCGGCGGCGGCAGCGTTATCGTCCTGCTGGACGCTTCGGCGTCGATGCAAGCGACCGATGGGGTGGCTGGCGCGCGCTTTGATGACGCCCGGGCAGAAGTCTCGCGGCTAATTGGTGGGCTAGGCGGCGCCGATCGCATGACGTTGATTCGCGTCGCCGAAACGCCGGCTGTGCTGGCCGCGGCCAGCGACGACCGCAATGCCCTGCGCCAGGCGCTGGCGGCAGCCACGCCCGAGAACGCCTCGGCCGACTGGCCGGCGGCTTTCGCGCTTGCCGCCGGCTCGGCGCAGGGCCTCAACAAGCCGCGGATGGTGATCGTTTCCGACGGCGGTCTACCCGACAACCTGCCGGCGTTGCCCGGCGAGGTGGTCTTTGTGCCCGTCGGGCGCGCCGGCGACAACCTGGCCCTGGCCTCGCAGGCGGCCCGGCCGACGGCTTCCGGAACAGACCTGCTCGTTTCCGTCCAGAACCCCGGCGCAACGCCGCGCTCGGGGCTGTTAAGCCTCTATATTGACGGCGCTCTTTACGACTCAAGGCGCGTTGACCTCGCCGCCGGGCAACAGATGGCCCAGACGTGGGCGCTTCCCGGTGACGCCGGCGTCGCCGAAGCCCGGCTGGCCCCGCGCGACGGCGCGGCCGATTACCTGGCGGTAGACGATCAAGCATGGACCGTGCTGGACGGCCATGACGCCCGGCGCGTCCTGCTCGTCGGCGAGGGCAACCTCTTTCTGGAGCGCTTGTTCGCGGTCTTGCCGGGCTACGAGGTCGCGCGCGCGCCGACCGGGGAAGCGGCTGAAACGGCCGGTTTTGACCTTTACGTTTATGACAGTGTCGCCGTTCCCGACGTGCTGCCCGGCAACGCTCTCATCTTCAATCCGCAACCCGGCCTGGCGGAGGTCGACATCGCGCCCCTGCTGACCGTCGGGAACATTTTTACCGACACGACGGCGGTGCGCCTGGCTGATAGCCCGTTGCTTGCCAATGTCGACTGGGGGACACTGAACATTGCCGAGGCGCGGCAGATCGCTGCGCCGCCGCTACAGCCGCTGGTCGAAGCCTCCAGCGGCCCGCTGCTGCTGGCCGGCGAAACGGACGGCCGCCGCGTGGCGGTCTTCGCCTTCGACCTTCGCGCGTCCGACCTGCCCCTGCAGATTGCATTTCCGGTCATAATGGCTAACATTACCGCGTGGCTGAGTCCGGGACGCGTGATCGCCGGTGATGAAAACCTCCAGCCGGGAGCGGCGGTGACCATGATTCCCGACGCCCGTACGGCGGCGGTAACCATAACGCTGCCGGATGGGACTGTCTGGAGACAGGACATCGACTCCCCCGGGGAGCCGCTGCTCTTCTCCGCAACCCGGCAACCCGGAGTTTATCGCGTCGCCTTCGAAGACGTTTCGAGCGAGACGCGGCCGGTTGGCGCATTCACCGTCAATTTCTTCAACGCTGACGAGTCGCGCATTTTGCCAGCCGCGACGCTGCGCGTCGGCCAGGTTGAGGTGCCGGGCAGCGGGATGCGGGAGGGGCGGCGCGAGTTATGGCCCTGGCTGCTTGGCGGCGGGCTGGCCGGACTCGTAGCGGAATGGTGGATCACTTACCGCCGCGGCCAGGGGCGGCCGGCGTTCAAATTCCGATGAACACACCCGAGGAACAGTTCGAATCGCCGGCGGAGACTGGCACGACGTTGGCTGCATCCGCGCCGGACACGCCGCTCAGCGCGCGAGCGCGGATGCTGGCCAAGCGCTGGCCTGGCGTGGCGGTTGCCGCGGCGCTCCTCCTCCTCGCCGGGCTGGTCCTCGTCGTCTATTCGCTTGTGACTGGCGACCGGCGGCCGCTCTACCCCAATTTGCCCACGTTCACGCCCGTGGCGGCCGTCGTCACCGGCGAGCCGGCTTTGTTGACGTTCACCGAACTCAATGCCGACCCCGCGGCGTATCGCAACCAGCGCATCCAGGTCTCGGGCAACTACGCGTCAATCGCCCCGCCCGCCTGCGGGCAATACTCTGGCCCGCCCATCCGCTGGAGTCTCGTGAGCGAGGACTTGCAACTCAATGCCACCGGCTTCGAGAACATCCTGCGCCTCGTCCGCGAAGGCACGCCGATGACCGTCACCGGCATCTGGCGGCTGTACGAGGGGCCGGCCGGTTGCGGGAAAGAGCCTCCGGACGCCACCGTGTGGTATCTGGCCGTCGATCAAATCATCGAGCCGAACCCGCTCTACGGCGGCGACGGCATTGCCCTGACCGTGGTTGCCGGGTCGCCGCTGCCGACACTGCCGCCGCTCGACCTGGAACCGCCGACGCCAACGCCAACGTTCACGCTGCCCGCGACGGATGTTATTTCCGAAACGGCCACACTTCCGGCAACGCCGACATTCCCCTTGCTCGTGACGCCCGCCCTCAGCGCCACAGTTACCCCAACGCCGACAGCGACGTCTACCGGCGAAGGCACGCTCCCGCCGCCCGGCACCCCAACCCTTACCGGCACGCCCGGCCCCAGCCCGACACCCGCGGGAACGCAGGCCCCCGGCGAGACGCCATCGCCCGGGCTGCCGACGGCGACGCTGTCCGGCACCGGTTATCCCCCGCCCACGGCCACGACGGAGGGGTATCCCTAGCTGCTATGACCGCGACGTTTATACCGACCGTCACGCCGCCGGTCGGGCCAGCGCAACCCGCCTTATGGTTCCTCTTCCAGGGAACGCGCCTGCTGGTGCAAAGCGATGGCGAGGAAATAGCCGTCCCGCGCCTCCTCTCGCCGGCTGACCTGGGCCTGACCACGCTGCGCTGGCAGTATTTGGGCCGTCTCGAGGAGGAATCGGGCCTGAGCCACTGCTTTTCCGGCGAGCTGGCCGAGGATGTTGCCGCCCCGCCCGGTCTGCAATTCGAGAACTTGCGCGCCCTCTACCCACGGCTGGGCGAAACGCTCTTCTGGCTCGCCGGGCGCGCGGTGCAAATTGTGGATTGGGACCGCACCCACCAGTACTGCGGCCGCTGCGGCAGCGCGACGACGAATCAGATCCAAGACCGGGCCAAGGTCTGCCCGGTATGCGGCCTGACCAATTACCCGCGCCTGGCCCCGGCTATCATTGTGCGTGTGGAGCGCCGCGACTCCGACGGGCGTCGCATCCTGCTGGCGCGGGCCACGCGCTTTCCGTCCGCCATGTTCAGCGTTCTGGCCGGCTTCGTGGAGCCGGGCGAGACGTTGGAAGAGTGCGTGCAGCGCGAAATCTACGAGGAAGTGGGGCTGCGGGTAGCCAACATCCGCTACTTTGGCAGTCAGCCGTGGCCGTTTCCGCATTCGCTGATGATCGCTTTCGTGGCCGAACACGCCGGCGGCGAAATCGTGATCGACCCCGGCGAACTGTCCGAGGCGCGCTGGTTTGCCGCTGACGCCCTGCCAACCGTGCCCCCCCCACCCAGCATCGCCAATCGCCTGATCGCGGACTGGTTGGCCGAGGTCGCCGCCGGATAGGGGCGGGCGAGGGAAAAACTGTTTACCATCTGGGGCGGATTGGCTACAATGGTAGAGCCTTCCCTGAACATTTAGCTTTGCGGCCCGGTGTTCGTGGTCGCTGGCGACCGCCATATGGGCGGCGCACCGGGTGGAGTCCGACACGGGGTGTGGGTGTGAGCGGCCGCTGCCGGCCATGCGATTCCGGCGCACACTTGCTATGCCGGCATGCCCGGTCATCTGGAGGAATTCTTGAGGAATATCCTAGTCACGGGCGGAGCGGGGTTCATTGGCTCCAACTTCGTCCATCATATGCTGGCGGCCCACGACGACATCCACATCGTCGTCTACGACAAGCTCACCTATGCCGGTAATCTGGACAACCTGCTACCCGTAGCCAACCATCCCCGCTATACCTTCGTGCGGGGCGACATCTGTGTCCGCGATGAGGTGGAGGCGGCCGTTCGGACCCATCATATCGATACGATCGTCAATTTCGCCGCCGAAACCCACGTCGATCGCTCCATCCTCGACCCCGACGCCTTCATCCAGACCAGTGTTTTCGGAACTTATACCCTCCTGGAAGTCGCCCGCACCCACGGGTTAGAACGTTACCATCAGATTTCGACCGACGAGGTTTACGGCCACGTACCCCCCGGTCGGTCGAGCCGTGAAGGCGATCCGGTCGACCCGCGCAGCCCCTATGCCGCCAGCAAGGCCAGCGCCGATCTGCTGGTCAACGCCTACCACATCACCTATGACCTGCCGACCACGATCACCCGCGGCTCTAACAACATCGGCCCCTATCAGTACCCGGAAAAAGCCGTGCCGCTGTTCGCTACCAACGCGATCGACAATTTGCCGCTGCCGGTCTATGGCGACGGCCGCCAAATGCGCGAGTACCAGCACGTCCACGACCACTGCGAGGCCATCGAGCTGGTGCTGCGCCGTGGAACTGTCGGCGAGGTCTACAACGTCGGCACCGGGGTGGAAGTAGAGAACCTGCGCATGGTCGAAATCGTACTCGACACGCTGGATCGGCCGCGCACTCTCATCCGCCACGTCACCGATCGCCCCGGTCACGATCGCCGCTATAGCCTGGACATTCACAAGATCGTTGCTCTGGGTTGGGAGCCGGCGCACACGCCCGAAGAAGCCATCGTCGAGACGGCGCTTTGGTACCGCGACAACGAGTGGTGGTGGCGCAAGATCAAGAGCGGCGACTTCCAGAAGTACTACGAAATACAATACGGCGACCGGCTTCGCGCCGCCGCCGGTGATTAGTCCCTCTAGTCAGGCATACAGGAGCGCATAAACATGTCCGAAACCAAGAAAGAAGACGCGATGACCACGTCATCGAGCTTTGTGGATGGAACGAAAGGCGAACTGATTTACCGCGGCTATGATATCCGCGACCTCGGGCCCAACGCGACGTATGAGGAGGTTGTCTACCTGCTCTGGAACGACAAGCTACCCAACGCGCACGAACTCGACCTCTTTAAGGCCACCTTGCAGGCCAAACGAGCGATGCCGGAGCCGCTGCTGAACATCATGCGCAGTTTCCCGCGCGACGCCCAGCCCATGGCCGTCTTGCGCACGGCCGTCAGCGCGCTCGGCCTGCTCGACAGCGACGCCGACAACGTCACGTTGGATGCGGCGCGAGAGAAGGCGCTGCACCTTACGGCGGTCATGCCCACCATCGTCGCCGCCTGGGAGCGCTTGCGCAATGGTCGCGAGCCCATCGCCCCCCGGCCAGGGCTGAGCCATGCGGCGAATTTCCTTTACATGCTGGATGGCGAAGAGCCAAACCCCGACGGGGTGGCGGCGTTCGATTCTTACCTGGTCATGCTGGCCGACCACGGCTTCAACGCTTCCACATTCGCCGCGCGCGTGACCACGAGCACCGGCTCCGACATGTACTCGGCCATCACCAGCGCCATCGGCACGCTGAAAGGGCCAGCCCACGGCGGCGCGACGCAGCGGTCAATGGAGCAGTTCTTCGCCGCCGCCGATCGGGGCGACGTCGAGGCGTGGTTCAACGAGACGCTGGCCGCCGGCAAACGCGTCATGGGCATCGGCCATC
The DNA here is from genome assembly GCA_964608255.1 of uncultured Ardenticatenaceae bacterium. Taxonomy (GTDB): domain Bacteria; phylum Chloroflexota; class Anaerolineae; order Promineifilales; family Promineifilaceae; genus Promineifilum. Next base: position 19,209 of record CAZSOD010000030.1, read on the forward strand.
GCGTCTATAAGGTCGAGGACCCGCGGGCGCGCATTCTCAAGCCGCTGGCGCAGAAGCTGGCCGCCAGTAGCGGCAAAGAGCAGTGGTTCCGCGTGGCCGACACCATTGAAAAGCTGGCGCGCAGCAACGACTACTTCATCGAGCGCAACCTGTACGCCAACGTCGACTACTACTCGGCCGTGACCCTCTACACCATCGGACTGCCGGTTGACCAGTTCACCTGCATTTTTGCGGTCAGCCGGATCGCCGGCTGGTGCTCTCAGGTCCTCGAGCAGCTGGCCGATAACCGCCTGATCCGCCCCAGGGAACATTACATGGGCAAGCGCGACCAGGTCTACGTCCCGCTGGCCGAGCGCTAAGTCCGGGTTCGCCGCCGCGCTTTAGCGCGCTTTTGAAGCGCGCTAAAGCGCGACGCCACGAATCTTTTCGCCACCACGCCCCACCACACGCGCAACCCTCACAACTCAGCAAGCCATGAGAACCGGCCGGAAGCGCGGGAGCCTGAAGCCTGTTTTTCTATAATCTGACTTATGCGCAACTATTGGATATTGCTACTGTTCGCCGTGTCGCTCCTGGGGGCCTGCGGCGGGAACGGGAGGGATTCGGGGGCCACGGAGCCGCCAGCAGCCATCGCCGCCACTCCGGCGCTGGCGCCCCCCGTGGTGGTGACAGCCACCAACACGTACGTGCCTGTTGTCCAGGCCCAACCCTCAGCTACACCCAGCCCGACGCCGCCCCCTCCAGCCACAGCCACGCCTGAGCCTTCGGCTACACCCCTTAGTCCTATCGGCTCAGTCGCCCTGGAAACCTTTCTCGCCGGCGGCCTTCAGCGGCCAACCTGGCTTACGAATGCCGGCGACGACCGGCTGTTCGTGTTGGAGCAGATCGGCCGCATCCGGATCATCGAAAACGGGCAACTACTGCCGCAGCCGTTTCTCGACATTACCGACCGGGTCGGCTCGGTCAGCAGCGAGCAAGGGTTGCTCGGCCTGGCCTTCCATCCGCACTATGCCACCGCCGGCGCGACTGGTGAAGGCACGTTTTATGTCAACTACACGGACTACAGTGGGGATACCCATATCTCGCGCTTTTCCGTGTCGGCCGACGATCCGTACGCGGCCGATAAGTCGAGCGAGGTCATCTACCTGACCGTTGACCAGCCCTATCCCAACCACAACGGGGGTATTCTGGCCTTCGGTCCCGACGGCTACCTCTACGCCGGACTGGGCGACGGCGGCAGCGCCGGCGACCCGCTGAACTCCGGCCAAAGCCTCAACACCGCTTTGGGCAAAATCCTGCGCCTCGATGTGGACGCGCGGGAGGGCGAATACGCCATCCCACCCGACAACCCCTTCGCAGGCGACGACGAGGCCGCACGGCCCGAAATCTGGGCCTATGGCCTGCGCAATCCGTGGCGCTTCTCCTTCGACCGGGCCACTGGCGATCTTTACATCGCTGACGTGGGTCAAAGCCAGTGGGAAGAGGTGAACTTCCAGCCGGCCAGCAGCCCCGGAGGCGAAAACTATGGCTGGAAGATCATGGAGGCAAGCCACTGTTACGAATCGGAGACGTGCGATCAGGCCGGCCTGTCACGACCGATATTCGAGTACGACCACACGCAGGGCTGTTCGATCACCGGTGGTTACGTCTATCGCGGCCAGGCGTTCCCAGAGATGCAGGGCAACTACTTCACCGCCGACTACTGCCTGGGGGTCATATGGCGACTCTTCCCGCAGGGTGAGCGCTGGCTGTCCGATGTGGTGCTTGATAGCGACCTGGTGATTTCCACCTTTGGCGAGGACGCTAACGGGGAGCTATACGTCACTGACTATGCTCGTGGGGCCATCTACCGCCTGCGCCCAGCCCAGTAACGAGTGAATCCAGCGCGGGTGGTCACTGAGTAGACGGAAGGATAAGGAAAGGAAGCGCTCCTGCCTTCTAAACTTTCTAATCCCTGTCTACCCGCGTAGGTTTCATTTGTCGATCCGGACCTGAATCATGCCGTTCGCCTCGCGGGCCTCATAGCGCCGCAGACGGTAGGGTTCGTCGTCGGGCCAGACGATGCGACCGTTGCGGATGTCGAAACAGTAGTCGTGCTCGTGGCAGCAGATGCGCCAGCGGCGAAGCGAGCCCTGACTCAGATCGGCCGCCGCGTGGGGGCAGAGGCTGTCGATAGCGTAGACCGTTCCCTCGTGACGGGTCAGGATCAGCTTTCGGCCGTGCGCCCGGACAACGGTCATTTCGTTCTCGACCACACGCTCGGCCGCGACCACATCTACAAAGCTTTCGCCTGATTCCAACTGGCCCCGCTTGAAAAGTGGCATGAACTGGTTTATAGCCTACCCCGAACGCGGGGCCAAGGTCACTGGCGCAAGTTAGTCAGAGAAGAGAAAGGCCACGGAGTGCCCATAAGGAACGGCTTGCCCCGGCCCAATCCGTGTAATCGACGGAATCTATGGTTTCTTTGGTGCCCGGGCAGATCAGCCTATAATCACTCTACTATGGCCGTTACCGAGATTCGCGCCTTCCCGGTTAGCTCCACCGTCGTCATGCGCAGCGCCCTGTTCGCCCTGGCGAACCTGGGAGCCACGCTTCAGACCTACAATGAGGAGAGCGGCGTCATCGTCGCCACCGTCTCGCGCTGGCTGGGCCTCCAGAAGCAGGAGGTCGTCGTCCGCGTGCGGCCGTTTGAGCAAACGTCCCAACTGGAACTGGACGCGCCCGACGTGGAGAAGGCGCGCGAGCTGCTGCAACTCATCGCCACCTATTGCCGCGACGGCGGCCGCGTTCAGGCTAACGCCACGATGCAGTGGGTCGACTTGCAGCGCCAGCAGGCGAACCGGGCGAAACGCCAGGAGTTGGCCGGCAAGGCCCGCAGTGCGCTAAGCGGCGGCAGTTCCAACCTGCCGGCGGTCGTCGACGAACAATCGGGCCATTCCGTAACGACCGTCCCGGCCCCGTCACTCGACGACCCCGCCCAACCGGTCGGTCCCACTCTCGATGCGCCCATCGCGATTCCTGACAACCCGGGCGTCCTGGTCAAGAACAACCGCAACATGCTGCTCGAGCTAAAGGTCGACCCCCAGGTTTTCGCCGATCGTTCCGGCTTCGTTGTCCTCTGCAACGTGTGTTATGGAACCGCCCTGCGCGGGAGCGCCTTCTGTCCCAATTGCGGCCGGCCGCTGACGCTGGAAGCTGTTCAGCCGGAGATGCGCACGAACGCCCAGAAGTCGGCCAACTCGGGCCTGACCTACGGCCTCATCGGGCTGGCGCTCAACTTCATCCCGCTGCTGATCCTGGTTCTGCCCGCCCTGCTGACCGAGCCGGCCGACGCTGGCTTGCTCGACCGCATCCGCGCTACGCTTGGCCCGCTGACCATCGCCCTGGCCGTTGTTCTGGGCATACTGCCGGCCATGGTGTGCGGCGTACTGGCCTTGCGGCAAGGCCAGCGGGCGACGTGGTATCTTAATCTGCCGGCGGTGCTCGATCAGGGCGGCCGCGGCAAAGCCGGCCTTGGCGGCGCCCTCGGCTGGCTGAGTATCTATGTTGGCGTGGCCTGGATTCTGCTGATCGTGATCGCGCTCCTGTAACAGAAGAACTGAATTCAATGCGGATTAGCGTGGAGGAAAGCGATAGATATCCCGCTTGCCGCCCTAATCCGTTTTCTCCATGAGAATCCGCGCGGAAATCATTGCTCGGAGAAGAGGCATGGCATTTGTCGTAGAGATGCATTTGGGGCCGGAGACGGAAGAAGCCGTGTTCGACACTTGGCAAGCGCTGGCGGCGATGGGCGTGGACCGATCAATGCTCGATAGCGGCGCGCGGCCGCACGTGACGCTGGCCATTAGCGACCACGTTGACCAACACGGCCTGGCAGAAGCGACGGCCGCCTTTGCCGCCATGCTCCAGCCTGTCCGACTGACGCTTTCCAGCATCGGCCTGTTTCCCACGGCCGAGGGCGTGCTGTTCTACGGTGTCACCGTCACTCACGCCCTGCTAGAACTCCACGACGCCTATAGCCGCGTCTTCGCCGCCCACGCGCGGCAACCTTACGCCTACTATCGGCCCGGGACGTGGGTACCCCATTGCACCCTGGCGACTGGTCTGACGCTGGATCAGGTAGGCGGCGCATTAGGCATCATCCGGCAAAGGGCGCTACCCCTTTATGGCATGGCCCACGAACTGGGCCTGATCGAGGTGGAGGGTGGTCTGGCGCGGACATTAGCCCTGTTTCAGATTGGCCGGCCCGCGTAGCCCGGATGGCTCGCCCTTGCTACAATTCCGCTAATGTCGAACAGCCAACCCGCTTCCAATGGCAATTCGCCGGTCGCTCCCGGCCGCGCCGCGCTGACGCCCGTGAACTATGGCGGCCAGGCCGTCATCGAAGGCGTCATGATGCGCGGCTCGCGCGCGCTGTCGGTTGCCGTGCGCGACCCGCAGGGCAACATTGTCGTTCACACTGAACCTCTCGATGCGCGTATATACGGGGGGCGTCTCGCCCGAACACCCTTCATCCGCGGCCTGACACTGCTGTGGGACGCGCTCGGGCTGGGGGTCAAGAGCCTAATGTTCTCGGCCGATGTCGCTCTGCAGGAAGAGGGCAAGACGGATGCTGACGGACGCCCGGAAAAGGTCTTTGAAGGGCCGGTGCAATGGACGCTGGTCGCCTTCTCGTTGGGGATGTCGATCCTGCTCTTTTTCGTGCTGCCCACCTTCGTCGCGCATCTTGTGGAACGGGCCCTGGGACTGAGCGGCCAGCCCATCCTCGTCAACTTTGTTGAGGGTATGATCCGGCTGGCGCTGCTAATCGGTTATATCTGGAGCATCGGCCGTATGGCGGACGTGAAGCGGCTCTACCGTTACCACGGCGCCGAGCACAAGACGATCAACGCCTATGAGGCTGGAGCGGAACTGACACCCGTGTCGGTGGCGCGCTTTCCGCTGGAGCATCCCCGCTGCGGCACGGCATTTCTCTTGACCGTGGTCGTCATCTCCATCCTGATCTATAGCTTGCTACCGCCACTTGACCTGCTGCCCCGCATCCTGTCGCGGCTGGTTTTGTTGCCGGTGGTCGCCGGTATTGCCTACGAGTTTCTGAAGTTCAGCGCGGCGCACCAGGCCAACGCCTTCATCCGGCTCATCACCAAGCCCAACCTGGCGATGCAGCGGCTTACGACCAGCGAACCGGACCTCGACATGCTGGCCGTGGCTATTGCCGCCTTTGAGAACGTGCTGGCTTATGAACGCAGCCAGGCGACGGTGCAGATGGGCGACACGGTCATCGCCGCTGAGGCCGCGGCAAGTTCGTAGGCGCGTGTCATACACTCCTGATTCTAAGGCGTGTCTGCGAACCGCTTCATTGCAGCGGAAGCGGCGATTGCGCCCAGGCCCCGGTCTCGTTGACCCGGATCACCGTCACCCACTTGACCCACTCCATCCCGCGTCGCCCTGGCGCTACCCAGCGAACGGGATAGCCGTGTCCGTGGCGCAGGGGCCGGAACAGGTCGTCGCCTTCCTCAATCGCACCCAGCGCCAAAAGGCAGCCTTGCGCTTCCTCCAACGGGAAGCGCCGCCGGTAGCCGGTAACGGCGGCCACGGTTACGCTGGCTGCCGAGTCTAGGACGCCCGCCTGCGCCAGAAGGTCGCCGAGGGTGACGCCGCGCCATCGCTGGATCGTGTACCAGCCGCCGGTACAGTCCAGCGCCGCGGTCAGCTCGCGCTGTGGCAGGGAGAGTAGTTCCTCATACGTAAGGTTGAATGGCCGCGCCACGGCTCCTGCCACGCGCAACCGCCACCCGGCAACAGCCACAGGGGACGGCCGGTCGGCGATCCAGCTCACCACCGGGAAGTCGGGCGTGAAGCGCGCCGCTTCATAGGAACCGGTGAACCGCCGTCGCCCGCCAGGCAAGCCCGCATGCGTTTTGGCGCGTTCGCTCCCGGCGCGAAGTAGTTGCCCGCTCGCCACCGCGGCCAGCGCGCCCAGAAACAGTCGCCGCCCCAATGCGCCCTCGACACGGCGGATATAGCGCATGTGCCAGGCGTGCCAGAGCATGAGCAGCATAAGCGGGACGGCCGCGTAGATGTGAAGGCTGACCAGGCTGAAGCCGCCGAGGTAGAGCGGGCCATTGAACGTCCAGAGCATGCCGAGCAGCAGGGTCAACAGGAGCAAGGCCAGCGTGAGAGCAAAGCCAATCCGTCGCCCAGTCCAACGCCTTTTGCGCCGCCACGCGTCCAAGATGATGCTGGCCTTGAAGACGAGCAGCAGAACAAGGGTATACGCGACGACCCCGTGGGTCACCAGGAGCCAGGCTCTGGCCTCGCGGCCATTGGTGAAGCCAAGGTAGCCGGTGATCGTCTGGATGACCAGCAAGACCAGTAACAGGATATTGACCGAGGGCCACTTCATAGCAATTGCGAGCTAGAACTCCGAATGATAGGGTATGAATGAAGAGCGGCGAGCGACAAGAGCGGGCCAAGAGCGATGAATCTCGCCCCAGGTTGCCCGTTCACGCGCCATTCTAGTGTAGAATCTCCATCGATGTCGATGGTCACTTCCCCCTACTCACGAACCGTTACAGTCAGCGTGCCCGCGACCAGCGCCAACCTAGGGCCGGGCTTCGACTGCCTGGGGCTGGCTCTCGACCTGCGCAATGAGGTCACGGTCTCGGCCGACGGGCCAATCGTGGCCGTGGACGACGGGCAAGAGACGGTCTACGAGGTGCGGGTCAGCGGAGTGGATGCGGCCAAAGTCCCCGCTGATCGGAGCAACCTGCTGATTGAGGCCGCCGGCGCGCTATTCCGGCGCGCCGGCCGTCGCCCGGCGCGCCTATCGGTCGACATGGTCAATGCCATCCCGGTCGGCAGCGGGCTGGGCAGCAGTTCATCGGCCATCGTTGCCGGGCTGCTGGCCGCCAATGCTATCATCGACGCCGGCTATAGCGAGCGCGACGTGCTGCAACTGGCGGTGGAAATGGAAGGTCACCCCGATAACGTCGCCCCAGCCATGCTCGGCGGGCTGGTGCTGGGTGTCCTGGCCGACCCAGTGGCCGGCCCGGCGGAACTCCTCCTGCGGCGCATGACGCCGCCGCATCTGACCGCCGTAGTCGTACTCCCCGACTTTACGTTGCTGACGGCCGACGCCCGCGCCGTTTTGCCGCCGGTCATCCCGCGCGCGGATGCTATCTTCAACGCCAGCCGCGTCGCGCTCCTGCTCTATGCGCTGGCGACGGGCGAGTACGACTGCTTGCGCGTGGCTATGGCCGATCGGTTACACCAACCGTATCGCCTCGCGCTGATTCCCGGCGCACCGGCGGCCTATGCCGCGGCCTATGACGCCGGGGCAATCGGCGTGGCTCTAAGCGGCGCGGGGCCTAGCCTGCTGGCTCTGACTGAAAACGGGGCTGCGGCTGTCGCCGCAGCGATGGGCGATGCCTTTGCCGCCGCCGGGCTCGGCAGCCGCGCCTGGCTGCTGCAGCCTTCGGCCGAGGGCGCGCGCCTCAGCCAGGGGCCACGCTAGTAGCTGTCGGGCCGCCAAATGGGACAAAGCGCGGACAAGAGCGCGACGAAATCCCGTCGCCATGTCCGGGTGAATTTGCTACACTCTTGCTGACTATGCGCCGCGGGCCGTGGCTTTGCCGGCCGCGGGCAACTCTGAAGGAGAAACAAATGGATAAGGCGACTCTATTAGGCTGGTACCGCCAGATGGTACTGGTCCGCCGCTTTGAGCAGAAGTGCGCCGAACTCTACCAATTGGGCAAAATCGGTGGCTTCCTGCACCTCTACATCGGCCAGGAAGCGACGGCCGTCGGCTCCATCGCAGCGCGGCGTCCTCAAGACCACGTGATCACGGCCTACCGCGACCATGCCCATGCCCTGGCCGTCGGCGCTGAACCGGGCGCCCTTTTCGCCGAACTGCTGGGCAAGGCGACCGGCGTTAGCAAGGGCAAGGGCGGTTCTATGCATTTGGCGGACGTCAGCCGGAATTACTGGGGCGGCTACGGCATCGTCGGCGGCCATATCCCTCTGGGGACCGGCCTGGCGCTGTCCGAGCAATATAAGGGCACAGACGCGGTCGTTCTGTGCTATATGGGCGACGGCTCCACTAACATCGGCTACTTCCACGAATCGCTCAACATGGCCGGTGTCTGGGACTTGCCCATTATCTATATCGTGGAGAACAACCAGTACGGCATGGGTACCTCGGTCGAACGCGCTTCGGCCGCGCCGGATATGGTGACCAAGGCCGGCGCTTATGCGATACCCGCGCGGCAGGTGAATGGCATGGACGTGGTCGAGGTCTACGAAGCAACCCGCCAGGCCATCGACGAGATTCATGCCGGCCACGCGCCCCAATTCCTCGAAGTCCTCACGTACCGCTACGAGGGTCACAGCATGGGCGATCCGCTGCGCTACCGCACCAAAGATGAAGTTGAGAAGTGGCGCGAGGACGACCCGATCGGCATCCTGGAGCGCAGATTGTACGACGAGAAGATCGCCACAAAAGAGGAACTGGAGCAGATCGACGACGAGGTCGAAGCCGCCATCGAGGCCGCGGTGAAGTTCGCCGAGGAATCCCCGTTCCCCGCGCCTGAGGCGCTGTGGGAAGGTGTTTACGTCGAGCAGTCGTGACAAGTTACTACTTATGAAACGAAGAGTGGCGGGTGGATAGTTCCAAACAACGGACAGCACGAACAACTACCACAGGCAACTGTCAACCACTCAGGAGCAATCATGGCACTGATTACCATGCGACAGGCGATCACCGACGCCCTGCGCGAAGAAATGCACCGCGATGAGCGCGTGTTTATCATGGGCGAGGAAGTGGGCGTCTGGGGCGGAACCTACGCCGTGACGCGCGGCTTCCACGACGAGTTCGGCGCTAAGCGCGTGCGCGACACGCCCATTTCCGAGATGGCGATCGGCGGCGTCGCTACCGGTGCGGCGATGGGCGGCTTGCGGCCGGTGGCGGAGTTCATGACCATCAACTTCGCCTTCCTGGCCCTCGATGCCATCATCAATCACGCTGCCAAAGTCCACTACATGTTCGGCGGCCAGATGAAGGCCCCGGTAGTGTTCCGCGCGCCGGGCGGCGGCGGCCGTCAGTTGGGAGCGACTCACAGCCACACGCCCGATGTCATTTTCGCCCACTTCCCCGGTCTGAAGGTTGTTTCGCCCAGCACGCCCTATGACGCCAAGGGGTTGTTGAAGGCGGCGATCCGCACCGACGACCCCGTCCTGTTCATTGAGCACCACACGCTCTACCAAATCCGAGGCGAAGTGCCGGCCGAGGACTACGTTGTGCCCATCGGCGTGTCGGATGTCAAGCGCCCTGGCCGCGACGTGACCCTTGTTGCCTACGCTCAAGGGCTTCAGGTGGCTCTGGAAGCCGCCAATCAGCTGGCGCAAGAGGGCATCGAGGCCGAGGTCGTCGACCTGCGCAGCTTGCGCCCGCTCGACATGGGGCCCGTACTCGAGTCCTTCCGCAAGACGTTCAAGGCGGTCATCGTCGAGGAAGGCTACCGCACCTACGGGATTGGCGCGGAAGTGGCCGCCCGGTTGCAGGAAGAGGGCTTCGACTTCATGGACGCGCCCATTAAGCGTGTTGCCCAGTTTGAAGTGCCCCTACCTTACTCACGCGAGCTTGAGCAGTCGGCCCTCATCAACAAGGATCGGGTCATCGCCGCGGTGAAGGAGATTCTGTAAATGGCTGAGTACATTGTCATGCCCAAGCTGGGCTTCGACATGCGCGAAGGCGTGCTGAACAATTGGCTCAAGCAGGTTGGCGACACGGTAAGCAAGGGAGATGTTGTCGCCGAAATCGAGTCGGACAAGGCAACGCTGGAACTTGAATCCCAGGTCGGCGGCACCCTGCTACAATTGTTGCACGGTCCGGGCGATGTGGTGCCCGTTGGGGCTAACCTGGCTATTGTCGGCGAGCAGGGCGAGGATGTGAGCGGGCTGGCCGGCGACGCGCCCC
>CAZSOD010000031.1:0-27705 GCA_964608255.1 uncultured Ardenticatenaceae bacterium
CCTTCTGGAACTGTCGCGCGCGGCCAAGCCGGATCTGATACTCATCACCGGTGATTATGTCAATCTAAGCTACAACCTGGACGCGACGACTTTTGCCAGCCTGCGCGATCTGCTCGGGCGGCTTTCGGCTCGCTATGGCGTGTTCGGCGTTCTGGGCAGCCCGCCCGTCGACCTGCGCTCCGCCATTCCGCCGCTCTTCTCCGGTCTGCCGGTGCGCTTGTTGCGGAACGAAGCCATTGAGGTAACGCTGAGCCGTGGCCGGCGTGTGACGCTGCTTGGCCTCGACTGTCACCATGATATCGGCCGCGACCGCGCAACGCTGGCGGAAGTTGCAGCCGCAGCGCCCGGTGGCGGGCCGCGTGTGCTGCTCTACCACTCGCCGGAATTAATGCCGGACGCCGTTGCGCTGGGTATTGACCTCTACCTGTGCGGCCACACTCACGGCGGGCAGGTGCGCCTGCCCGGAATCGGCGCGCTGCTAACCGCGTCGCAGCTTGGCCGGCGCTACGTCATGGGCCATTACCAGGAGGGACGGACTCATCTCTACGTCAGCCGCGGCGTTGGCTTCGAGGGCCTCAGCGCCCCGCGCGTTCGCCTCTTCTGCCCGCCAGAGGTGACGATGGTGGAGTTGGGGGGAGAGTAAGAAGTAAGCAGTATTCAGTGTTCAGTAGGTCAGTAGGTCAATGACAGCCAGCGACTGAAAACTGACAACTGACAACTGACGACTGACAACTGGCAACTGCTTACGCCAGTGCCGACCATACCTCCAGCTTGCCGCGCACACGACGGATGACTTCATTGGTGAACTGGTCGGTCTGGGCCGTGCCGGCCAGATCGGCGGTGCGGACGCCATCGTAAACCGCCTCCAGCGTGGACTCGTAGATGGCCCGGCTGGCGGTCTTCAACTCTTTCTCTTTCATATAACCCAGCAGCCCGGCGGCGGCGAGGATCATCGCCATCGGGTTGGCGACGTTCTTACCTTGCAGGCTGGGCGCGGTGCCATGCGGTGCTTCGGCCATCACGCAATCGATCACGCCGTCTTGATTCAGCGAAATCACCATCGACTCCGACCCGGCAATAGAGCCGAACATCTGTAAAACCAGGTCAGAGAGCAAGTCGCCATCGCGGTTGAGCGCCGGGATAACGAGCGGCTCGCCCGATGTCGTGACAAGTAGGGCCATCGTCGCGTCGATGAGTTGGGGTTCGTAGCGCACGTCGGGGTAGCGGGCCGCGGCGGCGTCCATTTCTTCCTTGAACATACCTTCGTAGACCGGGCTGACTGTGTATTTGGGCCCGCCGAACACCTTGGCCCCGTTTTGCCGCGCATGTTGGAAAGCAAAGTCGGCCACGGCACGGCACACCCAGCGCGAGATCTTCTCCGTGCGGAAGGCCATCTCGCCCAGGCTGCCCGCCTCGCCCTCGCGCCACTCGCGCGCGCCGTAGGCGTCGTCGCGGGCCATGCGGACGATGCTGATCGGCGCGTAGATGCCGCCAGCGGGCCGCACGCCGGGGATGCGCCGGCCGGTGCGCAGGATGATCTCAGCGTCCATCTCCTCGCGCAGGATGGCATTGGGGCTGCCCACGTCGCCGGCCTTCTCCGGGGTGATGGTGGCCGCCTTCAGGCCGACGCGGTAGTCACGGATGGCCCGCCCCGCCTCATAGACAACGCGATTGTTCGTCGCCCGGCGATTGTCCAGGCTGAGGTCAAAACGCAAGAACTCCAGCGGGAAGCGAATCACGTCCTCCCGTAATACGCGCAGGGACTCTTCGAGCAGCTCCTGGCCCGTCTGGTCGCCCTCAAGGATCACAATTGTTCGGCTCATGTCGTCTCCAATCTCATTAATGGCCAGAGGCTTACGTACCGATGCAAGGGGGCCAGCTTCGTCCTAGGCGGGTAGCGCGCCGGGAGTTGCGTCGCGACGGCGCAACAGAGCCAGGTAGCGCGGGATGGCCTGGGTGTAGAGGCGGTAGAGCAACGGCCGCGCCGGATAGTCCCACGCGCCGATGAACCGCACCACTTCGCCGTTGAAGCCCGCCTTGAAGCGCCACACGCCCCACAGCCGGTCGCTCTCGTCGAACGTGTCCGGCGCCCCCCACATATCGTAGACCGCGCAACCCTGCGCACGCGCCCAACGGATGGCCTCCCATTGTAGTAGATAGTTGGGCATCCGCTCGCGCTCCTCGTTGCTCGACGCGCCGTACATGTAAATGGCCCGGTTGGCGAAGCGCACCAGGATGACCGCGGCAATGGGTCGCCCCGCGAACTCGGCCACCAGCGGCTGCGCCAGCCCGGCCGCGCGCAGCGCGTTCCAGCCGTCGAGGTAGTAGTCCACCGGCCGCACGGTGAACCCGTCACGCGCCGCCGTGGCCTGGTACATGGCGGCGATGGCCGGGAAGTCGGCCGGCGCGCCGGGGCGCACAACGACCCCTTTGCGCTCGGCCAGGCGAATGTTGTAGCGCGTCTTCTGCTTCATGGCCGCCAGCAGTTGCTCCTCGGTCGCCTCCAGCGGCAGCTCAACGGTGTTGCGAAACTGGATTTGCTCAGCCGACGGCCGCCAGCCACGCGCCCGCAAGTCGCGCTCCACGGCCGCGCCCAACGGCGACACGCGCTCGTGCTCCAGTCCCCAACTCCGCACCACCTCCGGGTCGATCTTGATGAAGATGGCTCGCTCGCGCCGCGCCAGCCCTTCCAGTTGGGCCAGCACGCGGCGGCGTAGGGTCGCATCGCGGTAGTCGAGCGCCGGCCCCTTGGGCACGTAAAGGACGGAGAAAGGTGTGCGCGGAATAGGCCGTTTCAGCACATGGGCCGCCGCCACGGCCTCCCAGCTATTGCCGGCGATTGCCATCATCAGCGGGATGGACTGCCAGCCCCAACGCGCTTTGAACTGGCCCCATGTCCAGCTTTGCAGGGCGTGGGCGTAGGGCAGCCGGCCCAGCGTGTGGTCCCAGGTAGCGGGCGACGTCTCGCGCTTGAAAGTCGCCGCGCCGTAGGTTGGTTCGTCGTTCGATGCCATAGACAAAAAACCGCGGCTCGCGGCCGCAGCGCCACTATCTTACCCAATTCCGCGTCTGGTTGCACGACTCGGCCCGCTTTGTTGTGGAGGGTCGCGCCACTTCTGTTACAATTCGCGCGGCTTGGCCATCATTCGGCTATTCTGGTGACTTATTCGGAGGGCGTCCGCATGAATTCATTCCTGCAACGTGTCGAGCATTACACGGGTCTGAACCTCGTTCTGTTGATCTTCGCGATCTTCGTCCCCCTGGCCATCATTCTCGAGTTTACGCACGCCAGTCCCACTCTCATCCTGATCGCGTCCGCGCTGGCGATCGTCCCGCTGGCGGGCATGATCGGTGAGGGCACGGAGGCGCTGGCGGAGAAGGTCGGCCAGCGCGCCGGCGGGCTGTTAAACGCGACGCTGGGCAACGCGGCCGAGCTGATTATTGCCATCGTCGCCTTGCGTCAGGGCCTTGTTCAGCTGGTGCTGGCCTCCATCACCGGCTCCATCCTCGGCAACTTGTTACTTGTGCTGGGCCTGTCCTTGCTCGTCGGCGGCATGAAGCATGGCACCCAGAAGTTCAACCGGGCCAACGCGGGCATCGATGCCACGCTGCTCGTCCTGTCCGTCTTTGCCCTGGGCATTCCGTCGTTCTTCAACCTGGAACTGGAACCGGACTTCCGGGCGGTGGAATTCCTGAGCATCGGCGCGGCCGTGGCCATTCTGGTGATGTACGGGCTGGTGATCCTCTACTCCTTCACCGCTCACAAGGACGAGGCTGACCCGCAGGCCCGCGAAGCCCATGCGCCAAGCGGCTGGGGCACCACTCACGCGGTCATCGTCCTCGTCGCCGCGGTGGCCCTCATCGCCCTGTTGTCGGAGTTTCTCGTCGGGGCGGTCGAGCCGGTAACCGAGGCGCTGGGGCTGAGCGAGTTCTTCCTGGGCATCATCCTCATCCCGCTGGTCGGCAACGCGGCCGAGCACTTTGTGGCTGTGCAGGTGGCGCTGAAGAACAAGATGGACCTAAGCCTGAGCATTGCCATCGGCTCCAGCCTCCAGATCGCCCTGTTTGTGGCCCCGCTGCTGGTCTTCATCAGCCTGGCGCTGGGCCACCCGATGCCGCTGGAGTTCACGCTCTACGAGGTGCTGGCGGTCGCGGCCGCGGCCATCATCGCCGCCTTCGTCTCGCTCGATGGCGAGAGCATCTGGCTGGAAGGAGCCATGTTGCTGGTTCTCTACGTCATCCTGGCGGTGGCATTCTTCTTCCTGTAGGGGCCAGTCTTAACGCCCGGCCTGACGCCGGGCGCTGGTCTTCACCGTAGGGGCGGGTCTGTGACCCGCCCCTACGCGCCCCGCCCCCGGCGCCAGGCGTAGAGGCGATGGAGCAAGCGGTTGTAGACGCGATCGGCCGCGCCCACGGTACGCCGGATGTCGCCGCCGAAGCCGCGCTTGAAGCGGTAGACCGGCCATAACCCATCCTGCCGCTCGGTAAACCCCTCTTCCAGCGTCGGCTCGTCCTCGTCGGGTATGCCCCACAGGTCGTAGCTGGTACAGCCGCGGGACTTTGCCCACCGCATGGCCGCCCACTGCGCCGCATAGGCCGGCATTCGCGCCCGTTCCTCGTCGCTCGACGCGCCGTAGAGGTAGGCGGCCGAGTTGCCCCAGGCAAAGGCCATCACCCCCGCCAGCGGCCGCCCCTCGTACTCCGCCAGCAGCAACGCCGCCTGCGTGGGGGCAAAGATCTCATAGGCCGCCCGGTAGTACTCCGGCTGGTGGACGCCAAAGCCGTCGCGCTGGCCGGTGGCGGCCATGAGCCGGTTGAACGCGGGCAGGTCGGCCGCCGTCCCCTCGCGCACCGTCACACCCTTCTTCTCCGCCAGCCGGATGTTGTAGCGCGTCTTCTGTTTCATGGCCGCCAGGATGTCTGCCTCGGATGGTCGCAGGTCCACGACGATGGTGCGCGGCGGCTGGATGGTGTCGGGCGAGGGGGCGCACCCGTGGCGCCGGTAGAGCGCCTCCCATTGTGAGGGAGGCATTTCGTCCTGCCACAGCCGCGGCTCCATCTTGAGCAGACCTGCCCCGCGTCGCCATGCCGCCTGGTCAATCTGGTTAAACAACACCTCTATCTGCTCGTCATCACCCCAGTCCACCAGCGGCCCGTGCGGCACGTAGGCCAGCTTGACCACACCGAAAGCGACGGAGCGAAAGAGCACCTGCGCCCCGGCCACGAGGCGGCCATCGCGTCGCAACCACACGCGCTGCGACGTCCAGCCAAACCGGTTCTTCAGGCGCGCCCATTGTGTCATCTGCAGCAAACTGCCGTGCGGGTGGGCGGCGACGAACGCGTCCCACTCGGCGTCGGCCTCCGTATGAGGCTGTTCTTCCATGGTGAGGAACTTTGAAGCCATAGGGGAAAGATTATAACCGGGTTGCGGGAAAGCAGGGCACGCTGGTCAATCACGAGAGGAGCGCCGCCGGATAAGGTGAAGACGGCGTTGAAATCTCCGTCGCCATCTGCTTCCTATCCCCGTGATGTGCTAAAATGGCTCCGGGTTTGAGGAGGCGCAATGAGCCAGGCAAAAGTACTCTACGACTTACAGCAGATCGACACCGAAATTCGCGCCAAGAAGCAGCGCCTCGGCGAAGTGCTGCGCTTGCAGAAAGAGCCGCCAGCCCTGGTGGCCGCGCGCGCGAGTTCCGCCGCGGCCGAGGCTGAACTGCAACGCTGGCGCGCTCGACACCAGGCCCTAACGCTGGAAATTGGAACCGTGGCCGAGAAGGCCAGCCGTTCCGAAGACCGGCTGTACTCGGGCGTGGTGAAGAACCCCAAGGAACTGAACGATTTGCAGCATGAAGTGGAGGCATTGGGCCGGCGACGGGCGGCGCTGGAGGATGAGGCATTGCAGTTGATGATGGGGGTGGACGAGCGGCAGGGTGCAAGCGCCACGGCCGCCGCCGAGGTCGCGCGCCTGGCGACCGACCACAACGCGGTTGCGGCCACGCTCAGAGTCGAGCAGCAGAACCTGGCGATCCAGCTCAACCGGCTATTGGAGAAGCGGCAAGGGCAGGCCGCGCTCGCCCAGCCGGCAATGCTCAAGCTCTACGACCAGCTGACGCAGGAGAAACGCGGGGTGGCCGTGGCCGGCTTGAAGGGCAACAAGTGCCAGGGTTGCCTGGTCACCATCTCGGCCAGCACCATACGCGCCGCTGACCAAGGCAACCTCGTCCGCTGCGACAGTTGCGGCCGCATTCTCTTCCCGATCTAATGAGGTAAGTACATGCGTATTCTCGTTACCGGGGGCGCGGGCTACATCGGCAGCCACACCGCGCTCGAACTGCTTCGCGCCGGCCACGACGTGGTCGTAGTCGACAACCTGATCAACAGCCGCGAAGAGGCGCTGCGCCGGGTCATGGAACTGGCGGGCCGGCCTCTGACTTTCCACCACGCCGACCTGCTCGACCGCGACGCGCTGGCGGCTGTTTTTGACGCCGCACCCGTCGACGCAGTTATCCACTTCGCCGCGCTCAAGGCGGTCGGCGAGTCGGTCGCCCAGCCGCTGCGCTACTACCACAACAACGTCACCGGCACGCTGAACTTGCTCCAGGTGATGGACGAGCGCGACGTGCGCCAGTTCGTCTTCAGCTCGTCGGCCACGGTCTACGGTGACCCGCAGCAATCGCCCATCACCGAGGACTTCCCGCTGTCGGCAGTCAACCCCTACGGGCGGACGAAGCTGATCATCGAGGACGTACTGCGCGACCTGTACCGCGCCGACCCGCGCTGGGACATCGCCATTCTGCGCTACTTCAACCCCGTGGGCGCGCACCCCAGCGGCCGCATCGGCGAAGACCCGAACGGCATCCCTAACAACCTGGTGCCCTATATCGCCCAGGTGGCCGTCGGCCGTTTGCCCTACCTGCGCGTTTTCGGCGACACCTACCCCACGCCCGACGGGACGGGCGTGCGCGACTACATTCACGTTGTCGATCTGGCCATCGGCCACCTGCGGGCGCTGGAGAAGCTGGCGGCGCATCCAGGCCTCGTGGCTTATAACCTGGGCACGGGGCGCGGCAATAGCGTGCTGGAAGTCGCCGCGGCCTTCAGCCGGGCGTGCGGGCGGGAAATCCCGCTGCAAATCGTTGACGCCCGTCCCGGCGACGCGGCCGTCTGTTACGCCGATCCGTCGCTGGCTGCCCGAGAACTCCGCTGGACGGCCGAGCGCGACCTCGATGACATGATGGCCGATACGTGGCGCTGGCAGTCGCAGAATCCGAACGGATACGCAGTCGCCTAAGCAACCGATCAGGAGCAAGTGGTCAGCCGGCTTTGACAGATCAGGCTTGACCCGCCGATCGACTGACTCTCTGACCTACTGCTCATCCGCTCGCCACGCCCGCACAATCTCTGCCATAACCGCGAGGGCGATCTCCTCCGGCTCCTGGGCCCCAATGTCGAGGCCGACAGGAGCGTGGATGCGGGCCAGTTGGCCGGACGTGAAGCCGGCAGCGGCCAACCGCTCGACGCGCGCGGCGTGGGTCTTGCGGCTGCCGAGCGCGCCAATATAAAAGGCGTCGCTGCTAAGCGCCGCCCGCAGGGCGGGATCGTCGATTTTGGGGTCGTGGCTGAGGGTGACAAGCGCTGACTCTGCCCGCAGCGGGCGCTCAGCCAGCGCCTTATCCGGCCATGATTGCACCAGCTCGTCCACGTCCGGGAAGCGGGCCGCGCTGCCGAAGGCCCGCCGCGGGTCGATGACCACCGTCTGGTAGCCAAGGACCTTCGCCAGCCGCGCCAGGGCCACGGCGATGTGGGCGCCACCGACGATGGCCAGTGACGGCGCGGGGCGCAACCAGTCGACGAAGACCTCGACCCCCTCGGCCAGCCGCGCCGGGCCGGGCTGCCTCGTCGCGGCGACGAGGGCCACCGCTGGCTCGTCCAGCCCCGGCTCCAGCGATCCGGCGACAGCCGCGCCGTTCTCCACCGCCAGCTTGCGGCCAAGCCATTGTTCCGGCCCGCGGATCAGGGTCAATAAGGCTCCCGTCTGCGCTTTCGCGATCCACTTGTGGGCGATCTCGTAAGAGGCCAGATCGAGCCGCTCCACGAACACGTCAATCGTGCCGCCGCAGGCCAGCCCGACGCCCCACGCCGTCTCGTCGGCCACGCCAAAGTGGAGCAGTTGCGGCCGCCCGGTCGCCAGCGTCTCGTCGCCGGCCGCGATGACCGCGCCCTCGACACAGCCGCCGCTGACGGAGCCGCTGATCGCCCTGCCCCCGGCGGTGAAGGCCATCTTCGCCCCTGGCTTGCGCGGCGCGGAGCCCCAACTCCGAACGACCGTCGCCAGAGCGACGCCATCCTCGCCCTCGGCCAGCCAGCGGTCAATGTCGGCAATCACTTCGCGCATGACGCCCCATTCTAGTGGATGCCTGGCGGCCGTTCAAGGTTAGTCAATGCTTCTCGCGGCGCCCTCAGTGCCTCCTCTGCTCCGGCCGGTGTCTCCCTTCCATAATCACAGAGAGAAAGGGTAAGCAATCTCATCATGGGGCCGTCTGGATGGCAAGCGCGGTGGGATGAATCGCTCGGTCGTTGACCGGGCGATTGGTTACCCAGCTCGCTATAATCTCCGCCATCGACCGCACGCGATCCACACATGATGTAGAGTGCAATCTGTGCGATTCGTGCGTCTGTGGTTCATTCTTCCAGGTGAGGTGAAACATGCCCGATAAGAAGCTCGAAGTAGCGACCCTGGGCGGGGGATGCTTCTGGTGTCTGGACGCGATCTACCGGGACGTGGCCGGCGTCGAGCGCGTCGTCTCCGGCTATTCCGGCGGCCACGTTTCCAATCCGACCTATGAGCAAGTGTGCGGTAAGAAGACGGGGCACGCCGAGGTCGTCCAGGTGTGGTTCGACCCGGCAGTGATTAGCTATGAGGACATCCTGTACATCTTCTGGCGCATCCACGACCCGACGACACCCAACCGGCAAGGCAACGACGTCGGCCCGCAGTACCGCTCGGTCATCTTCACCCACGATGAGGCGCAGCGGGCCACGGCCGAGAAGACCCGCGCCGACGCGGCGGCCGAGGGCGTCTGGCGCGACCCGATTGTGACCGAGATCGTCCCGTTCGAGGCGTTCTATGAGGCCGAGGCGTACCACCAGGACTACTTCACCAACAACCCGTACCAACCCTACTGCGTCTACGTCGTCGACCCCAAGGTGCGCAAGTTCCGCAAGTCCTTCCAGCACCGTCTCAAGCAGCCGGCGTGAAAGAATTGAACACGGATGAACACAGATTAGACGGATAAACACGGACAAGAAAACGGTCTGGCCGTGAGGGTCCGTCAAATCTGTGTCAACCCGTGTTTGGCTCTTCCCATTCAAAGTTATGGTCGGGTAGGTCGGTTTCGACGTGGCGAATGGCGGGAAACAGATAGGCGCCCAGGCTGATGAGGCAACCGCCGGTGGCCGTGCCCAGAAACATGGCGGCCATCCCCGCGCCTGGACCGGTCCCGACCAGGGGGCCAAGGAGCGGGGCCAGCTCGCCGCCCGGCATCATCGCCGGCTCTAGCAGCCGATCGGCCAGGAAGCCGGCAATCAAGTAGGCCAGCGGGTTGAGGGCCAGCCGCAGGGTGCTATCGACTGAGAAGACGCGCCCTTGCACGCGCGGGTCAACCTTGGCCTGCCAGATTGCCTGGCGGCTGCCGAGAAGCAGCGGGATGAAGACGGCCGCGGCGCAGGCGGCCATCACCCAGACCCCAACGCC
Organism: uncultured Ardenticatenaceae bacterium; assembly: GCA_964608255.1. Classification (GTDB taxonomy): domain Bacteria; phylum Chloroflexota; class Anaerolineae; order Promineifilales; family Promineifilaceae; genus Promineifilum. The sequence continues at coordinate 9,755 of CAZSOD010000031.1, forward strand.
TCGCCCCACCGCGAAGAGAAAGTCCCCCAGTAGAAACGATAGCGCCGTGAAGCCGAGCACGCCGTGAATCTTGCGGCGCGGCCCGCCCCAGACAGCCATCAGCGCCCCGCCGGCCAGTCCGGCCGCCCCCATCGCCCCTTGCACGATTCCCAGCGCCACCTCGTTGCCGCCGGTTCGAGCCAGGATCATGGCCGGCAGAATGGCGAAGTAGGTTAGCGCGGCGAAGAAGTTAGTGGCGGTGAAGTGCAGGGTTAGCCCCAGAAGCCCCGGCCGCCGCCAGATGTACTCAAAGCCCACGCGTATTTCGCGCCAGAAGTGGCGCTCGGTTTGGTCCTGCGCCTGGTGTATGCCGGGCACGCGGACGGCCAACAGCGTCGCGGCGGCGACCAGAAATGTGACGGCATCGACAATCAGAACCGCGCCCACGCCGACGGCGGCCACAAGCAGCCCGGCGAGCACCGGAGCCAGAATACGCGCGCCGTCCTCTGCCATGGACCGGAGGCCGCTGGCCCGGCTGTACAGCGCTTTAGGCAGCAGCAGTGTACTGGCGGCGCTGTAAGCAGGCCCCTGGAAGGCATCTAGCACGGCGGTGATGGCTTCGGCCGCGTAGAGGTGCCCGATCGCCAGTTCACCCGCGAAGTACAGCGCCAGCAGCCAGGCCGTGATGAGGCCCGCGCCCAGGTCGGCCAGCAGCATGACCTTGCGCCGATCCAGGCGATCGACCCAGACCCCGGCCAGCGGGGCAAGCAAAACGTAGGGGAGAAAGCCAAAGAAGCCCAGCAGCGCGACCGTCGTCGCCGCGCCCGTCTGCTGGTAGGCCCAGATGAGCAGCGCGAAGCGGGTCATGGCCGTGCCGGTGCGCGAGACGAACTGGCCGAGCCAGATGATGAGGAAGGTGCGGACGCCGGGATTCCTGAGCATGGTGACCCCCTGCCGTTCACCGGCAGCGGCCGGCATTGTATCCCAACCCGGGCAATGGCCCAGGCTCCCGCCAATTGACGCAAGCGGTCAATCGATTACAATGAAACGTGTGTCCGCTGATTGAGAGACAAGCCGCAACTTGACCGCTGCTGTTCTCTCAACCCACACCGGTCGCCCGACCGGCGAGACAAGCAAGGAAGGAACACGTTATGAAGCAGCAACCCTTTACTGGCCGGCGAGCCTTGATCTATTGCCTTGGCGCACTCACCCTTGTTATTGCCGCGTCGCTCGTCTGGACGCGGGCGGGAGCGACCACGGGCCGGGCCGGTTCGCCGCCGCCCGATCAGCCCTCGTTCGACGGCATGCCGGTGCGCGAGGTGTTCCCGGTCGCGGAACTGACCGGCCGGGCCGCGCCGCAGGCTCCGCTTCTGGCGGCGGCCTGGCAGGTGATTTTCGACGAAGACTGGGAGGGCGGGTTTGATGGCAGCGTCTGGACTACCATTGACCGCAACGGCGTGCAGAACGGCGAATACAAGTGGGGCGTTCGCGACGAAGCGGGCCAGGGCGGCGGCCAGCGCAGCGCCTGGGCTATCGGCGGCGGCCAGAACGGGACGCCGCTCGATCCGGCCGATGGCGGCTATCCAGCCGGCGCTGACTCCTGGCTCATCTATGGGCCGTTCAATCTGAGCAATGCCCTTGACGCCGAATTGAGCTTCGACTACTGGTTTGAGGCCGACAGCGGGGACACCTTCAGCGTCCTTGTCTCGACCAACAACCAGAACTGGGAGGGCAAGCAAACGGACAGCGGCGGCAACGGCCAGTGGCAGGGGCGCAACTTCGCCCTCGATAACTACATCGGTCAGCCCGTCGTCTATCTCGCCTTCCGTTTTGCCAGCGACAGTACGGGCGACAACAACAAGAATGCCGCCTTCGTCGACAATGTCTTTATCCGCGCCGACTACGGCAGCAAGCAGTACCTGCCCCACATCCTGGCGCAGCCGTCGTCCACGCCAACCGCCACGCCCACGGCGACGCCCACCGCCACGCCGCCCGCCGGCAGGTATGAGGACAATTTCACCAACAACATCAGTGGTTGGGAAGCGCGGCGGGCGATTACCGGCGCAAACTACACCTTCAGCCATCGCGGCGACCAGGACGGCGGCCGTCAGGGACAGCTAGAGGTCATCGTCAACAGCACCAACAGCTTCGCCATGCTCTCGCCGCTGGCGCCCGCCAAGCAGCCGCCTTACAACATCGAGTTTGTCGCCAAGCTGAAGGACCCGAAGGACCGCCACCGCTACGGTCTGGTCTTCGCCGGTGATTGGAACGGCGGGGCGTGCAATGGGCCTACGCCAACCAGTTGCTTCACCCGTTATTACGAACTGCGCGTGCAGTACCGCGAGTTCGATGGCAAGCGATTCCAGGAGTTGCAGCTGCGCCGCATCGACAGCCACGATGCGAACGGCGAGCCGCAGGGAACTATCCTGCAAGACTGGATCAAGGGCGGCAATGTCGGCACCGACGACTGGGTGGAGATCGATGTCTATGTGCAGCCGGACGGGACGATGACGCTTTACTGGAACGGCAAGTACATTGCCGAAAAGCGCGACGCAACGCTGATCGGCCAGCCATACTTCGGCCTGCTGCTGCAAACGCGGGAAAATGGCAACGCCCGCGTGAAGTTTGACTACATCAAGATCGACTAGGTAGGGGCGGGCCGGCGTGCCCGCCCTCTTTGGTTCAGGTTCACCATGACGTATCGGGGCAGGCACACAGGCCTGCCCCGACACTGACCGCAATCACAAAGAGGGGCAGGCACGCAGGCCGGCCCCTACTCTTCCCGCTCGCGGAGATGGGGGAAGAGCAGCACTTCGCGCAGCGTCCGGTTGTCGGTGAAGAGCATCGCCAGCCGGTCTACCCCCATGCCAAAGCCGCCGTTGGGCGGCATGCCGTAGCGCATCGCTCGCAGGTAATCCTCATCAATGGGGTTGCGCTCCTCGTCCTCTTTGCCAAACGTCTCTTGTAGCGCCTCGAAGCGCTTGCGCTGTTCGACGGGGTCGTTTAGTTCGGTGAAGGCGTTGCCCATCTCCATACCGCCGATGAAGAACTCGAAGCGCTCAACGTGCAGCGGGTCGCCCGGCACGCTCTTGGCCAGCGGCGAAATGTCGCGCGGATAGTCGAGGACGAACGTCGGCTGGATGAGGCGCGGCTCCACGAAGTCGCCCAGCAAGCCGTCAATCAGCTTGCCCCACGGCGCATCGGGCGGGGCTTCGCCGCCGATACCCTTGATCGCCGCCGCCAGCGAGGGCGCGTCGGGATAATCCATATAGTCGATCTCGGCAAACTGCTTGATGGCGTCGCGCATCGTGATGCGCTGCCAGCGCGCGCCAAAGTCGATCGCGTGACCCTGGAAGGCAACGGTCGTCCCGCCCAGAACTTCCCTTGTGGCGTAGGCCAGCATCCGCTCGGTGAAATCCATCACGTCGCGATAGTCCCAGTAGGCGGCATAGAACTCCAGTTGGGTAAACTCCGGGTTGTGCTTGAAGCTGACACCCTCGTTGCGAAAATCGCGGCCGATTTCATACACGCGCTCGAATCCGCCGACCAGCAGCCGCTTCAGGTAAAGCTCGAAGGAAATGCGCAGGTAAAGCTCCTGCTTCAACTGGTTGTGATAGGTCGTGAACGGCCGCGCCGCCGCGCCCCCGTAGAGCGGTTGCAAGATGGGCGTCTCCGCTTCCAGGAAGCCGTTGTCGTCCATGAAGCGGCGCAGCGCGCTGACCAGCCGCGCCCGCGTGCGGAAGATTTCCCGCACCTCCGGGTTCACGGCCAGATCGGCGTAGCGCTGCCGGTAGCGCTCCTCCAGGTCGGCGAAGGCGCTGTAGCGCACGACCTGGCCGTCCACCTCCTGCTCCTTGGCCACGGGTAGCGGGCTGATGGCCTTGCTCAGCAACCGCCACGCGCGGACATGCAGGCTGACCTCGCCAGTCTTGGTGCGAAACATCTCGCCGCTCGCCTCGATGAAGTCTCCCAGGTCAAGCAGCTTCTTGAAAATGGCGTGCGACTCCTCGCCCACATCATCGCGCCGCACGAAAAGTTGGAGCCGCCCGGCCCCGTCGGCAATGTGGGCAAAGATGGTCTTGCCCATGTCGCGGACGCTGACAAGGCGGCCGCCGGCCGTAGCCGTCACACCCTCGCCCTCGGCCGCGGCCTCGAAGGCGGCGATGGCTTCAGCCGTCGTGTGGGTGCGCGAGGCGCGCAGCGGGTAAGGCTCAATGCCCGCCTCCTCCAGGCGGGCCAGCTTTTCCAGACGCAATTCTTCCAGTGGGTTCGGTTGCCAGCTCATGTTGTTCTCCCACAAAAAAGCCCGTGAGCGCATGGGCTTATGCGCTTCACGGGCGTTGTTCTTCCTGTCAGGCGGACGAGAGAGGGTTACTCGACCCGCAGCACCTTGAACTCGGTGACGCCCCGCGGCGCATTCACGCGCACGACCTCACCCACCTTAGCACCCAACAGCACCTTGCCGAGCGGACTTTCGTTCGAAATGCGCCCCTCAACCGGGTCTGCCTCCAGCGGGCCGACCAATTGGTACCGCTCCGGCTCTTCCTCGCCAACCTCGGTCACCGTCACCCAGTCACCCAGCTTTACGCGGTCATGGGGGGCCATATCCTCATTGATCAACTGATAGTTGTTGAGGATTTCATCCAACTCCTGGATGCGACCTTCCAGAAAAGCCTGGGCATTCCGCGAGGCTTCTAGCTCGGCGTTGTCTACGAAATCGTCGTCCTGGCCGTCCTCAAACGCCCGATGCAAACGCTCGGCCACTTCCTCGCGGCCCTTCGTGCGCAGATACTCCAATTCTTTCGTTAGGCGCTCCAGCCCCTCTGCTGTTAGCAGTGTCGGTTTCCTTGACAACATACTTCCCGTTCCTGATACAATGGAAAAACCGCTGGAAGCAGCGGTCAGCTTTTCGCTGTAAGATTAGCTCCGTAGTATAGCAGCATCGCCGAAGTTGTAAAGTATTACTTGGCCAGCCCCATGCCACCCATCATCGAAACCTTCAGCCTGACCAAGGCCTATGATCGGCAGGCCGGCTGGCGGCGACGGCCGGGACTCACGGCCGTCGATGGCGTCACCCTGCGCATTGAAACCGGCGAACTGTACGGTCTGCTTGGCCCCAACGGCGCGGGCAAGACGACGCTGGTCAAAATGCTGGCGACCCTCATCCTGCCCAGCGCCGGCGCGGCTGTTGTCGCGGGCCATGCGCTGGATGAGGCCAACGGTCCGGCCATCCGCGCCATCCTAGGCCTGGTCACGACGGACGAACGCAGCTTCTACTGGCGGCTGTCGGCGCGGCAGAACTTGCGCTTCTTCGCCGCGCTGCATAATCTGCACGGGCCGGCGGCGGCGGCGCGCGTCGAGTGGGCGCTGGCGGCGACGGGCCTAACCGGCGTGGCCGGCGAGCGCTTCGGCAACCTGTCCAGCGGCCTGCGCCAGCGGTTGGCCATCGGCCGCAGCCTGCTCCACGGCCCGCGCCTGCTCATCCTCGACGAACCTAGCCGCAGCCTCGACCCGACAGCCGCGGCGCAGCTACACGGCTTGATTCGCCGCTTGATGGCCGAGCAGGCGCTCAGTGTTCTGCTCATCACCCACGATCTGGGCGAGGCAGAGGCGCTGTGCGATCGTGTGGCGCTCATGGACCGCGGCCGGGTGCGGGCCATTGGCCGGCCAGCCGATCTGCGCCGCGAGCTGGGTTCCCGGCGGTCATATACCGTGACGGCCGCGCCCCTGCCCCCCGCGGCCGTGGACGCCGCGCGGGCGGCCGCACCCGGCCTGGCCGTGGCGGCCAGTGCGCCGGCCGGCCTCATCTTTCAAGCTGAGGAAGAAGACGGCCGCCTCGACGCCGTGCTGGCCGCGCTGCACGCCCACGGCGCGATCGTGCGCGCCATTGACGCCGTCCGGCCAACGCTGGAAGAGGTCTTTGCCCACTACACTAGCCCCGGCGAGCCGCCGCCCCCCACGCAGCGTCATCTGTAGCCGCTATGCGTCTCCTCCGCGCCTTTCTCCTACGCGATCTGCTGTCCGAGACGAGCTACCGCCTCTCCTTTGCCGTCAGCCTGGCCGGCGTGTTTTTTTCGACGCTGGTGTTCTATTTCCTCTCGCGCGTGGTCGGCGATGTCCCCTTCCTGGAGCCCTATGGCGGCGACTACTTCTCCTACGTCCTCATCGGCGTGGCTTTCGGGGCCTATTTCGGCGTCGGGCTGACCAGCTTTGCACGGGCGCTGCGCGAGGCGCAACTGACCGGAACGCTGGAGGCGATGCTGATGACGCCCGCGCCGGTGTCGCGCATCATCGTCGGTTCGGCCGCGTGGAGCTACTTCTATACGACCTTGCGCGTCTTTGTCTATCTGCTGGTTGGGGGGCTGCTGTTGCGAGCCGACTTTAGCCGCGCCAATATCCTGCCCGCGCTGGCAACGCTGGCTCTGGCGGTCATCTCTTTCGCGGCGCTGGGCATCCTGGCCGCGGCGGTGATCATGGTCGTCAAGCGCGGCGATCCGATCACCGGGCTTATCTCCGGCGCGGCAACCCTGCTCGGGGGCATCTATTTTCCGATCGACGTGTTGCCGCCGGCGTTGCGCGCCACTGCCCTGCTGTTGCCCATCACCCACGCCCTGAGCGCCATGCGCCTGACGCTGCTGGCCGGGGCCGGCTGGAGCGAGATCCGCAATGAGTTATTGTTCCTGGGGCTATTTTGCGCGGCGGCCGTGCCCTTGTCGCTGGTCGCCTTCCGGCTGGCTGTCAACCAGGCCCGCCGCGACGGTAGCCTGGCGCAGTATTAAGGATGAAGAAGCGCCCCAGATTACGCAGACTCCATTTCTGGAGTCTGCGTAATCTGGAGTTTGCTTTCCTAGATCGCCGGGGCGACAGGAGCAAGTTCGTGGGCTTGCTGGCCGTTGTCGCCATAGACGCTATCCGGCTGTCGGCCGTGCAGCAGCGGGCCGCCGATCGGCAGGTAGTCGTAGCCGGCGGCGACCAGGGTGTCGTAATCGGGGATCATCCGGCGGCCATCCATCACCAGATAGGGCGGCTTCACCGTCGTCTGAATCGTCCGCGCCAGCCCGCGGAACTCCTCCCAATCAGTTGACACGTATAGCGCGTCCGTGCCCTCCATCGCCTCGCGGGCGGTGTCGAAGTAGGTAATGCGCTCAAAGAGGTGGTTCTTGTCCGGATTGAACCAGTTGCGGCGCGCCTCATCCGTTGCCAGCGGATCGTAGGCGTGGATAGCCCACGCCCCGCGCGACAGGAGCGACTCCACCACCCGCAGCGCGGCCGAATCGCGCATGTCGTTCGTGCGCTTCTTGAATGCCAAGCCCAGCAGGGCAACCGTCTTATGGTTAAAGTTAAAGTGCGCCTCGTGGATGGCCCGGTCGATCAGATAGGTTTTCTGGTACTCGTTGATTCCGTAGACAGCCTGCAGCAAATCCGTCGAGCGCCCGGCGCGATTCAGCTGGTAGATGAGCGACTGGATATCCTTGCCGAAGCAGCTACCGCCCGCCCCGTTGCTGACGTAGGAGCCCCACGTGCTAATTCGCGCATCCGACGTGACACCGATCTTCAAGTCCTCCATGCGGATATTGGGCAGCGCCTCGGCCAGGCGCGCGCCGACTCCGTTCCAGAAGGAGATGTAGGTCAGCAGCAGCGTATTGCTCATGTACTTAATGGCTTCGGCCGTCTCCGGCGTCGTCTCCAGGTAGCGAATGCGCACGTGGTTGACGAACTGCGAGTAGAGGCGGCGCAGGATATGCATATCCTCGGCCGTGTCCGCGCCAACGACGACGCGGTCGGGCCGGCGCGACCCTTCGACGGCGTTACCCTGGGCCAGGAACTCGGGATTGGACGCCACGCCGAAGTTCTCTACCCCGTGTTCCAACATCACCGACTCCAGTAGCCGCGCCGTCCCGATGGGCACGGTACTCTTGTTAACCAGCACGACGCGCTCGCGACTCTGGCGCTGCGCCAGCAGGCCGGCCAGGTGGTGGGCGGCGTCAAGGTAGTAGGTCAGATCCGTCGAGCCGTCGCGCTTGGGCGGAGTGTTGATGCAGAAGAAGAACACATCCGTCCCTTCGACCACGTTAGAGATGTCAGTGGTGAAGAACAAGTAGCGATTGATATTCTCGGCAACGATGTCGGCCAGGCCCGGCTCGTTGACGTAGCGCTCGATCGCGTCGGCGTCGCCGCTGCGATAGGCGGCCACGCGCGCCTCATCAATGTCGTAGGCGTAGACTTCGTGGCCGTACTCGGACAGCACGGCCGCGTGGGGCAAACCCACGAACCCGGTGCCAATTACAACTATCTTCATTTTCGGGGCTCCTTACGCCCTCTCGGTGGGCTTGTCATGGGCGGCGCGAAACCGCCCATCGGTCATTACCATCGTATTCTAACGTCTGGTTGGGCGCGAACCAAGTGGTCACGAAGACGACCGCCCGCCGTTCAGCGTCCGTTTTCACTGCGCGGCGTCGGCCAACATCAGTCCCGCCACCCGCCGCCCGATCTCCACGGCGAAGTTTGTACCCCGGTCCCAGGGGTAAACCTGGCTCATGCTGGCGAAGTAGAGACCAGGCACGGGCGTCCGCAGGTCAGGGATGGCCCGCGAGTGGTTCAGGCCGGGCACGGGCTGGGCGTAGCGGGCGCGGAAGAGCCAGCTCCGGCGCACCCACTCGCGCCGAAACTCCGGGTTGACGTGATGGAGGACGCCGACAAACAACTCCTCCAGGTCGGTCTGACTCATGGTCATATAGGGATGGTCGGGCGTCACGTAGTCGCCGCAGTAGAGGATGTGGTCGCCGCCGTAGTGGCGGCGGTCGATGTAGTTGGTGTGCTCGACCAGGGCCAGGAAGGGCATGCCGCCGGCCTTGTCGGGCGAGGCGGCGGGAATGTTAAGCCAGTAGGTGTGGCTGTCAGCCATGAGCGGGCGGTTCAGGGCCAGGGTCAGCACGACCGCGCCCATGCTCTTCAGCGCCAGTACCTGCCCGAGGTAGTCGCCGGCCAGCTCCGGGGCCAGCCGGGCCAGCAAGCCGGGCGACGTGGTGACCAGACAGGCGTCATAGCGACCGGCTTCCCCCCCGGCCGTCACAACCAGTGCGCCATTTTCGCGCCGGATGCTCTCCACCGGGCAATTGAGCCGGATGTCGCCACCCGCTTCGCGCACGACAGCCGTCAGCCGGTCGACGAAAGCCTGAAAGCCACCCTCGAAGTAACCCAGGCGCGGGCTGCGGACGTGAAGGCGCGCCCACATCCAGGCCATGTTGACGTCCTGGTAGTACGGCCCGAACTTGCCAATGAGCAGCGGCCGCCAGACCATCTCGTAGATCTTGTCGCCATAGGCCCGCCGCAGCCAGGCGTCGGCGGTGTGTTTCTCCAGTTCGCGCCACGGCTTGGTGAAGCGCAGATAGGCGCTGACCGCGCCGAAGCGAGCCACATCGAGCGGATTGAAGCCGGGAAAGGTGATCCAGCGCATCGGGGAGTCAAAGGGGACGATGCGACCGTCGTAGATGACCGAGGTGGTTGGCCGGGGGAAGAAGAGCTTGTCGCGCAGGCCGATCTCCTCCACCAGCCCGATGATGGCTCGATCGGACGTAAACAGGTGGTGGTAGAACTTCTCTAGCGGCCACTCCCAGCGCTCGTCGCGAAAGCCGGTCGCCAACCCGCCGGTCTGGCCGTCGCCCTCCAGCAGCGTCACGTCGTGCCCGGCGCGCAGCAAGTCATAGGCGGCGGAGAGGCCGGCGATCCCCGCCCCGACGATGGCGATCCTCATCGGGCGCGCTCCCCTTCCGGCGCGGGCGCGTCGTCTAGGGCGGCCACGCTCTCGACGGCGCGGCCGATATCGGCCCAATGGAACTGGATGCGCAGCATGTAATAGAGGCCCAGCAGGGTGATGGGCAGCCACAGCGCAGCGTGAAGCGTCAGGGTATAGGCCGTGGCAATGGCCGGGTCCACGCCATAGAGCGTCAGCACGGCGATGCCCGGGCCGTCGAACGTGCCGATGTAGCCCGGAGCGGACGGCAGTGTGGTCGCCAGATTGACCACGCCGTTCATCAGCATCAGGGCGAAGAAAGATACCGTAAAGTCGAAGGCGTGCATGACGAACCAGTACTTGACCGTCTCCAGCAGCCAGATGACGACCGAGGTCAGAAAGATCATCAGCAGGTTGCGCGGGTCGCGCAGGCAAAGCAACCCTTCGACGAAGCGCTCGGCGAAGCCGAGCAGCGGCGCGCGCAGCCGGTGGGGCACGAAGCGGTTGACGATCCACTCCGTCAGGCGCATGAAGCGCGCCGGCACGGCGGCCACGGCGAAAAAGACCAGCAGCGCGCCGAAGAACAGCACGCTACCCAGGACGACGACGAAACGGATGTTGTCGCTCGGCAGCGGGGCAAAGGGCAGGGCCACGAAAACGAATAGTAGCATGACCAGGCCGTCGAAGACGCGCTCGACAATGATCGTCGCCAGGCTGCTGCTGACTGGGACGTTTTCCTGCTGGCGCAACACCACGGCGCGCAGCACCTCCCCGGCCCGGAAGGGGTAGACGTTGTTGCCCATGTAGCCGATGACGACGACGGGGAAGAGGCGGCGCAGGGAGATCTGCTTGATCGGCCGCAGCAAGTAATCCCACCGCCAGGTCCGCGCCCACACGGCCAAAAAGTAGACGGCAATGCTGGGGATAAGCCACACGTAGTCGGCCGAGCGCAGGCTGACCCACACGTCAGGCAGGTGCAGGCCGCGCAGGGCCAGCCAGATAAACACAGCGCTGATGGCAACGCCAACAAACAAACGCAAGGTTCTCGACTTCAACCGCTCAGACCTCTATTACCAGATACACGGGTATCGGGGTGGTGGCGCTATTGTAGCAGCTTAGGGGCCAGGTTCTAGGGGCCAGGTTCTAGGTTCTAGGTTCTAGGGGCTAGGGAAGCGTCGCAGTGGCGAGGCGCTTCTTCCCTAATCCCTAGAACCTAGCCCCTAACTTGCATCCCGCCCAAAACCATCTATAATTCACGCTGTTCGGGGTGTGGCGCAGTCTGGTAGCGCGCTTCGTTCGGGTCGAAGAGGTCGCCGGTTCGAGTCCGGCCACCCCGACAGCCAAACCGCACGGTCATTCGGCCGTGCGGTTTTTGTTTACTCCATGTCGGCGAGCAGCGCCTCCAGGTCGTCCCGGGTGAAGACGTATTCGCGGCGACAGAACTGGCACGTCACGGTCGTCTCCCCCTCCGTGTCAAGGATGGCCTGGAGCTCTTCGCGCCCCAACGATACCAGGGCCGCCTCGGTGCGCTCGCGGCTGCAATTGCACTCAAAGCGCACCGGGTACTTTGACAGCAGCTTGTGGTTAAGCCCTTCAAAAACCTCATCGAGGATGGCTTCCGGCTTTTGGCCGTCGGCCAGCATCGCCGTCACCGGCGGCATCTCCTGCAGCCGCTCCTTCAACCGCTCAACGACTTCCGGGACGTAGGGCGGCAAGGGCTGGATGAGGATACCCCCAGCCGCGGCCACGCTGCCGTCTTCGTTCAACGAGACGCCGATCTCCACCGCCGACGGCACCTGGTCGGACTGTTCGAGGAAGTACTGCAAATCACCGGCGACGTCGCTGGTCGCTAAATGAACGGCGCCCTCGGCCAACTCCGGCAGTTGCAGATCGCGCACGACGGTCAGCAGGCCTGCATGGCCGATGGCCGCGGGGATATCCAATTCGCCCCTCACGCCCGGCAGATCCACCTGCGGCGCGGCCACGTAGCCGCGCACACGCCCCTTGGCATCAGCCTCGACGACGATCTTGCGTAGCGGCCCGGTGCCCTCCCACTTCAGAGCGACGCGCTGGCCCGTCTTGAGCAGCCCGCTCATCAGGACGCAAGCGGTCAGCGCGCGGCCAAGGGCTACGGTGGCCGTTGGCGACGTATCGTGGCGCTCGCGCGCCGCCTCCACCAGGTGGGTTGTCGCCGCCGCATAACCGCGCACGCCGTCTTGCTCCGCCAGAGCGAGGTACATGTAGTCTTTCATTCACTATCTCCCTGGACGAGATTCGTCAGTAGTCAGTCGCATGCTCTCAATTGACATTGACCGAAGCCGCGGGCAATCGTCCGGTGCTCCGCCGTCGGCCAGCCTACCACTGCGGCAGCCGACGCCCCCCTGAGTTTAGCAAGTCTACCGGCGACCCGGTACAATCCGGGGTGAGCTATGAACCAATCCTCACGCTGGCAGTCGGCGGCGGAGATGATCCGTCGCGTCAGCAGCGGTCGCGGGCGGGAGCTGACCGGCCTCTACTCAATCGAGGGGAGCCGGTTGGTGGAGCGAGCGCTGCGGGCGGGAGCGCCTCTGACCGCCGCGCTGACGACGGAGCGCTTCGCCGGAAGTCCGCGCGGCCGCGACCTGGCGGCCGCATTGCTCGCGGCGGGCGTCCCCCTGGTCTACGCGCCGGACGAGGTGGTGGCCGAGTTAACCGAAGGGCGCGACCTGGGCCACATCCTCTGCCTGGTGCGGCTGCCGGCGGACGCAATGCTGGAGCGCATTCTAAGCGCTGCCGGCCGGCCACCAACCGCGGCGGACGACCCACGACCCACGACTAACGCCAGACAGCCCCACCCGTCGCTCGCCCGGGCCGCAGCTCCTTCGCTCCTGCTGGCGGCCGTGGACATTACCGACCCCGGCAACGCCGGCGCGCTCACACGGACGGCCCACGCCGGTGGAGCGGCGGCGCTTCTCGTCGTTGGGGCCAGCGACCCCTTCCACCCTCGGGCCACGCGCATCAGCCGCGGCAGCATTTTCAGGCTGCCCATCATTAGTTACGACTCGGCCGGCGCGCTGCTGGCTGACCTGACTCGCTGCGGCGTTGTCCCGGTCGCCACGGCGGCCGGGGGCGGCCTGGCGCTGCCCGACCTCGTGCTTCCCGATGCGCCCGTGGCCGTGCTGATGGGCAACGAAGCGGAAGGTCTGGCGCCATCTGTGGCCGCGGCTGTGGAACACCACGTTACTATCCCCATGCCCGCCGGTGTTGATTCCTATTCGGTCAACGCCGCGGCCGCGATTGTGCTTTACGAACTGCAACGCCGGCGGTGGCTAGCCGACAGATACACATGACCAGTCTCGCGTCGCCCCAGAACGTCAGCGGGGAAAGGGCAGCGTAACCGCCAGCGAAGTCGCCATGACGTCATATCCCGCCTTTCGCGGCCGCCTTTTCCATAACGACAACGACTACGCGCTCATGCGTGGCTTACTCAGCGACGTTCTTCGCCGCATGGGGCCGCCTGTGTATTTGACCGTCGGCGACCTGGACTGGTCACGCGCCGTTGACGATGACGACGGCCACTTGCGCCAGACACGCCTGTGGTTCGATGGTTCCCGCCTCGTCGCCTTCGCCTGGCCGGAAGAGGGGCAGGCCGAGATCATTGTCCATCCCGATTATCCAGCGCTGTTCGATGCGGCGCTCGACTGGTGCGTGGATTACTACCAGTCGACAACCCATGAAGGCAGCACGCCCGGGTTCATGCTCCCGGCTTTCACGCGTGACACGCCGCGCCGGGCTGCCCTGCGCAAGCGCGGCTTCCGGCTGACAGAGATGGGTCGGGTGGTCTACGGCCAACGCATCGGCAGCCCCATTGCGTCGCCGCCGCCGCCGGGTTACATCCTGCGCCACGTAGCCGGAGAGGCGGAAAGCGAAGCCCGCGCGGCCGTCCAGCGCGCGGCGTTCGAGTCCGACTTCATGACCGCCGCCCGCCACCGGCGCGTCCAGGCCATGCCCACCTACCGGCCCGAACTCGACCTGGTCGCCGTCGCCGCGGACGGCGAAATGGCCGCCTTTGCCCTGGTCTGGCTCGACGAGACCAACCATCTGGGGGTGTTCGAGCCGTTGGGGGTAGCCGTCCGCCACCAGCGGCGCGGGCTAGGCCGGGCGCTAATGGCCGAGGGGTTAGGTCGCCTGGCTGCTCTAGGCGCGACCTACGCCTGCGTCGGCACAGGCATCGCTGAAACACCGGCGCGCGGGCTGTATGAGGCCGCGGGCTTCGTCGCGCTCGACTATAGCCACATGTGGCGCAACCCTGCCGGAGGCGAATAGCCAGCCCGGGAACGACGCCAGGCAACCCACAGGGGTGGCGTTCGCGTCCCACTCCCTTCTCTCTGAGGTTCGTCACCCCACTAACGGCGCACATCCGTTGACCGCGCGCCTGTCGCTAGGTACTATATAGACCACCTTGCGCGAGGGCCATTCGCGCGCGACGCAGCTTTACACAACGCTTATGGGAGGCGGCAGGCATGGAGATTACAAGTTGGCACGAGACCGGCAAGGCGCGGGTGACCATCCTGCAACTGACGGGCGACCTGGTCGCTCAAGAGGCGCTGGAGGCACGAGCGCGGGCCGAATATGCCGACGGCGCCCGCGACATGGTTCTCGACCTGAGCGGCGTCCCCTATATCAGCAGCGCTGGCTTGCGAGCCATTCATGCCGTTTACTTACTACTGCGCAGCGCAGACGCCAGCGACGAAGCCGCGGCCGCCAGCGGTCTTGTGCGTGGCACCTACCGATCGCCCCATCTCAAGCTGGTCAAACCATCACGTAACGGCCTCAAAGCCCTTTCAACAGCCGGTTACGATATGTTTCTGGAAATCCACGACAGCATCAAGTCCGCGGTCCAGTCATTCTGATGAAATCCCTGACCATGCGCAACACCGAGGCCGTTGTGCGCGACCTGAACGACATGCGCGAGTTCCTGGAACGCGCGGTCGTCACGCTAGGCGGAAGCGAAGATGACGCCGGCGACCTGGTGCTGGCGGTCAACGAGGCTGTGACCAACGTTCTGCTCCACGGCTACGACGGCCGGCCCGGCCCCGTCAGCCTGTGCGTCGAGGTGGAAGGGGCGGACCTGCGCGTCATCCTGACGGATAGCGCCCGGTTGTTTGACCCGACGCAAGTCCCCCCTCCGGATATCAATTTGCCGCTGGAAGATCGGCCGCTCGGCGGGCTGGGCGTCCACATGATGCGCCAGCTAACTGATGAGCTACTCTATTGCGTAACGCCGGAGGGGCGCAACGAATTGACGTTCGTCAAACGGGGCGTTATCAACCAGCCAGAAACCTCTCGCCAGCCATGACCACGCGCCAACGTTTGACCCTGCCCGCCGCGACGATGCTGCCACCGGAAGCAATGACTTTGCTGGCCACGGGCCACGACCAACTGATGATCCCGGCTGGCGAGAGCATCATCCGCGAAGGCGAGCCGGGAGACGCCATGTTCGTCCTGCTCGAAGGCGAACTGGCGATCACGGTGCAGGGCAAGCAAATCGACTACCTACTGCCGGGGATGATCCTTGGCGAGATGGCTATGGTCGATGATCGGCCACGGAGCGCCACGGCCACCGCCGTCGGCCAGGTAGCCGTGGTCCGCATCGACCGCGCGCGATTCCTGCGCCTGATCCACGAGACGCCCGAATTCGCCATACACGTGATGAACATCATGTCGGCGCGCACGCGGCGGCTGATGGAGGAAGAGGTCGAGCGGCAGCGCATGGAAGAAGAGCTGGCTATCGGCCGGCGCATCCAGCTTAGCCTCTTGCCGCGCGGCTGCCCCCAGGTGGCTGGCTACGAGTTCGCTGCCGGTTACCGCGCCGCCCGCCAGGTAGGCGGCGACCTGTATGACTTCACCGTCCAACCCGACGACCATTCCCGGGTGCACATTGTCATCGCCGACGTCACCGGCAAAGGCGTGCCCGCGGCCCTCTACATGGCCGTCAGCCGCACCTTGCTCCACAACTACGCTCTCGATGGTCTGGGGCCGGGCGAAGCGCTGCGCCGCCTTAACGAGTTCATTCGCAGCGACGAGGCGTCGCCGCTCTTCCTGAGCGCTTTCTACACCATCCTGGACGCCGACACGGGTTGCCTGATCTATGCCAACGGCGGCCACAATCCGCCCCTCTGGCTCCACACCGCCACCGGGGAAATCGAACCCCTGCGCGCTCGCGGCCTGCTCCTGGGGGCGTTCGACGGGGCGCTGGTCGAGGAACACACCTGTTTCCTGGCGCCGGGCGATTACGTCGTCTTTTTCACCGACGGCATTACTGAAGCGCGGAACCGGTCGGGCGACTTTCTGGACGACGAGGGTCTGGAGGCCATCGTTGGCTCCCGGTCGTGGTCGAGCGCCGAGGAACTGCTGACGGCCGTCATCCAGGGCGCAGTAGTGTTTTCCGAGGGCCTGCCCCAGGCTGACGATTTCACCGTAATCGTGCTGCGACGGCAGCCGCTTAGCTAAACCCACCCTGAGTCCTCCGCTTCCCGGGTGGTGACACTTGTCATGGTCGATTCATGGCATATGTCACTGACCAGACATACCCGCCGGTGCTAAGCTCCCCATGAAGCTTACTGAAATGGGTTCCGCGCCGTCATGCACGAACTAGCCGTCACTGAAAGCATTCTGGAGATCGCCACGCGCCACGGGCGCGAGGCTGGCGCGGCGCGCGTGACGGACCTCTATCTGGTGATCGGCGAGTTGTCGACCCTGGTCGATGAGTCGGTTCAATTCTACTGGGACATTATCAGCGAGGGCACAACCGCCGCCGGGGCGACGCTTCATTTCCGGCGCGTGCCCGCGCAGTTGGCCTGCCAGGCGTGCGGCCATATCTACAGCCCGCGCCAGGCCCTGCCTTGCTCGGCCTGCGGCAGCGAGGATGTGCGCGTGGTCGCCGGAGAGGAGTTTTACCTGGAGGCCATCGACGTGAGCGAGGCGCCGGAATACGCCGCGCCGCCGGGGTAACTCTCGACTGCGCCAAGAATGACGCGCTACGGATTTCGCGAAAGACCAAGGTGAAAACGGAACAACATGCCGTTGCAGCCGTGCCAATGCAAGTCGCGTCACGTTTCGGAAACATATCATGACCCAACGAGTTCCTGTTGTTGAAAGAATCATGGGCGCGAACGAGCGGCTGGCAGCCGGCAATCGCGCCGCGCTGGACGCGGCCGGCGTCTTCAGCCTGAACTTCCTGGCCTCCCCGGGCGCGGGCAAAACCAGCCTGGTCGAGCGCACGGTCAGCGCCCTCGGCAGTCGCTTGCGGGTGGCCGTCATCGACGGCGACATCGCCACCAGTCTCGACGCGGATCGGGCGGCGGCGGCCGGCGCGACCGCGGTGCAGATCAACACCGGCGGCGAGTGCCACCTCGATGCCGTTATGCTGCAAGGCGCGCTGGAGACCCTCCGCCTGCCCGAAATCGACTTGCTAATCGTCGAGAACGTGGGCAATCTGGTTTGCCCGGTCAATTTCG
Organism: uncultured Ardenticatenaceae bacterium; assembly: GCA_964608255.1. GTDB lineage: Bacteria > Chloroflexota > Anaerolineae > Promineifilales > Promineifilaceae > Promineifilum. The sequence continues at coordinate 26,966 of CAZSOD010000031.1, forward strand.
CCCTGGGCACGCACAAGAGCGTCCTCGTCGCCTCCATTCCCGAGGGGGACGACAAGCCCTACAAGTATCCCGGCGCTTACCGCGGCGTCGACGCGCTGGTGATCAACAAAATCGACCTGCTGCCGTATGTCCCCTTTGACATGGACTATTTTCGCCGCGGCGTGAGCGCGCTGAACCCCGGCCTCGTCACCTTCCCGCTCTCCTGCCGCACGGGCGAAGGGCTAGACGGGTGGCTGGAGTGGGTCGTGGCGCAGGTTGATGTAGCGCAAACCTCCGGGTTTGCGCGCGCGAGCCTGGAGGCACGCGCTACAGGCTGATGACCGCGGCCCAAGGACTCAGCGTCCACATCACCGGCATCGTGCAGGGCGTCGGCTTCCGGCCGTTTGTCTATGGGCTGGCCCAGCGCTATGCGCTGACCGGCTGGGTGCGCAATACCTCGGCCGGCGTCGACATCGTCGTTGACGGCCCGGCGGCGGCGCTGGCCGGTTTCACCGCCGCCCTGCGCGACGAACTGCCGCCGCTGGCGCGCGTCGACAGCCTGAGCGCCGAGGCCCGCCCGGCCAATGGGTTTACCCGCTTCGACATCCTCGAATCGCGGCCGGAGCCGGGCGCGTTCCAGCCCATCTCGCCCGACATGGCCGTCTGCGACGACTGCCTGCGGGAAATGGCCGACCCGGCCGACCGCCGCTACCGCTACCCGTTCATCAACTGCACCAACTGCGGCCCGCGCTTCACCATCA
>CAZSOD010000032.1:0-27250 GCA_964608255.1 uncultured Ardenticatenaceae bacterium
TGGGCGAGGCAGAGGCCGCGCGCTGGCTGGCCGCGCTCGATGCGCCCGCGGCCGGGCGCATCGACCCGCGCAACGCCCGCCGCGTGATCCGCGCTTTGGAGGTTATCCTCGTAACCGGCCGGCGGATGTCGGAAGCGCAGCGCAAGACGCCGCCGCCCTACGACACCGCTGTCATTGGTGTGAGCCGCCCGCGGCCCTCGCTCTATGCCCGCATCGATGCTCGCGTGGATACCATGATGGCCGCCGGGCTGCTGGACGAAGTGCGCCGGCTGCGCGATGCCGGCTATGCCGAGGAACCTCCGCTCTCCGGACTCGGCTATCGCCAGCTTCTCTCTCACTTGCGCGGCGAGATGGGCCTCGAAGAGGCCGTGAGCCGCATCAAGTTCGAAACCCACCGCTTCGCCCGCCAGCAAGCGACCTGGTTTCGCGCCAACGACGCGCGCATTGTCTGGTTCGACCTGGAAGAACCCGCCGCGTCCGCCGCCGTCGTCGACCATGTCGCGGCGTGGCTGGAGGAACGGCGGCCAACGGCCGCGGATGAAGCACCTCAGGACTCGCCTGACGGCTCGACTGCCCCCCTGATTCACTGACCTACCGACCTGCTGCCCCTCCCCGTTGCCTGTTGCTTACCGCTTTCCGAATGAAACACCTCCTCCACATCAACGGGCTCGACGGCCCACTCCTGCGGCAGTTCGGCTGCGAATGCGGCCGTTGCCTCGGCCCCGACCGGCAAGCCAACACGTCCGCCTCGCTGCTCAGCCTTGACGACGCCGGCCACACCGCCCACCACCTGCTTTTCGACGCTGGCCACGGCGTGGTTGATAGCCTCAACGACAGCCCTTACTTGCAAGGCCCGGCCGCCCGACTCGATGGCATCGCCCTGACTCACTGGCACCCCGACCACGTGGCCGAACTGAACCGGTTGTGCGTCGCCGAACACCACAACCGCCGGCGGCGCGGCCGGCGGGCCGGCCGCGTCCCCCTCTACGCCCGTGCGGGTACGGTCGCCTGGCTGGCGCGCGAGCAATCCCACGTCCTGAGCACCTACCTGGAGCCGCGGCTACCGGCCGAGTCAGAGCCGCCGGGCACACTCTTGCCGCCGCTACCGCTTGACCTGCCAGGCGTGCGCGTCACGCCGGTCAGCATCGGCCACTACACAGCCGACATCGCCGCCGGCGAAAGCAGTGCCGGCGATCAGACCGTCTTTAGCACGGCGGCGTACGTTATCGCAACGGAGCGGGCCAAAGCGGTGTTATTGTGGGATATCGACAGTGAAAATGAATGGTTGGCCGCGCCGGATGAGGCGCGAGCCACAGCCCTGGACCTGCTGGCCGGAGCTGACTTCCTGCTCATCGATACAACGTTCTGGCATCGGCCGCGCCGTCGCGTCACGCACCCGTCGTTCGAGAACGTCCTGCGTTATGCGCGAATGCTGAAACCACGCCGCACCCTGCTCATGCATTTGAGCGGCCATCCCGATGGCCCCGGCAACCCCGGCTATGGCTGGACAAACGCCGAATGGACGGCCGCCGCCAGCCGTATCTGGGCCGCCAGCGATCTTACCGGCACAGTCATGGCTCCGTCCGTGGGTATGGCATTTGAACTGTAGTTGTCGAATTCCGGTTGTCCGGGGTCGGACAACAATAGCTTACTTCTAGCCGCGATCGGCCACGGACGGACGGCGCTCCCTTTTTGAACTCGTCACTCGTCACTCCCATGCCCTCTCTCTTCACCCTCCCGGCCTATGCCCTGACATTCGTCGTCGTCCTCGTCATTTGGGCGACGCCGGACGTGTTCGATTCAATCACCAAACACCCCCGACCCGGGGCGGCCGACGTTCGCGACGGCCACTCGCACCAGTTCTTTCGTCTCGGCCTGTCGCTGGGGCTGATCGCCGCCGGGTTGCTGGCGCACTTCCGGCCGCAAGACACGCTGCCCTATCACCGGCCCTGGCTCTTCACTCTGGGCATCGTTATCGTCTTGGCCGGGTTCGCGCTGCGCCGCTGGGCCATTCACACGCTCGGTCGCTTCTTCACCGTGGACGTTGCCACCTTTGCCGACCAGCGCGTTGTAGACGCCCCGCCCTACCGGCGCATTCGCCACCCGGCCTACAGCGGCAGCATCCTGTCAATTCTGGGCACAGCGCTGATGCTCGGCCACCCGCTAGGGTTTGTGCTAGTGGCTCTGGCCATTTTGGTCACCTTCACCTATCGCATTCGCCTCGAAGAGCGCGCTCTCGTCGCTGCCCTCGGCGCGCCGTATGCTGCCTACATGCGGCGGACGAAGCGACTCGTCCCCTTCGTGTGGTGAACCGGAAGGCGGGAACGAGCCTGCGCCGGCGGCACGCACTCCCGGCCTTGCACCCGGTTGCGTCGTCGCTTCATAGCGCATCTCTTTGATGTTCACACTATAATAGGCCGGATGTGACGCACGCCGGCCGCGCCTGACGTGCGCCAGTGCCATTCAGGCGCGGCGGTCATTGAGGCGCTTTATGGAAGCACGGCAATTTGGAACAGGGCCAAAAGCGGGCCGGCTCTTTTCATGGGGCGATGTCCTCGGCCTCCTGTTGATCGCCGTTGCCCTCTATACCGGCGTGCGACTGGCGTTCAATGCCCCGCCAGCTATTGCCGGGCCAGCTATTTCGCTGGAATGGGCTGCGCTTCCCTGGTACGCGCTGTTTTCCGTCGGCCGGATGACCGCTGCCTATATCCTCTCGCTCATATTTTCGCTCCTCTACGGACGAATCGCAGCCTATAACCCCCGGGCCGAGCTTGTCCTCATGCCCCTGCTGGATATCCTGCAAAGCGTGCCGATCCTGTCTTTCTTGCCGGTGGTGCTGTTGAGCCTCAGCGCCATTCTGCCGCTGAAGCTCGCCGCCGAACTCGCGTCCATTGTCCTCATCTTCACCAGCCAGGTCTGGAACCTGACGTTTGCGTGGTACCAATCGCTGACGACAGTACCCAAGGAACTGCGTGAAGCCAGCAACATTTTCCGCCTGAACTCATGGATGCGCTTTAAGACGTTAGAGTTACCGTTTGCGGGGATAAGCCTGACCTGGAACAGCATGATGAGTTGGGCCGGTGGCTGGTTCTTTCTCATGGCTGCGGAAACTTTCACAGTCGGAGAGAAGGATTTCCGCCTGGCGGGAATCGGCTCCTATCTTCAGCAAGCGGCCAATGAGCAGGACTACCGGGCCATCGCCCTGGGGCTGATCACCCTGGTGGCGGTCATCATCCTGCTCGACCAATTACTCTGGCGGCCGTTGCTGGCCTGGACTGACCGTTTTACCGTATCAACGGTTGAAGACCACGAGCCAGCCACGTCGTGGTTCTACGAAGTATGGCGCGACTCCTGGCTGGCCCACACGCTCTCCCAACGGCTATTCGCGCCGGCTGCCGAACGGCTAGATAACTGGTTCATCCACCATTATCCCCTGCCCACAAACGCAGCGCGCCGTTCGCGCTCTTCTCCCGTAGCCACAATCGCCCGGCTGCTCGTCGGCGCATTGCTTTTGTATGGTGGCGTAAGGGCGGCGCAGGTGCTGGCGGCATTACCCGCCACGCAGTGGGCCGAGATCGGCATCGGGCTACTGGCGACACTGCTGCGGGTGCTGGTGGCGCTGCTCGTCGCGCTCAGTTGGACTATTCCGGTGGGCGTGGCTATTGGCACAAACCGGCGCGTAGCGGCCGTTCTCCAGCCGCTGGTGCAAATCGCCGCGTCGGTTCCCGCCACAGCGCTGTTTCCCGTCTTGCTGCTGCTCATACTCGGTCTGCCGGGTGGGCTGAACCTCGCCGCTGTCTTGCTCATGCTCCTGGGCACCCAGTGGTACCTGTTATTCAACGTCATTGCCGGAGCCAGCGCCATCCCCCAGGACCTGAAGTATACGGCGGCGCTCATGCACCTGGGACGCAGCGGCCTTTGGAAGACGCTCATTCTGCCGGCGCTGTTTCCCTTCCTGGTCACCGGCGGCATCACTGCCAGCGGCGGCGCGTGGAATGCCAGCATCGTGGCCGAACATGTCGAGTTCGGCGGCCGGACGTACCACGTAACCGGCATCGGTTCACTTATCGCCACAGCCACCGGAAGCGGGGACTATTCACTGGTGCTGGCGGCGACGCTGGCCATGGTGGTGACGGTGATCATCATTAACCGCCTGTTCTGGCGACAGCTCTACCGGCTGGCGGAAAGCAAATACCGCATGGAGTAAAGCTATGACTCCGGGGGACATACTCATCGAGCTACAGGGGATTACGCAGCAGTACGGCGCGGGCGATCGCCGGTTCACAGCCATCGAGAGCGTCAGTCTGACGTTGCGCGAGGGCGAGTTCCTGGCGCTGCTAGGGCCGTCGGGCTGCGGCAAGAGCACCCTGCTGCGCATCATCACTGGCCTGCAAACGGCTTCCGCCGGTCGCGTACTCTATCGCGGCGCGCCGCTCACCGGCGTCAACCCGCACGCGACCATTGTCTTCCAGACGTTCGCCCTGTTTCCGTGGCTCACCGTGCAGGAAAACGTCGAGGTCGCGCTACAGGTAAAAGGCGTGCCGCCCGAGCAACGCGCGGCCCGCGCGGTCGACGCACTGGATCGCGTCGGTCTCGATGGCTTTGAAACCGCTTATCCGCGCGAGCTGTCCGGCGGCATGCGCCAGAAGGTGGGCTTTGCCCGCGCCATGGTGACCGAACCGGAGTTCCTGTGCCTCGACGAGCCCTTCTCCGCTCTGGACGTGCTCAGCGCCGAATCCCTGCGCGGCGAGTTGCTGGAACTCTGGACCACGGGCAGCATCCCGACCAAAGCGATTCTGATGGTCAGCCACAGCATTGATGAGGCCGTGTTGCTGGCCGACCGCATTGTGGTGATGGATAAGAATCCCGGCCACATTGTGCATGAAATCGCCAACCACTTGCCGCATCCCCGACATCGCAAATCGGAACCCTTTCAAAGGATGGTTGACCAGGTGTACGCCTTGCTGGTGGGGCAAACGCAGCCGGAACCCGTTGAAATGGGCACGGCCCCGGGCGAGCCGGGCGAAACGCGCCGCCTTCCGCCAGTCGCCATCAGCGATCTGGCGGCGCTGCTCGAAACCCTGGCCGAAGAACCAAACGACCGGGCCAGCATTGCGTGGCTCGAGGATCAGTTGGAGATCGAGCTGGATCAGATGCTGCATCTGATTGAGGCGGCCGAACTACTGGGGTTTGTCACTGTTGCCGCAGGGGTGATCGTCCTGACGCCATTGGGCGAGACGTTCGCCGGGGCGCGCATCCAGGGGCGCAAGGAGATCTTCGCTGCCCGAATCCGCCGCCTGCCGGTTTTTCGCTGGTTGCGCGCCATGCTGATGGCGGCGGAGAAGAAGCAACTCAATTGGGAAGTCGTCAAGACCGCCCTGGAATTGGACTTTCCACCGGAGGAAGCTGAGCACCAGATGGACACCCTGGTAGACTGGGGTCGCTACGCCGAATTCCTGGTCTACGACGATGACAGCGAGCTGGTTATTCTGGAAGAAAACCAGATAGGGCTTTCGGCCAGAAAATCGTGATAGGTCCTTGGGCCCGGCGCGGTGGTTGTCCGACAGATTAGAGAATTGCCCGTCCACACTATCTCAGGGTATAATCCTGATGGAGTTCGTCTGCGAGCCAGCTCGCGACGAGGCTCTTGAATACGGCGATGAGGCTCGCCATAACCGTTTTCGGACTGATAGCCTCTACCGCGGTCACCGCCCGGTAGAGGCTTTTTCTTTTCCTGGCGGTTAACCGGCAAAAGTCTGCCATGCTCAAACAAAGCCTGCTCTTCACCCCCGCGAACGGTCATCTGGATCATCAGGAGGCCGGGACGCCAGCGTTTTTTACTGATCTCAACCTGGATCAGGTGATCGACGCCATCGTCGCGCAGAAGGAGGAATACAAACTGGCACCATTCTTTTACCAGGCGCCGCGCGACTCAGCCACCGTGCGCTATCGGCAGGAAGTCTTCCGCGACCTGGAAGGGGAGGCCCTGCAACGTGACGTGCGCGACTTTGCGGAGAAGATGGCCGTGGCGCGACGTTATCTGGACATGACGGCCAAGCTCCACTATCGCTATCATCATCGCGGTTGGTTCCTCGAAGCGGCAGCCATTTACATTGACGCGGTTCGTCAACTGGCAGCCGCTTTGTCTGCATCGACCCTCCAATCGCGCGCCCTCATCGACTTTCGGACATACATCAGCGGCCACACCCGATCGGTCGAGTTCGTCAGACTGGCCGAGGACACGCAGCAACGGAAGGAAGATCTCGCGGCCGTTCGCTACAGCATCCTCATCAAGGGCGATGTTGTGCAGGTGCGGCCATACGAGGATGAAATCGACTACAGCCGCGTTGTCGAGGCGACGTTTGCAAAATTCAGACAGAAGGACGCCAAGAACTACACCGTCGATTTGGTCATCCACGGCGGCATGAATCATATCGAGGCGAACATCCTGGATTTTGTCGCCAAGCTCCACCCCGAGGTGTTTAGCGAACTGGAGCGATACTATCAGGAGCATTCATCCTTTTTCGATCCAGTCATCCGCAGCTTTGACCGCGAAATCCAATTTTATCTCGGATATCTGGAATATATTGAGCCGATTAAGCGCAGGGGACTGAACTTCTGCTACCCCTCGGTAACGAGCACCGACAAGGCCGTCCGTGTCATCGGCGGATTCGATCTGGCCCTGGCCCACCTGCGGAGCGCCGAAGGCGGTGCGGTTATCACTAACGACTTTCATCTGCGTCAGGCTGAACGCATTATTGTGGTTTCAGGCCCGAACCAGGGTGGAAAGACAACGTTTGCCCGTATGTTCGGCCAGCTCCACTTTCTGGCCCGCCTCGGCTGCCCTGTTCCGGGGAAAGAGGCGCGCCTTTTTCTATACGACACGCTGTTTACCCACTTCGAAGAGGAAGAGGATATCCGCAATCTGCATGGCAAGCTGCAGGATGATCTGGTTCGCATCCGACGCATTCTGGAACAGGCCACCGGCGATAGCATCATTATCATGAACGAGATCTTCACCTCCACTGCCCTGGAAGATGCGCTGTTCTTGAGCAAACGCGTTCTGGAGGAGATGATCAGGCTGGATGCCTTGGGGGTGTGCGTTACGTTTATCGACGAACTGTCGGTGTTAGCCCCGCAAACGATTAGCATGGTCAGCACGGTCGTCCCCGATAACCCGGCCCAACGAACCTATAAGATCATCCGGCAGCCGGCTGATGGCCTGTCCTATGCCATCCACATTGCAGCCAAGCACGGCCTGACCTACGGAACCCTGAAGGAGCGGATCGCCGGATGAAAGTAAATCTGATGTTCAAAGACCGGGACTTCGACCCCGACACCCCGCTGCCGGCGAACCAGCCGCACCTAAGCCAGGACCTGGAACTGCCTACGTTGCTGGATGCAATGGCCCTGGGCGATAAGTTTCTGTATTCCATCACCCGCACCGCGGTTCTCAACGGCCTAACAGATCCGGAAGAGATACGCTACCGGCAGGAAATCTTGCGCGATTGCCTTAGGAATGCGGAAATCGTGCGGCAGCTTTATCAAATCCCCATAGAAGCAGAAAAGACAAAGAGAAGCCTCTGGTTGGGAATATTCACGCGCACGCCCAGCGGGGTGTTATCCAGCTCACGCGACTTGATGGAGTTGTTTGTTAGCCTTTTGCGTCGCCTTAAGTCTATTGCTGATACGCAGGGCGAGAATTTCGAGTCCACCGGCTTTAGGACATTCTTTGCCATGCTGCAACGGGAACTCAATGACGAATACTTTGAGACAGTAGAGACCCAGCTTAGCCAGCTTGCCCTCCGCAACGGCGTGCTGATTAGCGCCCGGCTGGGCCGCGGCAACGAAGGCGCCGACTACGTGTTGCGCCTGCCAAACGAGCGCAATCAGAGCTGGTTAAAGGAAGTCTTCTCGCGCAAACCGCCGGTGTATTCGTTCCGCCTCCACCCCCGCGATAACGCCGGTTCGCGAGCCCTGGCGGAAATCAAGAATAGAGGAATCAATCTGGCGGCCAATGCGCTGGCGCAGGCCTCCGACCATATCGACAGTTACCTTAAAATGTTGCAAATCGAGCTGGCCTTCTATATCGGCTGCATGAATCTGCACGACCGGCTGGCGCAGCTTGGCAGTCCCGTGGCCTTTCCAACACCCGAGCCAATTAGCGCCCGCAGCCACTCCTTTCACGGACTATATGACCCCTGCCTTGCCCTGACGATGGGGCAGGCTATCGTGGGCAATGACGTGGACGCAGACGGTAAGGTTCTGGGCATCATTACGGGCGCCAATCAGGGCGGTAAGTCCACCTTCCTGCGCAGCATTGGCCTGGCTCAATTAATGATGCAGGCTGGCATGTTCGTCGCCGCGGCTGACTTTCGCGCTAATGTATGCGCTGGGGTCTTCACCCACTTCAAGCGCAAAGAAGATGTGTCAATGAAGAGCGGCAAACTGGACGAAGAACTGGCCCGGATGAGCGCCGTTGTTGACCGGCTGACTCCGGACGCGCTCATGCTGTTTAACGAATCGTTCGCGGCCACAAACGAGCGGGAAGGTTCAGAAATCGCCGGCCAGATCACGCGGGCGTTAGTTGAGGCGCGTATCAAGGTATTCTTTGTTACTCACATGTATGAGTTTGCTCGCGCCTTTTATGAAATGGGGCGAGCCGACATCATCTTTTTACGGGCCGAGCGTCGGACCGACGGAACGCGTACCTTCAGGCTGCTTGAGGGGCAACCGCTTCCAACCAGTTTTGGCCGAGACATCTACCAAGCCGTTTTTGGCGGGGAAGCCAGCCCTGACCGCGAAGCCATAGCGATGACGGCGTAGCGTGGGTTGCTGAAAGGAAGTTGCCACTACTTGTGAAAAGGCGGTACAATGAATTAGGAAAGCGTCCCCAAAGGGGGTCAACAACTACAAATGGCGATGAGGCTCGCCGGCTCACGGGAGTGAGAGAATAGCCGGGACACCCGGATGATAGCCTCTATCAGCGATCCCCGTCGTTGGTAGAGGCTTTTTTTTGCCCGATGGCGAGGATAGAGGGCGTTCATAACTATGACGATGGGCATTGCCGCTCCAAGCACTCTACCGCGGGACCGGACTCCAGCGGGTATCTGTCGCCCGGTCTACGCCCTGCCTCCCGGCGCGGCCGCTCCATTCATTCCTGAGGCGATCGGTCTGGCTCCTTGTCGAGCCACGGCTAACACGACTTCTCTCTCCTTGTGGCCCCTCATAGTCATCTCGGAGGGGTTGGCTATGAGGGGCCGGCCGGGTCAAGCCATCGTCTCGCCGGCCACACTGGACATGAGGTGAGGACATGTCGCTACAGACCAAGGAGCCGCTTTCAGAAGCGTGGAACAGGGGAGGGTCCGTGGAAACTTGGTCACGGATCATCCGCACGCGTGACGCGCTGCCCGCTCCCTTTGACAGGGCGGCGGGCTGGCTGATCGATGAGGAACCCGCCTTGCCCTACATTGTCTATGCTCCACGGCTGATAGGGACGCGCCGCCGGACAGCCGAGAGGCTGGTGGCTCTTGCCGGCGAAACGCTTTACATCTGGGAGCGCGCCGGTCGCCAGGTTTCGATGACAGCTTACTCCTTGTCAAACATCAGCGCCGTTGAGGTGGGCGATATTCTGCTTTATTCGTGGCTGATGATTATGGGTCTGACGAGCGAAGGAGTTGCCAGCGCGACTACCGTTGAGTTCAACACCGTTTCGCTCAGTTGCTTCCAGCCCTTTATCAGCCGGTTGCGCCCGGCAGCAGCGGTTGAACCGGCGAGTAATTGGGCCGGCGAACGGGACAAGTTCAATTATCTTGAACCGGTCAGTTACAAGTTCATGAATTTCGCCCGGGCGAGCCTGCTGCCCGGTGAGACGGTGATCGATCATCTCTGGCAACCTCGGATTCAGCGCCCTGTTCTGACCGTCCTGGGTCATTCTTTCTCGCGCCCTGTGTCGGGGGCGCACATTACCATCCTGACCGACAAAGAGGTAATTCTCATTGGCGAGGATGAGCGCACGGCCGAACCGACCGGGGGGCGCTATGGCAGCGTGCGGCGCTACGTGCCTCTGGAGCGCATCGCCGGCCTGTCTGTAGTGGCCAGGGGCGAGAACCTTGTTGCGCTCGTCTTTCAACTTGCGCCCGACGAGCGCCAGATTGAGAAGCTTTATGAGGTGAGTGTAGTGGATGGCGTCGAGCGATTTCGGGCGGCAGTAGAATCGCGCCTTCGCCGGCAGCTGGTGGAGAAGCCGTGATCCGTTACTGCCCGACCTGCTGGGCTGAGAATGCGTATGAAGCCGTAACCTGCACGGCCTGTGGCGCGTCGCTCGACGAAGGGGATAAGGATTTTGTCGGCCGGCTGCTCGACGCTACTGGCCACCCGGAGCCGACAAGCGCGGCTCTGGCCGCCAACATCCTTGGCCTTCGGGCCGAGTCGCGCGGCGTGGACGCCCTTCTAGCTCGCCTGGCCCGCAAGCCGGATAGCATGGACGTTACCGCGGCCGCTGCCGAAGCGCTGGGCCTGATCGGTGACAGGCGCGCCATACCCGGTCTTGCGGCCGTGTTGCTCGATAGCGAACGCCCTTTGCCAGCCCGCCTGGCAGCGGCCGAAGCCCTGTCGCTATTCCGCGACGCGGACGCCACGGCCGCCATGCGCCAGGCTCTGGCTCAGACACCGCTGCCGGGCCTGCTGCAACGGACTCTCGAATCGGCTCTCGCCGGAGGAGTTACGATCCCGTGAGTGCTCGCCACATGCCCTATTTCAACTTACTGGAAGCGTTGGGCGCACCCAAGTGTGGTTTATGCGCGCTTAGCAGCCAAGCAATTGACCGGTTTTTCGACAATATGCTCTATGAGTACGTCAACGATCCGGGAACCCAGGAGATGATGTCCGCCTCCCATGGCTTGTGCGCCACCCATAGCGAGCTATTGCTAACCTATCGCGGCGCGTTGGGCGTGGCTATTCTCTACAATGCCGTCCTGCGCCGGCTCGAGGACGAATTGGCACAGCCACAGGAAGCGGGCAATGGCGTCATCAGCCGCCTTCTTGGAAGGCGCGCCGGCTCGCCGCCGATTGCCTCGGAGCGCTGTCCGGCATGCAGGACTCGCGATGAGGCAACGTGGCGCGCTATACGGGAGTTCGGGGCCCATCACGCTGAGCCCGAACTAGTGGCAACCTGGCAGGCCAGCGACGGCTTCTGCCTGCCCCATCTAAACCAAGCGCTATCGGAACTGTCCGGCCCAGCCCGGGCGATGGTCATCCATCACCAACGCGAAGTGTGGGGGCGGCTTCGAGCTGACCTTGAGGAATTCATCCGCAAAAACGACTATCGCTTTAACGAGGGGGGCTTCACCGAAATGGAGAGCCGTTCCTGGCAACAAGCAGTGCGGGCGACGGCCGGCGCGCCGGGTGTTTTCTAGAGGCGCGGCGCGTCTGTCTGCATTGGGTTGAACTACTATCCGACTAGGCCGAATGAAACCGGGTATAAACGAGGAAGACCTCATTGAATTGCAGATCGTCATAGCCGGCGGCCCGCACGCCCGCTATGAGTATCGCGCCAGCGACGGCCAGTTAGGGCTGGCGGCCATTGCTTACCCGGACGCCTACAGTCCAGGCGACCTGTGCGTGTTACCCAACAGTCTTACCCAATCCCGCGCACTTCTGCGCGCCCTTATCGTTGGCACAGTTTCCCACCCGCCAGACTGCTTTGTCCGGGCCCGAATGCTGGGCGCTATTGAGTTTGAGTCAGAAGGGCAGGTGGAGCACCTGCTGGTAACAGTTGCCGCTGGCGACTCGCACTTTGATGAACTGAGGGAAGTTGCCGACCTGCCGGCCTACCGGCAGAGAGCTATTGAGGCGTTCCTCAATTCGCAGGCTCCAGAAGAAGCCCCACTTCCCCCGCGCTGGCACGGCCTGGCCCAGGCGCGGCGCATCACCCATGACGCCCGGCAAGCCTTCCGGCTGGCCCAGGCCAACAGACGCACGAACGGGAAACTCGCGCCGGCCTGGAAGCCGCTGTTTGGCTCCCACCAGCGGGAGACAGCGCGTGAAACAGACCCTCACTCGGCCGCTGAATATGCATACGCCCGCCTCCCGGCGCGCTTCCAGCAATACGTTGCTTCCGACCTGGCGCGGGACGAGCGTATTCTTCTGGGTTTACACAGACCCGCCATGCGTAGCGCCCAGCGGCAGGGCTTTCGCCGCGCTCGCCAATTACAAGAAGCGGTCTTTCTGGTCGGCGACCGACAGGTAACAGAACTGGCGGAGTTAATGCCGCCGGATCGCGCGGGAATTCGCTACGGGTTTGTGGCCCGAGGTGGCGTGCCGGAGCGACTCGACAGCGTGGAAATCACCCAGTTGTCGGCCGATACAATTGGGCTGGCCGTGAACTGGCGCGCGGCCGGCGGCTGCGAACGCCAGGTATGGGAGTTCCCGGCAGGCCAGCTGGCCGAAGTGGAAGCGGCGGCAACGCTGCTGCGCGGCTGGCTCGCGCGCGAGGGCGACAAGCGCCTGCGACGGGCCAGCATGCCAGAGCCGCCTCAATTATTCGATGATCTGTCGGACCCCGGCGCCAACGATCCCGCGGACACACGCCGCGTGATTGCCCGCTTGCTGGCGGCGCTCAAGGACGAATTGCCAGGCGATGAAACCGCCCTGGCCTGTTGTCTATTGCCAGCCTGGATCGATGGGCGCAACGCGGCCTCGCTCCTGACCATCAGCGATCGACGACTTTTGATCGTACCTGACCCGGCCGACCCGGCCGCGGCCCGCTTGCGCCTTTCGGTTGGCCACGAGTCGATCAGCTCCTTCGAGTTTAGCGCAACGTTGCTCGTGACATATTTAAAGCTATTTATCCCCGATGGGGGTAAAGTGACCGAGCAAGTGATAAAGCTTGGCTTTACGTTGGCGGAGGTAGACAATTGCTATCGCGTGCTGCGCCAGGTCGTGGCGGCAACCACCCCCTTTCCGCGGCCCATTAACGCCACATCATAACCATAAGGAACACACCATGAACACGAAGATTGCAGATGTGCGCGCCCGCGAGATTCTGGACTCGCGCGGCAACCCGACCGTTGAAGTCGATGTCCTGCTCGAGGGCGGCGTCATGGGGCGAGCGGCCGTGCCTTCCGGAGCGTCCACCGGCGTTAACGAAGCGCTGGAGTTGCGCGACGGCGACAAGGGGCGCTACGGCGGTAAGGGCGTCCGCTCGGCCGTCGACAACGTTCGCCGCGAATTGGGCCCAGCCGTCATCGGAGCCGATGCAGCCGACCAGGCAGCGCTCGATCGCCAGATGATTGACCTAGACGGCACGCCGACCAAGTCGCGTCTGGGAGCCAACTCCATCCTGGGCGTCTCGATGGCCGCCGCCCGCGCCGCCGCGGCCGCCCGGGGCGTTCCCCTCTACGAACACCTGAATCGTGGCGCCACGTACCGGCTACCCGCCCCGATGATGAACGTCATGAACGGCGGGGCGCATACGGGCTGGACAACCGTCGCCATGCAGGAGTTCATGATCATGCCACTCGGCGCAAATCGCTTTGCTGAGGCCTTGCGTTGGGGAGCGGAGACCTATCACGCGCTCAAGGCCTTGCTAAAGGACAAAGGCCTGGTGACTACCGTAGGCGACGAAGGCGGTTTCGCACCCAAGCTGGCCCGGCACGAAGAGGTGTTGCAGCTGCTCGTCCAGGCGATCGAAAAAGCCGGCTATCGCCCCGGCGAAGATATCGCCCTGGCGCTCGATCCCGCATCTAGCGGTTTCTATAAAGACGGCCGGTATCATCTGTCCGAGTTTGGCGAGCTGACAGCGCGCGACATGGCCAATCTGTACGGCGAGTGGCTATCGGCGTACCCCATCGTATCGCTGGAGGATGGCCTAGCCGAGGATGACTGGGATGGCTGGAAAACGATGGCCGATAGCCTGGCCGGCCGAGTCCAGCTGATGGGCGACGATATCTTCGTCACCAATGTTGGTTTCATCCGCCAAGGTATCGACATGGGCATCGCTAATTCTGTGCTGATCAAGCTCAATCAAATCGGCTCCGTGACCGAGACAATCGATGCCATCGATCTGGCCCGGTCAGCGCATTGGACGGCCGTCGTTTCGCACCGCAGCGGCGAAACTGCCGATACCTTCATCGCCGATTTCGTTGTGGCTATGGGCACCGGCCAGATCAAGACCGGCGCTCCGGCCCGCAGCGAGCGCGTGGAGAAATATAACCAGTTGTTGCGCATCGAAGAGATGCTGGGAGATAAGGCTATCTATGCTGGGCGCGACGCTTTCCAGCGTTGAGTTCGCTCGTGTCGTTCTGGTGAGGCACGGTCGCACGGCATGGAACCGCGAAGAACGGTTTCGCGGCCGGGCGAACGTGCCCCTCGACGAGACGGGTCTGGTCCAGGCGGCGGCTGCCGCCCGGCGCGTGGCCGCTGAGTGGCAGCCGGCCGCCATCTACTGCAGCCCACTTGACCGGACGCTTCACACGGGTGAGGCCATCGCCCGCCATTGCGGCGTGTCGGCGGATGCCTACCCGGACCTGATCGATATTGACTACGGCCAGTGGCAGGGATTAACGCCTGAGGAAGCCCGCTCCCAATGGCCGGATGCGGTCGATGCCTGGTATCGCACGCCCGACGTAGCCATCATTCCCGGTGGCGAAACCCTGGCCGGCGTGCGCCGGCGCGGCTTGGCGGCAGTGCGGGCACTGGTGGCGCGGCATCCAGGCCAAACCATCGTCCTCGTCGGCCACACCGTAATTAACCGGGCGATTCTGCTGGGTGTGCTTGGATTGCCGGACAGCCGGTTCTGGCATCTCCGGCAAGAGCCCTGCGCCCTAAACGTCTTTGAGGTCGCGGGAGACGACTACGTACTTGTCTCCTTGAATGAGACGTTCCACCTCCATACTCCGGTGACTCCATGAGCACATTTGCCGAGCCGCCGGCTGGGGCCGGCACGGCCGAAGCCGAGCTAATCACCCAACCGTGGCACGCCGTTCCCGCGCAAGCGGTAGCGGCCATGCTCAAGACCGATGCGAAAGCCGGTCTAAACGCGGACGAACTTGCGGCGCGCCGGGCGCGATATGGCGCAAATGAGTTGCGCGAGATTCCGCCCACACCGTTTTGGGTGCGCTTGCTGGAGCAATTCAAGAGCTTCGTCATTCTGATCCTCATCGTCGCCGCCGTTCTCTCCGTCTTGCTGGGCGATTACGTCGAAGCGGTGGCGATCCTGGCTATCGTGCTGCTCAACGCCGCGCTGGGCGTGACCCAGGAATCGCGCGCCGAGGCCGCTCTGAGTTCGCTCCAGAGGTTAGCCGCCCCCCAGGCCCGCGTCGTGCGCGGCGGTCACCACCAGGATGTCGAAGCGGTCGACCTGGTTCCGGGCGATCTAGTCCTGCTATCGGCTGGCAACTATGTACCGGCCGACTTGCGGCTCATTGACAGCGTGAACCTGCGCGTGGACGAGGCCCCCTTTACCGGCGAATCCGTGCCGGTGAGCAAGGATGCTCGCGCTGAATTACCGGCCGACGCTCCCTTGCCGCAGCGCGAGACAATGGCCTACCGCGGCACTATCGTCACCTATGGCCGGGGGCAAGGGATTGTCGTTGCCACCGGGATGGAAACGGAAATCGGCCGCATCGCCGAGTTGATGCAGTCCGAACAGCCGCCGCCCACCCCTTTGCAGGTGAAACTGGACGAGCTCGGCCGCACGCTGAGCCTGGCGGCGCTGGCCCTCTGCGGGCTGGTGTTTCTGGCCGGCGTCGTGCGTGGTTATGATTGGCTGGATATGGTGCTCATCTCGGTCAGTCTGGCGATTGCCGCCGTACCGGAGGGACTACCGGCCATTGTAACCGTCAGCCTGGCCCTGGGTATGCGCGAAATGGTGCGCCGCCATGCCATCATTCGCAAGCTACCCGCTGTCGAAACGCTAGGCGCCACGACGATCATCTGTTCCGACAAGACGGGCACCATCACCCAGAACGTGATGACCGCGGTTCGGCTCTACGCCAACGAGACGGCCGTCGCCCCGGGCGCCCAATCACTGGATGTCTTGCCCGTGTCGGAAGCCGATCGCAAAGGCATGCGCCTGCTGCTGGTGGGTGGGCTCTTGTGCAATGATGCCCGCCTGGAGCCTGAGGGCGAAGGCGAGCGGCCGGTGGGCGACCCGACCGAGGTGGCCCTGGTGCGGGCCGCGCATTGGGCGGGCATGACCCGCGAGGCCGAGGAGGACCTGACGCCGCGAGTCGACGAAATCCCCTTCGAGGCAGAACGGCAGCGCATGAGCACGTTGCACGCGCGCGAAGACCATTATCGCCTGTGGGTGAAGGGGTCGCCGGAGACACTCCTCAACTTGTCGGCGCGAGTGTGGCTACGAGGGCACGAGGTCCCCCTGTCCGGCGCATTTCACGACCATTGGGCCGAAGTTACGCGCGAATTCGCCCGCGACGGTTTACGGGTGCTGGCCGTGGCCTACCGTGATTACGAGCGCCGGCCGCAGAATCTGTCGCCCGAGAATGAGCGCGAGTTGACCTTCGTCGGCCTGATTGGCCTGGCCGACCCCGCGCGACCGGAAGTGCGCGCGGCAGTGGCCGCCGCTCACAGCGCCGGGGTGCGGACGCTCATGATCACCGGCGACCAACCTCTAACGGCGCGCGCCATCGCCGCCGAAGCCGGCATCATGCGCCCGGAGAGCGTGGTGCTGTCCGGCGTCGATGTCGAGGCGATGACTGTCGCCGAGTTGGCCGAGCAACTGGAGCACGTCGATGTGATCGCTCGCGCCGCCCCCACCCATAAAGTCAAAATCGTAGAGGCGCTCCAGAGTCGCGACTATGTGGTGGCCATGACGGGCGATGGCGTAAACGACGCGCCCGCGCTGCGCCGCGCCGAGGTGGGCGTGGCAATGGGCATTACCGGAACCGACGTGGCCAAGGACGCGGCCGAGATGGTTCTCGCCGACGACAACTATGCATCGATCGTCGGCGCCATCGAACAGGGGCGCGTGGTCTACGACAATATCCGTAAGTTTGTCTACTACTTGCTGTCCTGCAATGTGGCCGAGATTCTGGTGTTGTTCATCGGCACGATGGCTGGTTGGCCGCCGGTTCTGGCCGCCGTGCAATTGCTCTGGCTCAACCTGATCACCGACGGCGCGCCGGCTCTGGCCCTGGGCATGGAAAAGGGCGACCCCGACATCCTGCGGCGGCGACCGCGCAGCCGGTCCGAGGCTATCATCGATCGGCGCATGGTCGCCGGCATCGCGGTTCAGAGTGTGACCCTGACGGCCGTCACCCTGTTCGCCTACTGGTTGGGTGGTCGCGGCTCCGCATCCGATGTGCCCCTGGCCGAAACCATGGCTTTTGTCACGCTATCAAGCGCCGAACTGCTGCGCGCCTATACGGCCCGCTCCGAACGCCACTTGCTGGTTGAGATCGGCATCTTTTCTAACCCCTACATGCAATATGCGGTCGGCGCATCGCTGCTGCTGTTGCTGGCGGTCATCTACATCCCGTTCCTGCAACCCATCTTTAACACAGCGCCGCTCCATCTAGGTCAGTGGGCGCAGTTGTTACCGCTTATTATCCTGCCGTCCGTCGCCGCCGAGGCCTTAAAATGGTGGCAAAGCCGGTCGTTATAAGGCGCAAACGCTAGATATGGATACGAAAGTCGCTTCGTCAGCGCAGAGAACCGCTATACGATTTGTCATCCTGCTCGGATTCGTGAGTCTCCTGGCCGACGTGACCTACGAAGGAGCGCGCAGTATCACCGGCCCGTATTTAGCTCTCCTGGGGGCTGGAGGCACGGCCGTGGGACTTGTTGCCGGTCTGGGCGAGTTGTTGGGCTACGGCCTGCGCCTTGTATCCGGCTATCTCAGCGACCGCTCCGGCCGCTACTGGTTCTTCACCATCATGGGCTATGCCCTCAACCTGCTCGTGGTGCCTTTGCTGGCGCTGGCGGGCCGCTGGGAAGTGGCCGCCGCGCTGATGATAGCCGAGCGCATCGGCAAGGCGCTGCGCTCACCGGCGCGCGACGCCATGCTTTCGCACGCCACCAAGGAAATGGGGCGCGGTTGGGGTTTTGGTCTGCATGAGGCGATGGATCAGATCGGGGCCATGTTAGGCCCGCTGATCGTAGCCGCCGTTCTGGCCGCGCGCGGTTCATATCAGTCGGGTTTCGCGATTCTGCTGGTTCCGGCGCTGCTGGCTCTGGCGGTGCTGGCCGCGGCGCGGTGGCTCTATCCTCGTCCACAGGACATCGAACCGGTATCGAGCGAGATCCAGACAGCGGGGCTATCGCGGGTCTTCTGGCTCTATCTGCTGGGAGTCGCCTTTCTGGCGGCGGGTTTCGTCGATTTCCCGCTCATCTCGTTCCATTTCCAGCAGACGGCCACCGTGTCGCCGGGCATGATTCCTATCTTCTACGCCGTGGCGATGGGCGTCGATGCGCTGGCGGCAATTATCTTCGGGCGATGGTTTGACAAAAGAGGGCTGTCCGTTTTGATCATCGTCGCCAGCCTCTCGGCCCTTTTTGCGCCCCTGGTCTTCTGGGGCGGCGCGCCAGTTGCCTTCCTGGGAATGGTTCTCTGGGGCATTGGCATGGGCGGACAGGAATCCATCATGCGCGCCGCCGTGGCGGGGATGGTGTCACCCGATCGTCGCGGCTCGGCCTATGGCATTTTCAACACCGGTTTCGGCGTGGCCTGGTTCGCCGGCAGCGCGCTTATGGGTGTCCTGTATGACTTCTCCATCACCGCCCTTGTCGCCTTTTCCGTCCTCAGCCAGCTTGCAGCTATCCCTGTACTTTATTCTTTGCGCCAGGAGAACACGGCTTGAATCGATTCATTCCCATTGCCGCGGGCGCGCCGCTGGGTGCGCTAGGCAACAAGCCGGGTGACTAGCCGCCGCACTTCGCCCTCAAACGCGGTCTGTATGGGAAAGACGAGATTCTGCCGGCGGATGACGGCCGATCGGGCGGCCAGGTAAGCGTTCAATAGATCGTTGAGGCCGCGCAGGGTAGCCGCCGCGTCGTCTCCGTAGGCAACGCGCAGCAGCGCTGCCCGGGCTGGCTCCTCCGGCGGCAGCGCCGCCAGCAACGGCGGCAGGGTGAAGTCCAGTAGTTGCAGGTAAACGGTAAACGGTTTGTCCGTATCTCCCCGCTTCAGCAGGCGCAGCACATCCCAAAGCATCACCCAGAAACGTTCGTCGAGCGCCGTCAGATCAGCAGGGCTAATGTAGGGCTGCGCTGGGGCCAGCCGCGAGGATGCGGCCTGGTACTGCTCGCCCCAGCGATCAGTGTCCTTCAGGATGCGCAATTCGCGGTCGTGCGGATTGGGACCCAACGCCTCCACTGTTTCAAAGCGGTAGTCGGCCTTGGTGCCGTTACTGTAGAGCGCGACGTGGAGAAACGGCCGGACGTGGACGGCATCGAAGGAGCGCACAGACACATAGGGCATGACCGCCTTCACGAAGTCGCGCCGCGCCGCCCAGGCCGCGTCCCGCCCGGCGGCGTCGGCGTAGACCAGGGCTACGTCTACGTCGGAGTAGGCATCCTCGGCGCGGCGGCCGAAGGAGCCGGACAGGAAGCACACCAGCACCCGCGGCTCCGCCAGGACGTGACGCTGTAGGCGACCGACGAAACGCTCTTGCTCAAACATAGGCTAAGCGACGAAGCAGCCGAACATACGCATGAGTAGCACGACCGACAGGCCCAGCGCCAGGCCGCCTGCTACCTGGGCGATGCTATGGCGCTTCAGGTACAGACGTACGTAGCAGATCAGGAGGGCTACCGGCAGAAGCAGCAGGGCGGCCGTCCAGCCGAAGACGAGCGTGGCAATGAGCCAGGTGGCCGCGGCGGCCGTGGCGTGAATGCTGATCAGCCAGAACGCGTTGATGACGCCTAGCGCGCCCAGCGTCGCTGCGCTGACGATCGCCAGGCAGCGCAATAACTCGGGACCATTCAGTAACGTCAGCATCCCCCACGCCGCTACACCGGCCAGAAACGCCACCAGGTAAGGGATGTGGCGCTCGTGGGTGACGCTCATATGCAGTTCGCTGATGTGGCCGGAACGCAGTAGCAGCAAGACAGTGATCATCGGCGCGCCCGCCACGAACGCGGAGTAGAGCGCCCCCCACCCGAGTCCCGGCCAGACAGGCGCGGCCCGAACGCCCAGCGCCAGACCCGCAGCCGCGAACATCGTCGGCGGGCTGATGATGTTGGAGAGGTGGCGGGCCAGCCGCACCGCGCCCACGCGGTCGGCCTCGTGTGTGTCCTTAGGTATTCTCATGATGGCCCGCCAGAGGTTAACGCAAAGGCGCGAAGACGCAAGGACGCAAAGCGGTTCGGGCTTTGCGTCGTTGCGTCCTGGCGTTAAGTTGTCGCCCGATCAGAACCTGGTCGACTCAGGTTCCTTCTTCCCACGAATCGAGATAGTGCGCCTGTTCCGGGGTCAACGTGTCGATCCGGATGCCCATGGCGTTAAGCTTGATCTGGGCGATCTCCTGATCGACCGACTGGGGGATGGTGTAGACGCGGTTCTCCAGCTCACCCTGGTGGTCGACGAGATACTTGGCAGCCAGTGCCTGGCCGGCGAAGCTCATGTCCATGACCGACGCCGGATGGCCCTCGGCCGCGGCCAGGTTGACCAAGCGCCCCTGACCCAGCAGGTTCAGCCGGTGGCCGTTGTGCTTCATCGTGAACTGCTCGACGAACGGCCGCACCAGCTTCGCGTCATCGACCGACAGGCTGCGCAGCGCCGGCTTGTTGATCTCAACGTCAAAGTGGCCGGAATTGGCCAGCAGCGCGCCGTCCTTCATCATCATGAAGTGGTGCTCGTCCAGGACGTGGATGTCGCCCGTGGCGCTGATGAAGATGTCGCCAATGGGCGCGGCCTCGTCCATGGGCATGACCCGGTAGCCGTCCATGACCGCCTCCAGCGCCTTTAGCGGGTCGACCTCGGTAACGACGACGTTTGCGCCCAAACCACGCGCGCGCATGGCAATGCCGCGGCTGCACCAGCCATAGCCGGCAACGACGACCGTCTTGCCGGCGATGAGCACGTTGGTGGCCCGAATAACGCCGTCGAGCGTCGACTGCCCCGTGCCGTAGCGGTTGTCGAACATGTGCTTGGTCAGCGCATCGTTGACGGCCATCATCGGGAACTGGAGCGCGCCGTCGCGGGCCATCGCGCGCAGGCGAATGATGCCCGTGGTCGTCTCTTCCGTGCCGCCATACATGTTGTCGATAAGGTTGCGCCGGTCCTTGTGGATGGTGCTAACCAGGTCGGCCCCGTCGTCCATGACGATGTGGGGCTTGTGGTCGAGCACGGCGTGGATGTGCCTGAAGTAGGTTTCGTTGTCCTCGCCCTTAATGGCGTAGACGGGGATCTCGTAATGCGTCACCAGCGCCGCGGCCACGTCGTCCTGCGTGCTGAGCGGGTTGCTGGCGCAAAGCACCACGTCCGCGCCGCCCTGATGCAGGCTGGCCATCAGGTTGGCCGTCTCCGTGGTGACGTGCATGCAGGCGCTAATGCGCAGGCCGGCGAACGGCCGCTCGTTCTTGAAGGCTTTCTGCACCCCGCGCAGCACTGGCATTTCCAGCTCGGCCCACTCGATGCGGTGCCGCCCGCCGGGCGCCAGGTCGATGTTCTTGACGTCAAAGTCCATGTTTGGCTGTATCTCCTAGATTTGGCCTCGCCTACCGTTGTTAGCGAAGAGGAACCACTGATTACACATATTTCACAGATTCATTAGAACGCTCAATCTGTGTAATCTGTGGATCCTCCTCTCAGGGAACGGCCGGTAGAGGCATGGGAATGGGATCGGGTTTGAGCAGCGCGTCGAGCGCGCCCTCGTCGTCAAAGTTCTCGCGGTAGCGCGCGACGAACTCCTCGCGTGTGAAATGGTGGTTTTGCGGCCCGAATTGCTCTAGCACGTAGGCCGCGGCCAGCGCGCCCATGCGCCCGGCCACGTCCCACGACACGCCCAGTTGCAGGCCGCGCAGCAGCCCGGCCCGATAGGCGTCGCCCGCGCCGGTTGGCTCGGCCAGCACGTGCGGCCGGACGGGCGGGATCAGGTGCTCGTGCCCATCGACCACCAGGCGCGAGCCGGAGGCCCCCAGAGTGATGACCAGCCCGCCGGCGCGCTCCAGGATGCCGGTCTCGCTCAGCCCGGTCTTCTCCTGCACCAGACGAAACTCGTACTCGTTGATGGACAACAGGCGGCAGCCCTCCAGCCCCTCGCGCAACTCCTCGCCCGTCACGCGCAAGGTCTGCTGGCTGGGATCATAGATGTAGGGCAGACCGCTAGCCTTGCACTCGCGGACGTAGGCACGCATAGCCCCCGGGTCGTTGGGGGTAATGATCGTCAGGTCGGCGTCAGGAGCGCACTCAGCGAAGGTCAGCTTGCTGGCGTGGGCCATCGCGCCGGTGTAGAAGCTGGCGATCTGGTTGTGGTCCTCGTCGGTGTTCACGAAGAACGAAGCGCAGAATTCGCCATCGATCTCGACGATGCACGACGTATCGACGCCCTGCTCTTCCAGCCAGGCGCGGTATTCAGCGAAGTCCTGCCCAGCCGTGGCCATGATCGCCGGCCTGTCGCCCAGCAGGGCCATCGTGTAGGCGATATTGGGCGCCGTGCCGCCGCGCTGGCGCTTGAGCGAATCCACAAGGAAGCTCAGGCTGATCTTCTCCAGTTTGTCGGCCACGAACGCATCCTGAAACCTGCCCGGAAACGACATCAGGTAGTCAAAGGCGATCGAGCCGGTAATGACAATTTTCATAGGAGACCACATCTCTTGTCTGATTATCCCTGGGCAGCGCCCCAGCCGGCGGCTCGCGCCGCACGTCCGCGCGGCAACACAGCCGGTTCTCGACCGCCCGCGCCTGCCGGGATTAGCTATTGACGAATAAATACGGTCGCGGTGGGTTCAGCAAGACGACGCAACCTATCAGTATAGCCGGTTTGCGTCATGACGCACCCCACTGCACTATAAAGCGGTTCGGTTACGAACGTCCTTACAAACCCGGCCGGCCTAGCCATAGGGCTCGGTTCGCGCCTTCTCTTCGCGCGCCGCGGCCGACGCTACGTCCGCTCTGAGCACGGGCGTCGCCCCCAGGCGATCGCGCAGCATCGTCACCAGCGCCCGCAGCCCGTCGCGCGTCCTGATCTTCTTGCCTTCCTCATACGTGCGCGGGTTATAGGTGATCGGTATCTCGATGATGTCGTGACCGGAAAGCAGTATCTTGTCCGGCAGTTCAAAGTCGAGGTTGAAGTCCGTGGTCGTCAGGTTAAGGCTCTTCACCACGTCGGCGCGAACCATCTTGGTCGCCGTCGCCACGTCTGTCAGGTGGCCGCCAAACAGCAAATTGGTCATGGCGGTCAGCAGGCGCACGCCGAAGTAGGCGTGGGCGTACTTATATTTCACGTGGCCGCCCAAGACGCGCGAGCCGAAAATGGCTGCGGCGCTGGTTTCGTCCGCCTTGCGGCAAAAGCGAGGGTGTTCGGCCGGATCGTACTCGGCGTCGGCGTCCTGGATGATCATGTAGTCACCGGTCATCGTCTCGATACCGGTGCGAATGGACATCCCCTTGCCCTTGTTGCGCTCGTGAAAGATGACGCGTACCTGGGGGTCATCGATCTGGCGCAATATCTCGCGCGTGCCATCGGTAGAGAAGTTATCGACGACAACGATTTCGCGCGTCCAGCCCGGACCGAGGTCGATAGCTGCGGTACGGTTGATGACCTCGCGGATGGTAGCCTGCTCGTTATAGCAGCAGATGATGACCGAGAGCTTTTTCATAGCGTGGTGGCGTGGGCGTTCAGCCGTGGGTTGGGCAGGTTTAGGGGCAGCGCGCGCTGTAATCGTGCGGGCGGCTGGTCAACGCAGCCGGTCCGACGGCGGAGCGCTAAAGCTGCGCGAAGAACCGGCCGAAAATCTCCAGCATATAGTCAAGGCGCGGCTTGTCCAGCCCCGGATAGACGCCAACGAAGAAGCCGCCGCGCATTACCTGGTCGGAAACCGCCAGGTCGCTGACGGCGCGGTGCTCGATGTGTTCATAGGCCGGCTGACGCAAAATGTTGCCGGCAAAGATCAGCCGCGTCTGGACGCGGTTGATTTCGAGGAAACGGGTCAGTTCGTGGCGCATGAACGGCGCTTCCTGGCGCACGAGCAGCGGCAGCGCAAACCAGGCCGGGTCGGCCTTCGGGTGCCACGTCGGCAACATCAGGTGTTCCTGATACGGCTTTAGCCCCTCGTACAGGTAGGCAAAGTTCTCCTTGCGCCGGCGAATGAACTCCGGCAGCTTCTGGAGTTGGGCCAGGCCCATCGCCGCCTGAGGATCGGTCAGCTTCAGGTTGTAGCCGATCTCGGAATAGAAGTAGCGGTGGTCGTAGAATCCGGGGATGCCCGGCACCTCACGTTCGAAGCGCAGACCGCATTTGCCGTTGACCGGATTGTCGTAGCCGCACCAGCAGTCGCGCCCCCAGTCGCGCACGGCGCGGGCGATCTTGGCCAGCTTCGGCCGGTTGGTGTAGACCGCGCCTCCCTCGCCCATGGTGATGTGGTGGGCGGGATAGAAGCTCAGCGTCGCCATCTCGCCAAATGTGCCCAGCATCTGACCATCCCAACGCGAGCCAAGGGCGTCGCAGGTGTCCTCTAGCAGGAACAGATCGTGCTTGCGCACGAAAGCCATCACGGCGTCCATATCGGCCGGGTTGCCCAGCGTGTGGGCGAACACCAACGCCCGCGTGCGCGGCGAGTAGGCGTCTTCGAGTTGCGCCACGTTCAGGTTGAAGTCGCCCAGGCAGCTATCGACAAAGACGGGCACGAGCCGATTCTGAATGATGGGGTTGACGGTCGTGGGGAAGCTCACGGCCGGGACGATGACCTCGTCGCCGGGACGCAACCCGTCTGGCAACTGGCGCGAGCAGAGCGTGGTCATGGCGACCAGGTTGGCCGAGGAGCCGGAATTGACCGGGACGACCTCGCGCACGCCGATAAAATCGCCCAGTTCCTTCTCAAACCGCTCGGCGTAGGGGCCGGCCGTCAACCAGAAGTCGAGGACGGCGCCGACCATGTACTCCATTTCCGTCGCGTCAAAAACGCGCCCAGCATATTGTACGGTTGTTTTGCCCGGTTCAAACGGCCGGTTGTGGTGCGCCTGCTCGTAGTACTCGGCAACTCGGGAGAGGATCGACTGCCGCAGCTCTTCAATATCACCCATTCTGCGTTTTCTCGTTCGCGTTGGGCCGGTTAGACCGCGCCAACTGAATTGGCTGCCGGATGCGTTCGCGAGAGCGGTTGCCCGGAGTCATGCGGCTCTGGCTTCCCAAAGCCGAAGGAGGATTATAGCACAGCGCGGGCTAGCTCCAAGTAGGGCCAGTGGCAGCGGAAGGCGCTCCGCCGCCCGGCTACTTTTCCGGTCTTACGGCGCGAGGGTGGGCGGTGCTTCTGTCGGCTCCGGCGCGGCGGTGGGCGGCGGTTCCGTCGGCAGGGTTGGCGGCGTGGCCGTGGGTGGCGGGGATGTCGGCGGGGGCGGTTCCGTCGGTGGCACGGTCGGCGGAGGGGACGTGGGCGGTGGTGGCTCCGTCGGCGGGGGCGGCTCAGTCGGTGGCGTGGTCGGCGGCACGGGCGGCGTGGCCGTCGGCGGGGGATTGGTCGGCGGAACCGAGGTGGCAGGGGGGAGGGTCGGGGGCGCGCTGGTGGCCGGCGGTTCCGTAGACGGCTCCGGCGTCGCCGTCGCCAGCGGCGCGAGCGTCGGCGCTTCGGTGGGCGGCGGCAACGGCGTCAGTGACGGTTGCGGCAGGGGCGCGGACGCCCCGGGCTGGTAGCCGGGCGGCAAGAAAATGAGTTGGCCGGCTTGAAGGTCGATTGAGTCGCGGCAATTGGCGCGCAGCACCTGGTCGACCGTTGTCCCACGGCTGATCGCCAGCGCGCCCAGACTGTCGCCCGGCTGCACCTGGTAACGCACCCACCATTGCGGCGGGCCGCAGAGCGCGGGGGCGGGCTGGCGGGGAACGAGGATTTGCATCCCGGCCGTCAATTGGCCGTTGGGCAGGCAATTAGCGCTTGAGAGATCGGCGGCCGTGGACCCTGTGCCCGCGGCCAGCGAGGCCAGCGTCTCGCCCGGCTGGATCGTGTATAGCAACCAGCCCTCGGGCACTTCGCCGCAAACAGTAAAGATGACGCCGTTCTCGCCAACGCCGGTGATGAACTCGGGCCGCGGGTTCAGGTCATCGGGCGCGGCAACAACCGCGGCCGCCGTCGGCATCGGCTGCGGCGGGTTGAGGCTCAGGGGGACGATCTCACCCTCGGCGACGGCCGTCGCCTGGATGTTAACGATGGGCAGCCCGCCCTGGCGCGGCGGCACGCGGGCCTGCAATGCGTCCAGCTGGGCCAGGATCAGCGCCAAAAAGACGGTCGCCAGAACCCCGGCGGTCAGGACAAGATTCTTTTGCCAGCCGGCTTGCGGTGCAGGTTCCATCATCACTGCCCATCTACGAGCGCGGGCTTTCGCCCGGTTTCGTCTGCTTCCTGGTCGTGTCCGGCCCGACCTTTAGCTTGGTCCACGGCCGCAACTCGGCTACCGGCAGCCGCAGGGTAAACGTCGTTCCCTCGCCGGGGCGACTTTCAAACACCAGGTCGCCGCCGCTGGCTTGGGCCAGCTTCTGCACCACCGCCAGGCCCCCCGTGCTGTCGCCCAACCCTGGAATGGGCCGCCCGCCGCCGAGGTAGTACTGCGAGTCAAAAACGTGCTCGCGCTCCTCGACGGGGATGCCGCCGCCGGTGTCGCTGAAGGCCAGGGCGACCACACGTTTGGAGGACGCTTTGGCGCCATTGGCGGCGGCCTCGGCGCGAACGACAACCGCGCTATCTTCCGTCGATACCTTGCAAGCGTTCTCCATTAAGCTCAGGACAAGCTGGCGCAAGACCGGCTCCTTCACCGAGACGAGCGGCAAATCGGGACTAAACGCCAGATCGAGCTTCAGGTGCTTGCGGCGCACCACCGGCAAGATCGCTGCCGTCATCCCCTCCACAACCGGCGCAACCGCGGCCTGCGCCACCTGCGGGCGGGCGGCCGTCGGCTGCCCCGGCTCGCGCTGTTGCAAGTAGACAGCAACCGACTCAGCCTGTCGGGCGCGCTCTTCGGCCGCGGCCATCGAGCGCCGCGCCTCGGCCAGCTCGATGATCAATCGCTCTTTGTCCGGATCAGGCTCCGGCGGCCGGGGGGCGGGCGCCGCGGGCGAGCGCGTCGGGGGCGAGCAGGTGG
>CAZSOD010000033.1:0-27217 GCA_964608255.1 uncultured Ardenticatenaceae bacterium
CTTCAGGGCTGCATAGCCGCGGCCGGCGTTCAGGCGGGCGCGCAGGGCGTTGACCCGCCGCCAATACGTCCCCGGCGCGGCCGACTGCGCGAACGCCCGCAACAGCCACGCCCGCGACTCCGGCGTCAGGTCGGCGGCCGAGAGCGCGCCCGACTCCCAGCCGCTGGCGGCTGGCGAGTGGTCGCGCTCGATGATCGCCCGGCTCTCGCCGCCCAGCGACCAGAGCGAGGCGACCTCGGACAGGATAGTGAAGAGCAGGGTCGTTCCCGACCGGGCGCAGCCGATGACCAGCACTGGCGATTCGATCACAGGGCCGCTATCATACCCGAAGAGGGGTCATGCGCATTTTGTTCCTGACGGGGCGGCTGCCTTATCCACCGAACCGGGGCGACCGGTTGCGGGCCTACCATTTCCTGCGCGTGCTGTCGCGCGAGCATAGGCTGACACTGCTGTCGTTTATTGCCGACGAAGCGGAGTCGGGCCATGTGGCGGCGCTGCGGCCGTTTTGCGAAGACGTTCAGCTCGTCCATCGCGGCCCGCTGGTAAGCAAGGCGATGGCGGCGCTCAATGTCTGGCGACCGCTGCCGCTCCAGTCGCTCTACTACCGCTCGCCGGTGATGCAGGGCGCGGTTGACCGGCTGCTGGCGCGCAGCCGTTTCGATGCCGTCTACGTCCATCTTTTTCGCATGGCTCAGTTCGTCGATGGCCGGCCCGGACCCTTCCGCATCCTTGATCTGACGGATGCGATCTCCGGCGAGGTCGGTCGCTCGCTACCCTACCGCGACCCGCTGTGGCGGCTGATCTATCGCGCCGAGTTGCCGCGGATTCAGCGTTACGAACGGGAGCTGGCGGCGCGTTTCGAGGAGACGTGGCTTATCTCCGAGGCCGAGCGGGACGCCATAGCCGCCGGGCTGGGCCCGGAGGCCGCTGCCCGGCTGCGCGTGGTGCGCAATGGAGTGGAACCGGACCGCTACCGGCCGCATCGAGCGACGGTCGTTGGAGCAACCCTTGCTTTCACCGGCCATCTCGGGGTGTTCCACAACGTGGACGCGGCCGAGCGACTGGCGCGGGCCATTCTGCCGCAGGTGCGGCAGCGCGTCCCCGCGGCGCGACTGGAGCTAATCGGCGCCGAGCCGTCGCCTCGGGTGCGGGCGCTGGCTGATGAGCCGGGCGTCCGTGTCGTGGGGCCAGTTGCCGATCTCAACGCGGCGCTGAATGAAGCCGCCGTCTTTGCCGCGCCGCTGCGCTTTGCCGCAGGGGTGCAAAATAAGGTGCTGGAGGCGATGGCCGCGGGCCTGCCGGTGGTAACGACGGCCGAGGTAAATGCCGGGCTGGGGGCAACGGACGGCGAGCACTTGATGGTCGCTGAGGACGACGCGGCCTTCGCGGCGGTCGTGGCCGAGTTGCTGGCCGATCCGGCGGCGCGGGGACGGCTGGGCCGGGCCGGCCGCGAGTTCGTGCTGCGCCGCTTTCGCTGGGAAGACGTGCTGGACCGGGCGCGCACCATCGCCGCGCAAACGGCGGACGAGTAGCAGGCTAAGGCGAGCGTGACTCGTCTCCGTGCATCTGGCGTGTGCTCGTCTAGCCGCGCGAGCGGCGGCGTCGTTCCGGGGCGGGCGCGTCGCCGCGGCTGCGCTGTATCCAGGCGGCGCAGTTTTCATCATGGCCCATCATCACGTCGGCGGCCATGATTGCCTGCTTGATCTCCGCTTCCAGCGGGTTCGTGATCGCCGACGTGAGTCCTGCGCCGATGGCCATGGTCAGGAAGGCGGCGTTGAGCGGGGCGCGGTTAGGCAGGCCGAACGAGACGTTGCTGGCCCCGCAGCAAGTATTGACGCCCAACTCATCGCGGCAGCGGCGCACAATGGCAAACACCTGGCGGCCGGCGTAGCGCACCGCGCCGATGGGCATGACCAGCGGGTCGATGAGCACGTCCTCGCGCGGGATGCCGTGGTCGAGCGCCCGCTCGACGATTTTCTTCGCCACGGCAAAGCGCACCTCCGGGTCTTCGGAAATACCGGTTTCGTCGTTCGAGATACCGATCACGGCCGCGCCGTACTGCTTCACCAGCGGCAATACGCTTTCCAGCCGCTCGTCCTCGCCGGTCACCGAGTTGACCAGCGCCTTACCTTCGTAGGCGGCCAGCCCGCTCGCCAGGGCGGCCACGATGGACGAGTCAATCGACAGCGGCGTGTCGGTCACGGACTGGACAACCCGGATAGCCGTCGCCAGGATGGCCGGCTCGTCGGCCAGGGGGATGCCGGCGTTGACATCCAGCATGTGCGCCCCCGCGGCCACCTGGGCCAGGGCGTCGGCGCGCACCCGGTCATAATTGCCGGCGGCCATTTCCTGCCCCAGTAGCTTGCGGCCCGTGGGGTTGATGCGCTCGCCGATGATTGTGAACGGCCGTTCCGGCCCAATCCGTATCGTCGTGGCGCGCGACTGGATGATCGTGTCCATAAGTCTCTCCTCTATGCCTGTTCGGCGGCGTGGAGGGCCGGGTGGTGGTGATGGTGACGCGGCCGGTGCGGATGGTGCGGGTGGCGAGCGGCCTCGTCGCCGGCCGGCGTGCCGTGCTGGAGCGGCCGCGGCAGCAGGCCCGCGGCCTCGATGATTTCGGCGACTAGCTCCTCTTGCCGGTAAGCCATCACGTGGACCCCGGCCACGCCGGGGATTTCGCGCACTTGCTCTATGATCTCAATGCAAATGCGCTTGCCCTCTTCGCGCTGCTGGCCCTTGGGCGCGCGGCGCAGTCGCTCGATGACGCTATCGGGGATGTGGACGCCGGGAACCTTGGCGCGCATGAACTCGGCCGCCTTCTCGCCTCGCAGCGGCCCCACGCCGACGAGGATGAACACCCGCTCGTGCAGTCCCAGGTCGCGCACCCGGCGCATGAATGCCTCGAGCCGGGGCACGTCGAAGCAGTATTGCGTCTGGATGAAATCGGCTCCGGCTTCGACCTTTTTGGCCAGCCGCAGCGGCCGCCACTCATAGGGCGGCGCGAAGGGGTTTTCTGCCGCGCCCAGGAAAATGCGCGGCGCGACAGTCAGCTTGCGGCCGCTGAGCAGCATTCCTTCGTCGCGCATGATGCGCGCCGTGCGCAGGAGCTGGATAGAGTCGAAATCGAAGACGCGCTTGGCTTCCGGCTGATCCCCGTTGGTCACGTCGTCGCCCGTGAGGCACAGAACGTTGCTGACGCCCATGGCCGCGGCACCCAGCAGGTCGCCCTGGATGGCGATTCGATTGCGATCGCGGCACGAAATCTGGTAGACGGGCGAATAGCCGGCGCGGGTCAGCAGAGCGCAGATGGCGACGCTGGACATGTGGCAGTTCGCGCCGGAGGCGTCGGTCGCGTTGATGCCGTCACAGACGGCGGCAAGCGTCACCGCCGCGTCGTAAACCTCTTGCGGGTCGGCGCTGTCGGGTGGGTTGAGTTCGGCTGTGACGCCGAAGAGGCCGGCGCACAGCGTGCGCTCCAGCCGGCTATCGGAATGGTAGTGGCTAGTCATGCCCGGTTCTCGCGGCCGCCGGCAAAGGGAAGGGCCGGCTGAGGTTGACCTGCGAAGGGACTGTCTCCCAGCCGGGCGGATAAGCGACATCCGCGCCGGTGAGCATATTGATCCAGGCGGAGTCCCGATGCAGCAGACGGTTAACGGGCGGCTGAATCCACAGCAACTCCGCTCCATAAACCGGCATCCGTTGCGCTCGCTCGAACGCTTGCACCCAGACGCAAGGCATCTGCGGCCGGACTTCGCAGTGACCGTTGTCGCGCACGCCGCCGCAGGGACCGTTGCGCAGGTTCTTGGGACAGCTCATGGGGCAGGTCATGCCGGTGGAGTGCAGAATGCACTGGCCGCACATGTGGCAGTCGAAGGCCATGCCTTTGGCTTTCTTCTCAAACGGCATGAGCCAGCGGTCGACGCGTTGGTAGCCGACGCGGCGGATCAGCGGGTCGCAGCGGGTGAACAGACGGCGGGTCAGATCGTAAGCCCACTCCAGGAAGCGGGGATGGGATTGCAGCCAGGTTTGGAGGGACATGATGACATCTTGGTCCTCGGCGGCTAGTCGCGGTGGCGGCGATGGGCGCGCTCGCGCGGCGCGGCTTCGGTTGTGGCGTTGCTGCCCGCCGCGGCGCGCTCGGCCAGCAGCGCGGCCAGGTCTGTGGCGGAAATGGGCGCACCGAGCGCCGTGGCGATGGCGGCGATGTGGTCAGGGCCGTTGCCGCAACAGCCGCCGATGAAGCACGCGCCCAGGGCGCGAACCCGTTGCGCATAGTGGCCCATGACCGGCGGCGTCGCGTCGTAGATGAGCTCATTATTGCGCCACTGGGGGATGCCGGCGTTGGCTTTGGCGATGAGGCGCACGTCAGGCGCTTCGCGATGCATGGCGTCGATAACGCCCTCGATCTCGGCGATGCCGTTGCCGCAATTGCCGCCGACAGCGACCAATCCCCACTCCTTCATGGTTCGAACCGCCTGGGCCGGCGTGACGCCCATCATAGTGCGGCCGTTGGTGTCGAAGCTCATTGTCGCCGCGACAGGCAGGTCGGTAGCGGCGCGCGCGCCTTCCACGGCCGCGCGCACCTCTTCCAGGTCGCTCATCGTCTCGATCCACAGCAGATCAGCTCCGCCGGCGGCGAGTCCTCGCGCTTGTTCCGCGAAGGCGTCTCGGGCATCCTCAAAGGCCATGTTGCCCATCGGGACGAGCAGCTCGCCCGTTGGGCCCATGGAGCCGGCAACGAGGACGAGGCGGCCGGCGGCGTCGGCTTCCGCGCGCGCGTTTTCGGCCGCGGCTTTGTTCAATTCGTAGACGCGGTCTTGCAGATTATGCAGCTTCAGGCGGTAGCGCGTGCCGCCGAAGGAGTTGGTCAGGACGATGTGGGAGCCGGCGTCGATGTAATGCCGGTGGACGGCGCGAATGCGGTCGGGATGGGTGACGTTCCACTCTTCCGGCGGGGCGCCGCTTTGGAGGCCGGCGGCAAAGAGCATCGTCCCCATCGCTCCATCGAGGACGATGGTTTCCTGCGTATCAAGAAGTTGTTGCAGCTTATCCATGATGCCGTCCAATTTCGAGTGACGAATTACGAATGAAGAGAAGCGCGGCGTCGCCTTCACAATTTACGATCTCTAATTCGTAACTCTCTTCTGCCGCTTGATCTGCATAAACTTCTTGGCCGTTTCCACGGCCACGGCGGCGTCGCGGCAGTAGGCGTCAGCTTCAATCTCCTCGGCGAACGCCTCGTTCAGCGGGGCGCCGCCGACCAGGACGATCAGGTCTTGCCGGATGCCGGCCTCTTTCAACGCCTCGATGACGACGCGCATATAGGGCATGGTGGTCGTCAGCAAGGCGCTCATGCCCACGATGTCGGGCTGGTACTTCTCAATGGCGGCCATGAAATTGTCGACGGAATTGTTGATGCCCAGGTCGATGACTTCGAAGCCGGCCCCCTCCATCATCATCGACGTGAGATTCTTGCCGATGTCGTGGATGTCGCCCTTGACCGTGCCGACCACCATGGTGCCGATCTTCTCCGCGCCGGTCTCGGCCAGCAAAGGCCGCAGAATGGCCATGCCCGCCTTCATCGCCTTGGCGGCCATCAGCACTTCGGGCACGAACAGAATCCCATCGCGGAAATCAGCGCCGACGATGTCCATGCCGGCGACGAGACCCCTGGTGAGGACAGTGTAAGGCTCATGGCCGCGGCCGAGCATCTCCTGCACCTCTTCCACGATCTCCTCGGCATAGCCATCGTAGAGGTCTTCCTTCATCAACTCGTAGATCTCGTCGTCCGACATCTCTTGCAGATTAATCTCGTCGTCACTCATAACAAATCCTCTTCCACCACGGTAGCGCCACTGTTGCGGCCAATCCTGGCGTTCGTCTTCCGCGCCGTTCAGGAGATGCGCCCTAGCCCCAGATCCACGGCGGCCACGCTACGATCGCTCTCGCCCTCGTATTCGCTCCGCGCGGCGGGCGCGACCGCCGCCGTTGGCAGCGGGCTGCGGCAGAGGCGCGCCCAGTAACCGTTCCAGGTTGGGAAACGGATCGGTGGCGTGCGGGATGTAGATGGCCGCCACGAACTCGTTCTGGAACTCCGGATCGACCGCCGTTTCAACGTAGGTTATCCAGCGGGCAACCGCCTGGGCCTCGGCCCGCTTATCCCGATTCAACAACGCGATTCGCGCGCCATCCCCGGCGGCGTTGCCCACAGCCGCCACTTTCTCCAGTGGACAGTCCGGGATGAGTCCCAGCAGCATGGCGTATTTCGGATCGATGTAGCTGCCGAAGGCCCCGGCCAGGGTGATTCGCTCTACCTGTGCAACGCCCATGCGGTTCATCAGCAGTTTCGACCCAGCGTAGAGCGCCGCCTTGGCCAGCTGGATGGCCCGCACATCGTCCTGGGTCACGAGGATGGGCTGGCCCGTTGTCGTCTGGTCGCCGGTCGCCAGGACGTAGGCCCCCTTTTTGCCCTGCCAGATTACCCGCTCATGCGGCCGGTCGGGATTGAAGCGGCCGTCGCCCAGGATAATGCCCGCCAGAACCATTTCAGCTACAGCCTCGATGATGCCGGAGCCGCAAATGCCCGCCGCCAGGTGTTGCGGCTGCGCCGTCACCAGCGCGTCAGGTCCGGTTTGCCATGCGTCTGACCAGCGCTCCTCGCCAATGACCCGGAAGCGCCCGACCCACGTCTGCGGGTCGATACGGACGCGCTCGATGGCTCCCGGCGCGGCGCGCATGCCGAAGCTGATCTGCGCGCCCTCGAAAGCCGGACCGGTCGGGCTGCTGGCACTGACCAGGCGCGCCCGGTTTCCAAGAACGATCTCGGCGTTCGTGCCCACATCCACCAGCAAGGTCATCTCGTCTTGCCTGTGCGGCTCTTCGGCCAGCAGCACGCCGACGTTGTCCGCGCCGACGTGCCCCGCCTCGGCCGGGAGGATGTGGATGTAGGCTCCCGGGTGGAAGCGCAACCCCAGCTCGCGCGCCTTTACATCCATCGCATCCCGGTTCGCCAGCGCGAAAGGCGCGCCACCCAGTTCCTGGGGGTTGATGCCCAGCAGGATGTGGATCATCGTCGTGTTGCCGACGAAGACGGCGTCATGGATATCACGCATCTGCAAGCCGGCGTGGCGCGTGGCGCGTGCGGCCAGCGAGTTGAGCGCCTCGATGATGGCTGTGTGCATCTTGTCGAGGCCGCTGGTGTTACCCATGGCGAACGAGACCCGGCTCATGAGGTCTTCGCCATAGGTCACTTGCGGGTTCATAAGCGACTCGGTGCCCAGGATGGCTCCTGTGCGCAGATCGCACAGATGGCCGGCCACGGTCGTGCTGCCGATGTCCACCGCCAGCCCGTAGACGCCTTCCTTGTAGCCGGGCTGCACGTCGATAACCTCGCGGTCGTGCCAGAGGGTCACAGTGACCGCCCAGTTCTCCTTGCGGAGGGTGGGTTGGAGGCGACGCAGCGCTGGCAAGTCGATGGTCAGATCGGTCAATTGCCATTGGCTGGCCAGAGCGCCCTGTAAGCGTCCCCAGTCGCCGCGGTGCTCGCCCAACTCGGCGCGGTCGACCTCGACGTAGACCTGGCGCACCGCCGGCGCGACGTCGATCACCCGATCCGTAGCTGACTTGCGGATGACCTGCTTATGGGCGCGGCTCTCCTCCGGAACATAGACCAAAACGTCGCCCCCAAGGCGGGCGGTGCAAGAGAGGCGGCAGTTAGGATCGTCAACGGTGTCGCCGTCGCTGCTCGTGCGGGCCAGTAAGGCCACTTCCTTGTCGGCCGGGGGGCTGACGTGGGCGGCGCTGGAGCGGATGCCATGCTTGGCGAAATCGCCCTCCTCAATGCGCACTTTGCACTTGGCACAGGTCAGGCGGCCGCCGCAGATGCTTTCGATCTCTACGCCCAACTGCCGCGCCGCGTCGAGGAGCGTCTCGCCATCCGGCGCCAGGCCGCGCCGCCCGGAGGGCATGAAGATAACCTGGTGATTGTGGCGTGCGGTCGTCACGTCGTCATTACCGGAGGGAAATAGCCGCAGGTTCAGGAGATAGGGCCGAATGGCCCGCGTTCGGTTGCGCTCGCGTGCGAGTTACCCGATTCTAGCATGACTGGCGGGGCGCACAACTGTAGCGACGGGTGGCGACCGCTCATGAAATACAGGCTACGGCCGTCTCATCTGGCAGATAATCGTCGGGACTGGGCGGTGGTAACCGTCGCTTATGGCTCGCCCGCACCGCGCAACGCGGCCGCCGTCTGCCGCCAGTCAATCTGCGGGAACGCGGCGTCGAGTTCCGCGGCCACGGCCGCGGCGACTTCGGCCGGCGTGCCTTCGCGCTCCTGCGGCTCTCCCCAGGCAAAGGCGGACAGGTAACCATCGGTGCCGGTGAGACCGGCGGCCATGGCCGCGCTGTCAATTGCTTCCTGAAAGCGAGCCGGGAGTTCGACGCTAGCCCGGTCGCGCCGGCCGCCGGCGCGGACCTGAACGGGGATATCATGCCAGTACATGATTTGATAGGTGGTCATTTGGAATTAGGAATTGTGAATTAAGACTAAAGAACTTATGCCGGGGTTAGCATGCACCTGCGGCCGTCATTCGTTTTGGCTATGATTTCAGGCGCGTCATGGCCGCGTCGAAGAGCGGGTCGTCGGCTACGGTGGCCCGAATACCGTGACCGAAGTATACGATCTCGACCGGCTGCCCCACACTGGCGAACTCAGCCGGCAGATAGCCGTAAGCGATGTGCTTGCCGACACAGTAGCCATAGTCGGCGCTGGTGACATAGCCCAGGACACGGCCGTCGCCGACGATCGGTTCCTTGCCCAACACCACTGCGCCGGGCTCATCCAGCGTCAGGCAGCACAGGCGGCGCGCTGGGACTCGCTCGCTGCTCCGCAGCAACGCTTCGCGCCCCAGGAAGTCGCCCTTGTTCAAGCGGACCGCCCAACCTAACCCGGCCTCAAACGGGTTGTACTCGGTGTGGATGTCCGCGCCCCAGAGCCGGTAGCCTTTCTCCAGGCGCAACGAGTTGAAGGCTCCCCCGCCCGCGGCGATGAGGCCATGCGGCTGCCCCGCGTCCCACAACGCATCCCACAGCCGCAGGCCGTGTTCGGCCGGGCAGTAGAGTTCCCAGCCCAGCTCGCCGGCGTAGGAGATGCGCAGGGCGAAGGCGGGCACGGTGTCGAGAGTCAGCGGCCGCGCCGTGAAGTAGGGGAAGGCCGTGTTAGAAACGTCGTCCTCGGCAACTACACTCAGGATGGCCCGCGACTCCGGCCCCCACAAGCCAATACCCGCCCATTGCGAGGTGATATCGCTGATGGTTACGGAGCCATCGGCCGGGGCATGGCGGCGCAGCCAGGCCAGGTCTTGCGGCCCCGACCCGCCGCCGGTCAGCACCAGGAAGCTTTGCTCGCCGGTGCGCGTGATAGTCAGGTCACACTTGATGCCGCCGGCCTCGTTCAGCAGGGCGGTGTAGACGACGCGGCCGACCGGCCCCGCCACCTTGTTGGCCGCCAAACGCTCCAGAAAGGGCAGCGCCCCCGGCCCGCGCACGTCGATCTTGGTGAACGCCGCGAGGTTGAACAGCCCGGCGTGGTCGCGAACGGCCAGATGCTCCGCGCCCTCGATGGGCGACCAGTAGCGCGCCGCCCAACCCTCACGGCGGGGGATGCGCTCGCTGTACTGCTCCACCAAAGGGGCATTCGCCTCAAACCACTGCGGCGCTTCCCAGCCCGCGCTTTCGAAGAAGACGGCGCGCTGCTCTTCCAGGCGACGATGGAAGGGGCTCAGGCGCAGCGGGCGCGGATTCTCCATCTGTTGCCACGGATGAATGACATCGTAGACCTCGCGGTACTGCTGGGCGCACCGGACCGCGATGTAGCGCCGGCTGCGCGCGTGGGCGTGGAAGCGGTCGATGTGGGCCTCGCGCACGTCCCACTCGGTCGTGCCATAGGTCATCCACTCGGCGATAGTCTTGCCCGCGCCGCCAGCGTGGGTGACCCAGATGCCGACGGCCGTCCAGAAGCCGCGCACCGGCGATTCGCCCAGGATCGGGTAGCCGTCAACGGTAAAGGTGAACATACCGTTGAACTGGCGGATATAGCGGCGGTCTTTCAGCGCCGGCAGTAGCTTTTCAGTAGCCGCGCGAGCGGCGTCAAAGTGCTCCGGCGTGAAGGGGTTGGTCGCCGTCGAGCCAAGGTCAAAGGGATCGACCAGCAGCGGCTCGTGGTTGTACGAACCGATACCGTAGGCGTCGGCGTGCTGGCGGAAGTACATGCGCTCGTCCTGATGGCGCAGGATGGGGTGGGCGACGAAGCGCGTCTCGCCGGCCAGTTCCGGTAGCGGTTCGCTGATCAGGTACTGGTGTTCCACCGCCATCAGCGGCAGCCTGACGCCCACGCGGTCGCCCAGCACGGGGCCCCAGATATTGGTGCAGAGCAGCACCTGGCTGGTCTGGATCGTCCCTTGTCCCGTCACGACGCCGGCCACGCGGCCGTCGCGCGTCAGGATGTCCAGCACCTTCGTCGCGCCGTAGAATTGCGCTCCGCCGCTCGCTATCGCCAGCCCGGCCATGGCCGCCGCCGATTGCCAGCCCTTTGTGTCGCCATCCGAGGGGACGTAATAGCCGCTATTGATCACCCGGTCATCGAGGATGGGGATCATCTGGCGCACTTCGCCGGGGGAGAGGATATGCCCCTCCAACCCATAGGCGGCGGCCAGGCCCTGGCGTCGCCGCAGGTCTTGCCGCCGCGCTTCGGTCGTCGCCACCTCGATACTTCCGACGGGATACCAGCAAGGGTCGCCCTCATACGCCAGCCGGCCAAGCAGCCGCGTCGTGTACTGCGCCATCTGGCACATCAGGCGCGACGAGTTGGTCTGGAAGACAAGTCCGGGCGCGTGGCTGGTGGAGCCGCCGGTTTGGTAGAGCGGCCCCTGGTCGAGGACGACGATGTCGCGCCAGCCGAGTTGCGTCAGGTGATAGGCGGCGCTACAGCCAACGATGCCCGCGCCGATGATGACCAGGTTGGCCTGCATGGGATGGCTCATGGGCGCTCCTTACCAGAAGGGTTTGACGTCGTGATCGGTCCAATAGCGGGGGTCAAAGGTGTCACTGGACGGACCCCCGACGGACGACGGGCCACGACTTGAGATACGTCTGCGGTCTGTGGTTTGTCGTCGGAGATCGACCGGCCGCCCTAACGCCCCGCCCGGCACCTCGCCCGATGGGGCGTTGCGGTAGTAGGGGTGTTCCGGGCCGTGGGCGGCCGGCGTCCACGCGCCACGTTCCAGCATTTCCACTTTCTGCCGGTGTAAGTCGCTCACCTGGCCGGTGAAACGGGCAATGTTGAACAGAGCGATGTCGTGGCGGCTGGCCCGCCGCTCGGCCAGATCGGCCATGATCTCGCCGATGGCACTGGCGAATTTGTAGCCGTGGCCGGAGAAGCCGGCGGCGAAGCTGACCTGAGGGTAGCCGGGGTGCAGGTCGATGATGAAATGGCGGTCGGGCGAATTAGTGAACAGGCACGCCTTCAGGATCATCGTCGGCCCGGCGCCGTCGGGGAAGTAGCGGGCGGCGAAGTCGCGCAGCACCTCCTCATCTTCCCGGAACGCCTCGCGCGAGAGGTACTCGGCCTGACCTGCCTCCTCGAAGTGATGGTAGCGGCCGAACTTGAACCCCGGCACGGCGAAGACGGGGAAGCCGTAGTAGCGGCCTTCCGGCACAAGGGCGTTAAAGACAGGGAAGTTCTGCGGCCGGAATAGCTCCGGGCGGCTGGGTTGGAGCCACGCCAGCACCTGCCGCTCCGGCACGGCCAGCCCGCGCAGGAAGGGCAACACGTTCTGGTTCCAAGCGCCGGCGGTGAAAACCAGCGCGTCGGCGGTGTACTCGTCGCGGTCGGTGAAGACGCGCACGCCGTCGCCCCACGGCTCCCAGTCGAGCAGCGCCTCGCGGCCGTGGATTTCCGCGCCCAGGGCGTGGGCTGCCTCCACATAGGCCACCGTGCCGCGTTCCGGCACGAGGAAGCCGCCGTCCGGCTGAAAAACGGCCAGGTTTTCCTGCGGCAGGCGATAGCCAGGAAAGCGCTCGCTCAATTCCTTGCCGGTCAACACCTCGTGCGGCAGGTCGTAGTCGACGCACGACTGGAGCGAGCCCTTGAAGACCCAGCTATCGGCCGGGCCGCAGTCGATAGAGCCGGTGCGGTAGAAGAGCTGGTCGCCGGTGACGCGCTCGATCTCCGACCAGAGTTCGTAAGCGCGCTTGAGCAGCGTCACGTAGGAAGGATGCTCGTAGTAAGCCAGCCGGATGATGCGGGTGTACCCGTGTGACGAGCCGAGGTCATGCGGGATGTCAAAGCGTTCGATACCCAAAACGCGCTTGTTTCGCTTGGCCAGCTGGTAGCAGGTGGCGCTGCCCATGGCGCCGATGCCGATGACGATGGCGTTGTAGTGTTTCGTGTAGCCAGACATAGGTCGCCTCTACCGTTTCCCGCGCCGGGGGGTGGGCGCGCCGGCGCCCGCCTCGACGCGCCGCGGGCCGGTGGCCCGCAGCCGGATGCCTTCGGGGTCGAAGAAGGGCGTGTTGGCGACGGTGGCGACGACGGGCCGGCCGCCGACGACGATGATCAGGCGCGAACCGGCCCAACTGTGTGTCGTGGCCACGTAGCCGAGCGCCAGCATCTTGCCGACGGAGTGGCCTTTGGCGCTGGAGGTGACGCGGCCGACCGGCGACCCGGCCAGTTCCTTATCGAACCAGTCGCCGGCCTCGCTGCCGCTGAATATCCGCTCGCGGAACGTGGTGATGTCGGCGACGGAGTGGATGGCGTCGCCGTTATTGGCCGGAACGTCGCTCTCGAGGACGAGTCCGACCCAGCGCTCCTGCAAGCCCGTATCCTGCCGTCGCAGCAGTGCGTCGCGGCCGACGAAATCGCGCTTGTCGAAGCGAATCCAGCGGTGCAGCCCGACCTCAAAGGGGGACTGGCTGCCGTCGATGTCAGGGCCGGCCAGCGGGAAGGCCTTTTCGATGCGCAGGCTCTGCATGGCGGCCACGCCGTAGGGGCGCAGGCCGAAGTCGCGGCCGCGGGCGACCAGGAAGTCCCACAGGACGGCCGCCTCTTCGGCCGGCGTGTAGAGTTCGTAGCCCAACTCGCCCGTGTAGCCGCTGCGGGAAAGGACAACGTCGGTGCCGTTAACGACCGCGCTGGCGAAGCGGAAGAAGCGTAGCCCGGTGATATCGGCGCCCTCGACGACCGTTTCGAGGAAGTCGCGCGAGCGCGGCCCCTGGACGGAAAGGAGGGCGACCGCGCCGCTGAGGTCGGTAACGTAGGCGCTCATACCCTGGGCGTGGTCGGCGATCCAGCGGAAAGAGCGCTTGCGGGGCGCGGAGCTGGTGACGATCATGAAGTGCTCGTCGCCAAATTTGTAGGCGGTCACGTCGTCGATGATGCGGCCGTCTTCATCGACCATCGTCGAGTAGCGCACTTGCCCGGGATGCAGATCGAGCACGTCGTTGACCAGCAGCCGGTTGACCAGCCGCTCCGCCCCGGGGCCCTTGATGTCAACTTCGCCCATCGAGGAAAGGTCCTGCAGGCCGGCGTTGTCGCGGGTGTTGAGGTGTTCCTCGACAGGGGAGGTGTAGGCCAGCGGCAGCATGTAATCGCCGCCCCCGCGCACCATCTGCCCGGCCGACCGCAGGTGAATGTCGTAGAGAGGCGTGCGCCGCTCGGTTTGATGTCCTCTGCCCATAGTTGTCCTCGCTGATCATGAGGAATAATCCGCAGATTTGGCAGATGGGACAGATTCCAGAAGAGCCATCTGCGGAACGGCTATATCTTCTCCAAATCTGCCCCATCTGCCCGATCTGCGAATAACTACTCTTCAGTCTCAGTCCCGCGCGGGGACGATTTCGGTCTTGCGCCGGGCGACGTAGTCGCGCAGCGCCTCATCGAGCGCCGGATCGATGTCAGGCGCTTCGTAGTCGCGCAACCATTGTTTGTAGCGACGGTTGGCGCGCTCCTCGGCCGTCTGCGCCCCTTCCTCGAACCACTGCTCGAACGAGTTGTAATCGAACAGGTCGGAGCGGTGGAAGGCCGTGCGGAAGTTGCGCATCGTATGTTCCGTGCCGAGGTGGTGGCCGCCGGGCGGCACGGAGGCCAGCGACTCGAGCGCCAGCCCGTTGGCCGACACGTCCAGCCCATCCAGGAACTTGTGGAACATGCCCAGCAGTTGCTCGTCCAAAATGAACTTCTCGTAGCCAGCGGTCAGCCCGCCCTCCAACCAGCCGGCGGCGTGGAGGACGAAGTTGACGCGGGCCAGCACCGCCGGCAGCATCACCATGATCGACTCATAGGCGGCCTGAGCGTCGGCCACCTTGCTGCTGGCGAACATGCCGCCGCTGCGAAAGGGCAGGCCGTGGCGACGAGCCAATTGAGCCGAGACGTAGAGAGCGATCTGACTTTCCGGCGAGCCGAAGACGGGCGCGCCACTTTGCAAGTCGATGTTGGTCTGGAACGCGCCAAAGACGACGGGCGTGCCGGGATTCACCATTTGCGCGAAGGCGATACCGGCCAGGGCCTCGGCGTTTAGCTGGACAAGCGTCCCGGCGATCGACGCCGGCGCCATTGCCCCGGAGAAGAGGAAGGGCGTGATGATGACCGCCTGCCGCGCCCTGGCGTAGGTGAGTAATGCGCCGAGCATCCGGTCATCATAGCGGCGCGGGCTGCTCACGTTGATGAGCGACAGCAGCGCCGGGTTTTCGGTGATGGCCTTCTCGCCAAAGACGATCTCCGCCATGCGCACGCTATCGGCGGCGTTTTCGGCCGAGGTGACAGAGCCCATAAATGGCTTGTCGCTGTAGCGGGCGTGGGCGTAAACCATGTCGAGGTGGCGCGTGTGCACCGGCAGGTCAGTCGGCTCGACGATGGTGCCGCCGGAGTGGTGGAGCCACGGCGAATGATAGGTCATCTTCACGAAGTTCTGGAAGTCCACCAGCGTCGCCTCGCGCCGGCCCCGATCCCGGTCATAGACGAACGGCGGGCCATACACCGGGGCAAACGTCAAATAGTTTTCACCAATGATGACGTTGCGCTCCGGATTGCGGGCCAACTGGGTGAAGGAGCGCGGGGCTTTGGCAACGTACTCGGCCACCATCTCGCGGTCGAAGTAGGCGGTGGCGCCGTCCATGCGCACGCCGTGGGCCTTGAGGACGGCCTCGGCTTCGGGGTGGTAGAAATCGATGCCCACGTCGGACAGTACTTCCAGCGCGGAGCGGTGGATGAGGTCGAGCGCCTCGTCGGAGGCCAATTCATAGACCGGCAGCCGGTGAACCGGCTGCGCGATGCGGGCGATTGTATCGGCTTCAGGGTCGCCCGCTTGTGCCCCGCGCCGCCGGCCCATCCGGCGCTCCCTTCGCTGGCCCATAGCCTCTTCCTCCGCTTAGAAGAAGCTCACGCCCAGGCGCAAAAGGGGGCAAAGGACGCAAAGAGGAACTTGGTTCCCTTGGCGTCCTTTGCTCCTTTGCG
This sequence comes from uncultured Ardenticatenaceae bacterium, assembly GCA_964608255.1. Classification (GTDB taxonomy): domain Bacteria; phylum Chloroflexota; class Anaerolineae; order Promineifilales; family Promineifilaceae; genus Promineifilum. Next base: position 15,509 of record CAZSOD010000033.1, read on the forward strand.
CCTCTGCGCGAGTAATTAGAATAGTCCCATGACGCGGCCGTCTTCGTCAACGTCGACGTTCATGTAGGCTGGCTTCGTGCCCAGACCGGGCATCGTGCGCATTTCGCCCAGCAACGGGTAGATGAAGCCCGCGCCCACCGAAGCCCGCACTTCCCGTACCGTCAGCGTGTAGCCCGAGGGCGCGTTTTTCAGCGCCGGGTCGTGGCTGATGCTTAGATGCGTCTTGGCCATGCAGATAGGCAGGTTGCCGAAGCCGTTTTCTTCATAGGACTTGATCTGTTTCTCGGCTTGCGGCTCGTAAACGACCTCGCCCGCGCTATAGATCTCCCTGGCGATCGTCTCGATCTTGGTCTTAATCGGCAGGTCGAGCGGATACAGGAAGTTGAAGTTCGACGGCTTCTCGCAGGCGGCGACAACGGCTTTGGCCAGTTCCACCGCGCCATCGCCGCCGTTGGCCCAGTGGTCGCTCATGACGGCCGTCTCCGCGCCGGCGGCCACGGCCGCCCGCTCGACGGCCGCGATCTCGGCCGGCGTGTCCGTGTGGAACTTGTTGACGGCGACGACGACCGGCACGCCGAAGCGCTTGGCGTTGCGGATGTGGGCTTCCAGGTTGGCCAGCCCTTTCTCCAGGAGCGCCACGTTCTCGTCGGTGTAGGCCTTGTCCAGCGGCCGACCGGGGATGACCCGCGGGCCGCCGCCGTGCATCTTCAACGCGCGAATGGTAGCGACGAGGACGACGCAATTGGGCACGAGGCCCGAGTAGCGACATTTGATGTCGAAGAACTTTTCCATGCCGATGTCGGCGCCGAAGCCGGACTCGGTGACGACGTAGTCGCCCAGTCGCAGCGCCAGCCGGTCGGCCAGGATGGAGGAGTTGCCGTGGGCGATGTTGGCGAACGGCCCGGCGTGGACAAAGGCGGGCTGGCCTTCGAGCGTCTGCAACAGGTTAGGGTGCAGCGCGTCCTTCATCAGGACCGTCACCGCGCCGCCCACACCCAAATCGTCGAGCGTGATGGGCTTGCCGTCCTTGTTCGTGCCGATGACAGCGCGTCCGGCGCGCTGCCGCAGGTCGCGCAGAGCGCTCCGATAGTCGTCACCGTTAACCAGCGCCAGAATGGCCATGATCTCGCTGGCGACGGTGATGTCGAAGCCGGCCTGACGCGGGCGGCCGTCTTCTTCCGCGCCGAGGCCGGAGATGATCTTGCGTAGCGCCCGGTCGTTGACGTCCATCACCCGGTTCCACGTTACGCGATAGGGGTCGATGTTCAGCCGCGACAGGCCTACCTTGGCCAGCTTCTCGTCGCTCATCCGGTCTTCGTGGTACCAGCGGGCGTCGATGGCTGCGGCGACGAGGTTGTGGGCGGCGGTGATGGCGTGGATGTCGCCCGTCAGGTGCAGGTTGAAGTCCTCCATCGGGATGACCTGGCTGTAGCCGCCGCCCGCTGCGCCCCCCTTGATGCCAAACGTCGGGCCCATGCTCGGCTGGCGGATACAGGCAATGGCCTTGTGGCCCAGCACGCCCAAGCCCTGTACCAGGCCGATGCTGGTCGTCGTCTTGCCCTCGCCCAGCGGCGTGGGGGTAATGGCGGTGACGTCAACGTACTTGCCCATTGGCCGGTCGGCCAGCTTTGGCAGCGTGTCGAGGTGTACCTTGGCCTTGGTTTTACCGTAGTAGATCAGGTCGTCTTCGGTCAGGCCAAGTTGCGCGGCGACTTCTTTTATTGGCAAGGGGGTTGCGGCTTGGGCGATATCCAGGTCGGACGGAACAGGGGTCAGACGCTTCGATGCGTGGTTCATGAGTCTCCTCGGGTAACGGTCCGGTCGTTCAGTGGGGCGAGCGGCCGGGGTGTGTTTCAGCGCGGGCATTGTATCGTATTCACGAAACGCCCGCCAAAAAGCGCCGCGCTAAGGGTGGGTCAATGACCTGCCCCGGCGACGCGGGGTCGCGCTATAGGGGCGGGTCTTAGACCCGCCCCTATTGTGGGATAGACACGAATTCAGCGAAGCCACACGCAAAAGTCGACAACCATCTTATCCGTGAGGCCGCGTCTAATCCATGTCGATTCGTGTTCGGTTCATTCAGGCCGCCACAGCGACGGTGTGGGCGTGGCGCAGAACTTTATAGTTGGCGTCGAGCAGATGGCGCTTACCTGCCGGCAGATGATCGGCCAGGGCGGACTCGATCGCCTCCAGCGGCAGCACCGGCCGCGCAGCCAGCATTGCCCCCAGTGCGGCCATGTTCATCATCTTGGCCGTGCCCCACTCCTCGGCAATGGCGTTGGCCGGCACCGCCACGACATCGATGTCGTGGCGCGAAGGCGTGGCCGCCACGAGCGAGGCGTTGACAACCAGCAGCCCCCCGGGCTTCACCAGGGGCTCGTATTTGTCGAACGAAGGGATGTTCAGAACAATGGCGATATCCGGGCGGGCCACGACCGGCGCGCCAATCGGGTCATCGCTGATGATGACGACACAATGCGCCGTGCCGCCGCGCATCTCCGGACCGTATGACGGAATCCAGGTCACTTGCTTGCCTGCGTCCATCCCGGCATAGGCCAGCAGTTGGCCGGCGAACAGCGCTCCCTGTCCGCCGAAACCTGAGATAACGATCGAGGTTTCCATGGTCACTTTCCTTAAACTCTATGGCGTTCGATGGCTTCAGAGGACCGCCGAGGCCTCCAGCGCATGCTGCTCAATGGCGCGATAGAACACGCCGCCCAGCCGGCGAATGCCTTCGGCGATCCGCGCCGGATCGCAATAGGAGAAGTTGAGCCGCAGCGTGTTGCGCCCGCCTCCATCCGGGTGGAAGGCATCACCGGGGACGTAGGCGACCTTATGGGTCAGCGCCACCTGGAGCAGCTCGGTTGCGTCCAAATACTCCGGTAGCGTCACCCACAGGAAGAGCCCACCTTGCGGCCGAGTCCAGGTGACCCCGGGCGGGAAGCTGGCGTTCATAGCGGCCAGCATCGCGTCGCGCCGCTCGCGGTACACGTCGCGGATGAGGCGGACGTGGGCATGCAGGAAGTCGTCACTGCTGGTCAGAATCTCATAGGCGATCATCTGGTTCAGCGTGGCTGTGTGCAGGTCCATGCCCTGCTTGGCAACGACGCACCGCTGCACGACCTCCACCGGGGCAACTAGCCAGGCCAGGCGCAGGCCGGGCGCGAGCGTCTTGGAGAAGGTGCTCAAGTAGATGACGTTGCCGCGCATGAAGGCGCGCCCGTTGCTGTGGAGAGCCGCATGAGCCACCAGGTGGTCGTCGTAGTAACGCGGCCCGCCACTGCTGTGGGCGCTATTCAGCCGATCGGCGTCGCTGACGACAAGCGGCCGCAGATGCTCGCCCTCGTAGCGCAGTTCGCCATAAGGGTCGTCCTCGATGATGGGCACCCCGTAGCGGTCGGCGATGTCGAGCAGCGCCAGCCGTCGCTCGGCCGACAGGGTGATGCCGCCCGGGTTCTGGAAGTTGGGCAGGATGTACATGAACTTCGGCCCGGCGCAGAGCGCCTCTTCCAGCAGATCGACGCGCAGCCCATCTTCGTCGGCTGGAACGGAGACGAACTCCGCCTGGTAGGCGCGCCAGGCCTGCAGCGCGCCCATGTAGGTCGGCCGTTCGGTCAGGATCAGGTCGCCGGGGTTAATCATGATCTTGCCGATCAGATCGAGCGCCTGCTGCGACCCGCTGGTGATGAGCACGTTCTCCGGCGCGGCCTCGATGCCGTAGCGCGCCATATAGCCGACTAGCCACTCGCGCAGCGGGCGGTAGCCTTCGCTGGCGCTATACTGCAGAGCCGTTGCGCCCTTGCGTGCCAGAACACGGTCGGCGGCGGCGCGAAAAGCCTCAACGGGGAAGACTTCCGGCGCCGGCATGCCGCCGCCGAAAGAGATGATCTCTGGATTTTCAGTCAGTTTGAGCAACTCGCGGATGGTCGACGCGCGCATCCATTGCATTCGCTGGGCGCAGCGCTGGTTCCAGGGCGTAGTCATTGATTTGCTTGCTCCTGTGTCGCGCGGGCCTACCGGCGCGTCGCCAGTTCCGGCGCGACTTTGAAGTCACCGAGCGGGTAGGTGGGGATCATGCTGTCGCGCACCCAGTCAAGCGCCTGGCTGGCGGTCATACCCCAGTTCGTCGGGCATGACGAAAGCAGCTCGACGATGCTGAAGCCAAGACCCTGCAATTGGGCTTCAAACGCCGTTCTGATGGCCTTTTTGGCCTGGATGACGTGGCGAGCATCATGGAGGCTGCGGCGGACGGCGTAGGCGGTGCCGTTGAGATTGGCCAGCAACTCGGCCATGTGGATGGGCGCGCCTGTCAGACGCAGGTCACGGCCGAAGGGGGATGAGGTGGTAACCTGGCCGCCCAGCGACGTCGGAGCCATCTGGCCGCCCGTCATGCCGTAGATGGCGTTGTTGATAAAGATCGTCGTCAGCTTTTCGCCGCGGGCGGCGACGTGGACGATCTCGCCCATGCCGATGGATGCCAGATCGCCGTCACCCTGGTAAGTGAATACGAGCTTGTCGGGGTGAACACGCTTGACGCCAGTCGCCATCGCCGGCGCACGGCCGTGCGGCGCTTCGCAGGCGTCCACATCGAAGTAGTTGTAGGCAAAGACGGAACAGCCGACGGAGGCCACGAGGATCGTTTCCTCGCGCAAGCCAAGTTCGTCGATGACCTCGGCCACAAGCCGGTGGGCGATTCCGTGAGTGCAGCCGGGGCAGTAGTGAGTGTAGGTGTCTGTTAGCGCGCGCGGCCGCTCGTAGACGACTTCTTCGCGGCGCTCCTCGAAACAAGCCACATCGACCATCGGTTTACTTGCGGGCAGCACGGCCATTGGTAGCCTCCATATGTCGTACCGGAGCATTCAGGACAAGGAACTGCCGGCGGATCTCATCCTCGATTTCCTCAGGTAGCGGGATGATGCCGCCCATCCGGCCGTAGAATTTGACCGGGACATGGCTGCCGACGGCCTCGCGTACGTCGTGAACCATCTGCCCGGCGTTCATCTCGACAACCACGAAAGCGCGCACCGAGGGGATACGTTGGGCCAACTTGCTCAGCTCGCGCTGCGGGAAGGGCCACAGGGTGATCGGCCGGAAGAGGCCGACAGGCAAGCCCGCCGCGCGCAGTCGATTGACGGCAGTGTGGGCCACGCGTGCCGCCGTGCCGAAGCCCACAACGACAATTTCGGCGTCATCCAGTTCCACCGCTTCGTAGCGCACCTCGCTGATCTCGATGGTGTGCAGTTTTGACTGCAACTGGATGTTCATCGCTTCCAGTTCTTCCGCGCCCATAAAGAGGGAGCTGATGGTATGGTGCTGGCGACCCTTCGCACCGGTCAACGCCCAGTCTGGGCGCTGTGCCGCCAGCGGCCGCATTTCCGGCAACTCGGCTGGCTCCATCATCTGGCCAATCGCGCCGTCGGCGACGACGAAAACGAGCGTGCGGTACTTGTCCGCCAGATCGAACGCCAGCGTCGTCAGGTCGATCGCTTCCTGAACGGTGGACGGGGCGAGAACGATGGGGTGAAAGTCGCCGTGGCCGGCGCTCTTGGTCACCTGGTTATAGTCAGCCTGGCTGGGCTGGATGTTGCCCAGGCCCGGACCGCCGCGCATGACGTCGATCACGACCGCCGGGACATTGGAGCCAGCCATATAGCTGAACCCTTCTTGCATCAGGCTGATGCCGGGGCTGCTGGAGGAGGTCATGACTCTGGCTCCGGCGGCCGCGGCGCCGTAAACCATGTTCACCGCCGCGACCTCGCTTTCAGCTTGCAAGAAAACGCGGTCCAGTTCAACCATGCGCCGGGCCATATGCTCCAGCAGTTCGGTTTGGGGGGTGATGGGGTAACCAAAGTACGCCTCGCAGCCGGCGCGGATTGCGGCCTCGGCCAGGGCGACGTTGCCCTTCAAGAGTTGCTTGGTCATGCTAAGCCACCTCCGATACGGCTGCCACGACCGGGCGCGCAGTCGCGCCGGCCCGGGTATTGGCCGGGCGTCCTTTAGCGACGATATCGCGGTAGACGGTAATGCAGCCGTCCGGGCAGACGGTTGCGCATAGAGCGCAGCCAGTGCAATCGTGGGCGGGATCCAACAGTATCACCGGCCTGTAGCCCTTGGCGTTCAGCTCTTCAGCCAGAGCCAGCACGTCCTGGGGACAGGCGCTGCGACACAGTTCGCATCCCTTGCACCGTTCGACGTCGATCACAACTCTGCCAGTTGCCATCTAGAGTACCTCCGGTGAAATGGGAAATAGTCCTGGTGTTTCGCGTAGCACAGTGGGGAATGGACGCGGGCGAAACCTCGCGTCCCGCCATACTGGATTTCTCGCAGCAGGCCGATTGTCAAGGAACGGGAACGCCAGGTCAGGGTTTTCGTCCAGCTTCAGTATTGCATAAAGGCCGAGTGAGCAAAAGTGACAAAATACAGGGGAAATGGTGAGGAAAGTCACCTGTTGGGCGGCCATTCGGTGATAAGCTCGCTCTGATGGCCAGTTGAGAGGGAAGAATGTTGTTACGGCCGCGGCGGTGGTTGGCCGCTGGGGTCATGACCTTTGTCAGCCCAATAGATTACATCTGACACTCCCTCAGGGCGCGGATCGGCGTACACTGTCGATAGGTGGCTCAGGCCGCCCTGAACAGGAGAGAATATTATGGAATTTGGCATACCCAAGGAGGTGCGCGATCTGGAGTCGCGCGTCGGCCTGACGCCGGCAGGTGTTTCGTCGCTGGTTCGCCAGGGGCACACCGTCTACGTCGAGAAGAACGCCGGCCTGGCCGCCGGTTTCGCGGACGAGACGTATCGCCATAGCGGCGCGACCGTCGTCTATTCGGCGACGGAAGTTTACGGCCGTTCCGACGTTGTGGTGAAGGTAACCCGGCCCACGGCCGCGGAGCATCGCCTGTTCCGCCCTGGCCAGACTATCGTTGCCTTTCTCCACCTGGCCGTTGCCTCGCCCGATTTCCTGGATGCGCTGCGCGACAGTGAGATTACGGCGATTGCCTGCGAGATGATCGCCGAGCCAGGCGGCAACCGGCCGATCCTGGTGCCCATGAGCGAGGTGGCCGGACGCCTGGCTCCCGTCATTGCCGGTCAATTGCTGATGACGACTGGCGGCGGCCGCGGGACGCTGCTCAGCGGCATTCCAGGCGTGCCGCGAGGCGTCGTCACCATCATCGGCGGCGGCGTGCTGGGCCGCAACGCGGCGCGGGCCTTCCTGAACGTCGGCGCGCAGGTCGTCGTGCTCGATAGCGATGTGCGGACGTTGCAGCACCTAGATGAAACGTTGAATGGTCGTATAACAACGATGCTTTGCTCCGTCTATAACCTCAATCGGGTTACGGAGTTCGCCGACGTCGTCGTCGGCGCGGTCCTCAGCCCCGGGCGGCGCGCGCCGGTGCTCATTACACGGGAGATGGTGGCGCGCATGCGGCCCGGAGCGGTCTTCATTGACTTCTCCATCGACCAGGGGGGCTGCGCGGAGACGAGCCGGCCCACGACGCTGCGCGACCAAACCTACATCGTGGATGGCGTTGTCCACCACTGCGTGCCTAATGTCACCGCGGCTGTAGCGCGCACCACGAGCTATGCGCTGACCAATTCGCTGCTGCCCTATCTCCACAATATGGCGGCGTACGGCCTGAGCGGTGCGTTCGACCGCGACCCGGCATTGGCGGCGGGGGTCAACGTCTATCAGGGCCGGCTGGCCCATCAGGAGATCGCCGAGGCGCTCGGCCGGAAGGTGGAAGTCCATCTATCCCCGGCCGGGGACCTTGCCCGCGCCAACGCCGGCGCGCCCAACGGAGGTGGCAGGTGAATTGGGAGGCCATGTATCGTCGCAAGGTGACAGACGCCCACACGGCGCTGTCATGCATCGAATCGGGACAGCGCCTCTATATTGGCGGCGGCGCCGGGGGCCCGGCCGAGCTTATCAATGCGCTCTGCGCGCGCGCGCCGGGACTGCGCGGCGTTGAATTGATCCACATCCTGACCTTCATCGACGCGCCTTATGTGGACCCGAAGTACGAAGGGGCATTCCGCGACAATTCGCTGTTTATCGGCCATAACGTGCGCAAGGCGGTGCAGGAAGGCCGGGCCGATTTCACGCCCATTTTCCTGTCCGAAATCCCGGGATTGTTTCAGCGTGGGATTCTGCCCATTGACACGGCGTTAATCTCCGTATCGCCACCGGACGAGCACGGCTTTTGCAGTTACGGCGTCGAAGTGGGTACGACGAAGCCGGCGGCCGATTCGGCGCGAACGATCATCGCCGAGGTGAACCGGCAGATGCCCCGCACGCTCGGCGATAGCTTCATCCACGTCAGCCGCCTGACCCAGGTCGTCGAGACAGACTATCCGCTGCCGGAGGCCGTGCAGGGCAAGAGCACGCCGGAGTACCTGCGCATCGGCCAGATCATCGCCGAGATGATCCCCGATGGCGCGACGCTTCAGATGGGGATCGGTAGTTTGCCCGACGCCGTCCTGGAAAACCTGGGGGGCCACAAGGAATTGGGCATCCACACCGAGTTGTTTTCCGATGGGGTCGTGTCGCTGTTCGAACAGGGCATTATCACGTGCAGCCGCAAAACGTTTCACCCGGGCAAGATGATCGCCGGGTTCCTGTTTGGTTCGCAGCGGCTCTACAACTTCGTGGACAACAACCCGATTGTCGAGCTGCATCCAACTGAGTACGTCAACGATCCCTTCAACATCGCCCGCAACGACAACATGGTGGCCATCAATGCCGCCCTCCAGGTCGATCTGACCGGACAGGTGTGCGCCGACTCCATCGGGCCGGTGTTCTACAGCGGCGTTGGCGGCCAATTGGACTTCATTCGCGGCGCGGCGCGCTCCAAAGGCGGGCTGCCCATCATCGCCCTGCCGTCGACGGCCAAGGGTGACAGCATCAGTCGCATCTCGCCCATGTTGCCGGAAGGCTCCGGTGTGACGACGACGCGCAATGATGTCCACTACATCGTGACGGAGTACGGCGTCGCTTCGCTCTACGGCAAGAGCGTGCGCCAGCGGGCGCAGGCGCTCATCGGCATTAGCCACCCCAACTTCCGCGACGAACTAACTCGTGCCGCGCGCCAACTCGGTTATCTGTAAGAACAAAACCACAAATTACGCCGATTAGGGTATCTCCTAATCGGCGTACTCTGTGGTTTCGCTTCTAACGCCTGCTTATGTGTAAGCTAGGCGTTCTTGAGCTTCGGCTCCGGTTCATCCACGGTGTCGGCGTGATGGGTCCAGCTCGGCCGCAGGTAGATGAACCAGTACGCGAGGCCGACCATTAGCGCGCCGCCGATGATGTTGCCAATGGTGACCGGCAGCAAGTTGGCGACGAGGAAGTTGGTCCACGTCACCTGGCCGAAGTCGGCCGCCGTCGCGCCGACGTTCGTCCAGAACGACGCCGGCGCGCCGCCCTTGATGAATAGGGCGACGGGGATGAAGTACATGTTGGCGATGCTGTGCTCGAAGCCGGCGGCGACGAACGCGCTGATGGGGAACAGGATCGCCATGATCTTGTCCACCGTCGTCCGCGCGCCCATGCACAACCACACGGCCAGGCATACCAGTGCGTTGCAGAAGACGCCCAGTACAATGGCCTGAGTGAACCCCAGGCCGACCTTGGCGTTGGCGATGGTCAGCGCCTGAAGGCCGACCACGCCCTTGCCGAAGGCATACTGGCCGCTCAGATACACGCCGTAGGCCGTCGCGATCGCGCCGACGAAGTTGCCCAGGTAGACGATAACCCAGTTGCGGAGCAATTTGCCGGTGCTGACCTTGCGGCTGGCCCAGGCCATGACGATCAAGTTGTTGCCGGTGAACAGTTCCGCCCCGGCGACGACGACAAGGATGAGGCCGAGGCAGAAGACAAAGCCGCCCAGCAGGCGGGTGACGCCGTAGGCCAGTACGCCGGACGCGCCGGCTGTCACCGTGGTCATGAAGACCGCCCCGAGGGCGATGAAGGCCCCGGCCAGCACGGCCAGGGCGAACATGCGAAACGGGCCGAGGTTGGCCTTGCTGACGCCGATGTTCTCCGCCTTTTTAGCCATTTCGGCCGGCAGCAGGGCGTCAAGCGAGAGAGGGGGTGGGGTGTTGCTCATGGGAATCTCCTGTAAGATGAATTAGGAATTAGGAATTAGGAATTAGGAATTGCGAATTCGGAAGCGGGCAGGGGGTCGCGTGGCGCGGCCTCTTTCTGCATTCCTAATTCGTAATTCCCAATTCCTAGTTTTTTAACTTGTACCGCGCAGACTTTGTATTCGGGAATCTTGGCGGTGGGGTCAACGGCGTCGATGGTCAACAGATTCGTGGCCGACTCGGCGTAGTGGAAGGTCATGAAGACCATGCCCGGAGCGGATCGGCGGGTGACACGAGCAGCGGCAACGACGGAGCCACGACGTGAGGCGACGCGCAGCAGATCGCCGTCGGCCGCGCCCAGCCGCGCCGCGTCGTCGGGGTGAATCTCCGCCTCCGCTTCCGGCGCGACCGCCTCTAGCCCCGGCGAGCGGCGCGACATCGTGCCGCCGTGCCAGTGGAAGAGGATGCGGCCCGTGGAGAGCAGGAATGGGTACTCGTCGTCCGGTAGTTCGGCCGGCGGGCGGTAATCGAGGGCGCAGAAAAGCCCCTTGCCGCGTGTGAACTTGCTCGCGTGCAGGACGGGCGTGCCGGGGTGGTCGGCTGTCGGGCAAGGCCACTGGAGGCCCGCCGTTTCCAGCCGCGCGAAGCTCATCCCGGCGTACTGCGGCGTGACGCTCGCCAGCTCGGCGAAGATGCCGGCCGGGCCGTCGTACTGCCAGCCCGCGCCGAGGCGGTTGGCCACGTCCAGGATGATCTGCCAATCGGGCCGCGCCGCGCCGGGCGAGGGGACGGCCGGGCGGATCATCTGCACCCGCCGTTCGGTGCTGGTGAATGTGCCCAGCTTCTCGGCGAAACCGGCCGCGGGCAGCACCACATCGGCCATCTGCGCCGTCTCGTTGGGGAAGAGGTCCTGCACGACGAGGAACTCGACCGCCGCCAGCGCCTCGGCCACGTGGGTCAGGTTCGGGTCGGAGAGCATGGGGTTCTCGCCCATGACGTAGATGGCCTTGATCCGCCCGTCGAGGACGCCGTGGAGCATCTCGGTGACGGTCAGGCCCGGCTTCGCGCCGAAGGTCTCGACCGGTACGCCCCAGGCGGCGGCGAACTTCTGCCGGACAGCCTCGTCGGACACGGGCTGGTAACCGGGGAAGACGTTGGGCAGGCCGCCGACGTCGCACGCGCCCTGGACGTTGTTCTGGCCGCGCAGCGGGTTGAGGCCGGTGGACGGACGGCCGATGTGGCCGGTCAGCAGGGCCAGGTTGGAGCACGCCTTGACGTTGTCGGTGCCGGTCGTGTGCTGGGTGATGCCCATCGCCCAGAAGATCATCGCGCGGCGGGCGTGGGCATAGAGGTACGCGGCGTCGACGATGTCCTGCGCCGGCACGCCGGAGACGGACTCGGCCCGTTCCGGCGTCCAGTCGGCGACGGATGCCGCGAACGCTTCAAAGCCCTCGGTGCGCTCGTCGATGAACTGGAAGTCCTCCAGCTTGTCGCGGATGATGACGTGGGCGATGGCATTGAGGACGGCCACATCCGTCCCCGGCCGCTGGCGCAGGTGGAGCGTGGCGAACTGTGCCAGCTCGATCTCGCGCGGGTCGAGCAGGATGAGCCGCGCGCCGTTCTTGCGCA
>CAZSOD010000034.1:0-27180 GCA_964608255.1 uncultured Ardenticatenaceae bacterium
TCTTCGAGATGATCATCGAGGGGGCCTACAACTTCGCCCAGAACATCGCCGGGCCCAAGGTGAAGGAGTTCTTCCCCTACTTCATGAGCTTTATCCTGATCATCCTGGTTTCGAACTGGATGGGGCTCATCCCCGGCTATGACAGCATCGGCCTATGGGAGCACAAGCCGCACTTTGTCGCCGAGAAGGCGGTCAAGGAGTATAAGGCCCAGAATCCCGACTACACCGAGGAGGACATCCACCGGGTTGAGGAAGAGGCCTACGCCCAGGTCGACGAGGCCAACGAGTGGGGCCTGCGCGATGGGCTATTCCTCATCCGCAACGCCAATGCCGTCGAGGGCGCGCCCGTTGAAGAGAACTCCCACGGTGAGGCCATCGGCCGCAACATCGAGGCCGCCGACTGGACCATCGTGCCCCTTTTCCGCCCGGCCTCGACCGACCTGAACATGACCCTGGCCTTCGCCCTCATCGCCATGACGATGGTGCAGTACTACGGCTTCAAGCATCTGGGCGGCGGCTACCTGACCAAGTTCTTCCCATTCCTGAAGAAGGGCTGGGGCCAAGCGGTGGCCAAGAACCCCATCGCGGCCATCGACCCGGCGGTCGGCTTGCTCGAGTTGATCTCTGAAATCTCCAAGATCCTCTCGTTCTCCTTCCGTCTTCTCGGTAACATGTTCGCGGGCATGGTCTTGCTCTTCGTCATGTCCTACATCCTGAACGTGTTGAACATCGCCTTCTTCGGGCTGGAGTTCTTCGTCGGCGTCATCCAGGCCATCGTCTTCGGCCTGCTGACGCTCATCTTCATGAGCAGCGCGACGGAGCACCACGGCGCGGACGAAGCGCATCACTAATCTCGTCTGAACACGCGGCGCGGCCCCGACAACGGATCGCGCCGCGACAAGAAACTGGTAAACAAGGCAAATCTTGGCGACGACGGCGCTCCAGCGCCGAGGGAGCCAACCAAGCGAACACTGGAGGAATATTCATGGATGAGTTGTCTGCAGCCGCTCTGGCAGAGGGTCTGAAGGCCATTGGCGCGGGCCTGGCGATGTTGGGCGCGATCGGCGCGGGTGCCGGTATCGGTATCCTGGTCGGCGGCGCGGTGCAGGGCATTGCCCGCAACCCCGATGCGAGCGGCAACATTCAGACGAACATGATTCTGGGTATCGCGTTCACCGAGGCCGTAGCTATTTACGCCCTGGTCGTCGCCCTGATCATCCTGTTCGTGTTCTAAGAGGCCGCCGGCGTGCCGCTTGCGCGGCGCGCTCAGCTCGCGAAGATAAAGAGGACCACGAATGGAAGCACTAGGCATTAACTTGGGTTACCTGCTGACGCAGATCTTGGGTATCACCGCCCTGATCCTGCTGCTGACGGCCTTTGTCTATAAACCCATCCTGCGCGTACTTGACGAGCGCAAGGCGCGCATCGCTAAGGGGTTGGAAGACGCACGGCAGGCGGCCATCGCCCGCGAGAACGCCGACGCCGAAGCCAAGCGCATCCTGGACGAAGCCCGCGCCGAAGCGTCCAACATCCGCCGCGAGGCGGTGGTGGCCGCGGAACAGGCGGCCAAGGACGTTGAGGCCCGCGCCCGCGAGGACGCCAAGGGCATCATGGCTAACGCGCAGACCGAGGCGACCGAGGAGCGCAACCGTATTCTGGCTGACCTGCGCGGCCAGGTGGCGGCCATCTCCATCGCCGCGGCTGACAAGCTCGTCCGCGGGTCGCTGGATGAAAAGCGCCAGCGCGAACTCATTACCGATTTCTTTAGCGGCGTTCCGGCCGAAGTGGCTTCGCTGAAGGGCGACACGGCCGAGATCACCAGCGCCCTGCCGCTGACGGCCCAGGAGCAGGAAGCGGCCCGCAAGATGGTCGGCGCGACGGACGTCCAGTTCAAGGTCGATCCGAGCATCCTCGGCGGCTTGGTCGTTCGCGTGGGCGACCGTGTCGTGGATGACAGTGTCCGCACCCAGATGAACGCGTTGCAGGAAACGCTGCGTCGCTCATGATCGCGCTTCGCAGGGGCAGGTCTCAAACCCGCCCCTGCAAGACACACTCTCGTTAAGAGAGAGGAGAAGACGGCGACCGCGCTGAAACGGCCGCCGGTTGACTTTGCTGGAACACCGCAGGCCGGAGTTGCCGAAAGCTCCGGCCTGTTGTCTTAGGGGGGTGGTGAGGCCCGCTTGACATGCCTTGCCACGGACGTTAGGATTCGTCCGGAGATTTACGAACCTCATGAGCCAGGAACATCCCATCACCCAGCGTCCCACGCTGACCGATCAGCTGCGGGTTCGCACCCACTTCATCATCGACCCGGTGGTGACGACGATGGCCCGCTTCAAGCTGTCGCCCGATCTGCTGACCGTCCTTGGATTCTTAACCCACATCCTCTTTGCCTACCTGATTGCCGTCGGCGAATTCCGCTGGGCGGCCTTCGCCATTGCCGCCCTGGCGCCGCTGGACGCCCTCGACGGCGCGCTGGCGCGGAAGCTCGGCCGCAAACAAGGCGGTTTTGGCGCATTCCTCGATTCCAGCCTCGATCGGCTGGCCGAGATCGCGCTCTACGGCGGCTTCATCTACTATTACTACGTGGCCGGCAACGCGCTGATGCTGACTATCACTTACCTCGCCGCCACCGGCTCGCTCATGGTCAGCTATGCGCGCTCGCGCGCCGAGGCGCTGGGCTTCCAGGCCAAGATGGGCGTTCTGAGTCGTGTCGAGCGCTATGTCGTCCTGGTTGCCTTCCTGGCCCTGGGTATACCGCAAATCGCGCTGCCTATCCTGGCCGCGTTTACCTACTTCACTTTCTTCCAGCGCATGTTTGCCGTCTGGAAGCAATCGCGCTAGACCCACACGTGAGCGCAACCCGGCGAGTCGAACCCTACTGGTATGCCATCGGCCTGGTGCTGGCCATTGCCGCGGCCGTCTTTGGCTATCACCTGGCGACAGGTTTCAACCCGCCGCGGGCGGCCTTCAGCCCGTTTGGTCTGCCGGTCTACTGGTATGGCATCTGGATCGTCACCGGGGTCGCGCTCGGCGCGTGGGTCGTCTCGCGCCTGGCGGCGCGGCGGGCCCAGCGGGCCTTCGAGGCAACCGTGCCGGAGGCCACGCGCGTTCGCTCGCTGGCCGACGCCGGTCTGCCGGAGGAGATTGCCGCCCTGCTGGCGCGGCGCAAGCTGGCGACGCTGGGCGAAGCGCTCTTCGAAACCGGCCTGGACTCGCGCCGGCTCGGCCTGAAACAGCCGGAGACAGAGCGGGCTGTCGCCGCGCTGGCCGCCGCGCCCGGCGTAGAGCCGTCGTGGACGACAGACGCGCCGTGGCGTATCTGGAACCCCGACCACGTCTGGAACGCGCTCATTCTCATCCTCGTTCTCGGTCTGATCGGCGCGCGGCTCTACCACATCCTGACGCCCTCGCCGAGCATGGCTGCCGTCGGCATCTACTCGCCGGCCGACTACTTTCGCTACCCGCTGCAACTGGTCAACTTCCGCGGCGGCGGGCTGGGCATCTACGGCGGTATGGCCGGTGCGCTGCTGGCCATCCTTTTCTATACCCGGCGCGCACGCATCCCGACCCTGGGCTGGGCCGACCTGGCCGTGGTCGGCGCGGCGTTGGGCCAATCGATCGGCCGCTGGGGTAACTTCTTCAACCAGGAACTCTATGGCCGCCCGACCGACTTGCCCTGGGCCATCTACATTGATCCCATTCACCGCCTGCCCGATTACGCTGATTTCAGCTACTTCCACCCCGCGTTCCTCTATGAGTCACTCTGGAGCTTGCTGACCTTCTTTATCCTCTACCGCCTGGCGCGGCGAAGCGACCGGCTACTGCCCGGCGAGATGCTGGCCGTGTACCTGGTGGCCTATGCCGTCGGGCGTATGTTGCTGGAGTTGGTGCGGCTCGATAGCCGGGCCGTCGCCTTCCTGGGGCTGGAAACGGGGCTGGCCGTGGCTACCGTCGTGTCGATCCTTGTGGCCGTGGCGGCGGGGGTTGCCGTAGCCGCGCGGCGGCTTCGCCGCGCCCGTGGGGTAAGCGCCGGTTAATCGTCTCTGGCGGCGCGGCCAGCCTTTGCTAGACTTACGTTCGCAGTGACGCCCTTGAGGGCGTCACTACGCCGGAGCGCACCCTAAAGGGCGCGACTACGAACGAAGACATCACCGAGCCGCCTGTGAAACGCACCACACCTCTTCTCGTCATCCTAATTGCCGCGACCGTGGTCGCGCTGGCCGTTTGGCTGCTCGGCCGCGTGCTAAACGGCGACGACAGCTTGCTGCGCAACGTGAGCGTCCGCGACGCGCTCATCACGCCCAATGCCGACGGCACTAGCGATGCGACGCCGATCGCCTATGAACTATCGCGCAACGCCACAGTCTCGATCTACTTCGAGAACGCCGCCGGGCAGCGCTACTACTTCCGCCAGGAGAAGCCGCGCGGCGCGGGCGAGTACGAGGTGCTCTTTAGCGGCGTGGTTGACGGCTACCGCCTGCCGGGCGAGACGATTGAGGGCGACATTCAGGCCCGCCTCCTGGGCGATGGCGATTACACCTGGAGCGTTATGGCGACCGACTTCGACGGCCTGAGCGAGACGCGACAGGGCACGCTGACGATCGCTGACGCCGATTCCGCGCTGCCGGAAGTCCGCAACTTCACGCTTGACAAGTCCACCTTCACCCCCAACCGCGACGGCATTGACGACCGCGTTCTGGCCCAGTTCTTCTTGCCCAAGGAGACGGCCAGCACGCGCGTGTTCCTGGTCATGCCCGACGGAAGCGAAGTGCCGGTTGCCGAGCAGGAGCGCGACGTGCGGCCGAACGAGGTCGGCCGCCACTACTACGACTATGAGGGCGGCGTGGACAACGGCGAAACGCCCCCACCCGACGGCACGTACCCTCTGGTGGCCGTGGCCGAAGACCTGGAAGGGCAGCGCGTACGCGTGGAAAATCAGTTGACCATCCAGTATGGCGGCGTGCCGCGTGGCTACATCGTGTCCCCGCCGACGGGTAACACGGTCGAATGGAGCGCTAATGCCGTCGCCCTGTGCGACACGGTTTACTTCACGCTCACGGTCGAGAATGACGGCAATACGCCCATTCGCACCACCGGCCCAGCTCCGGGCACGGTCTACGACTCCGACTGGAACTACAATTCCCTCGGCTGGCACACCGAGTCGGGCGCGTTTCGTGTGGCCATCGGCTATGAGAATGAGCTGTCGAACTATCCCTATCGCTGGGCTGTCGGCAACCTTGAGGATCTGGAACAAATCGGCGACTACTACTACCTGATGCCCAAGCAGCGCGCGGTCGTCACCGGCGGTATCCGGGTCAAGGACGTGTTCGGCGTCCGCAACCCGCAGCCGATCTGGGCCGGCCTCATCCACGAGGATGTGGAGATTACCGAGTTTAATAACCGGGTCGATGCCCAGGACCTGTTGGTGGACATGCCTGACCCGGCCAACGTCCAACCGTGCGCCGAGCGGCCGATCCCCATGCGCGTCATAACGCCGTAGATGGCGTGGGCGCGGCCCATCCCCGCCCCGACAAGGCCCTTTGTGCTCCTCTCGATTAATCTCCCCTAAATGTGCTTGGAGGCCCTCAGACAAAGGGGATACACTCAACACGTTGTTTGCCGGTGCAATCCATCGGATTGTTCCCCCCGCACTGTTCAGGCGCGGCCAGGTACAAGCACAGATTGACAACAAGCAGGTGACTGGCGACCACGTCAGTCTCTTTTTTTCTCATGAAGAACCGTCGCATCGCCCACAGCACCCTGATCGCCCTGCTCGCGCAGTTTGCCTTGATCCTGTCCGCCTGCCGGGGTGACGTCGTCACGGTCGAGGTGACGCGCCTGGTTCCCCAGGGTCCGCCAATCGCCACCATCCTCTCGCCTGCGGAAGATGTTCGGACAACAACCACGCCCCAGACCATGGTGCCATCCGTAGAGGCGACACCCCGGGTGATCACGGCCACAGTGACCGTCGAGGTGACGCCGCCGCCGTTAGGCTCCTCCGGGCGACCCGTGCAATTGCTCTTTCCGCCCACGACGGCCGGAGCCGTTATCATGCAGCGCACGGAATCGCTCATAACCGCCCTGGAGACGGCTACCGGAGCGGCGTTTGCCGTGGGCATTCCCGATAGCGAGGCCGCGGCGGTTGATCTGCTTTGCTCCGCGCCGGCCGACACCATCGCTTTTGTCTCGGCCGCCGCCTATACCCTGGCTCACGAACAATGCGACGCCCAGCCCGGTCTGATTGCCCGCCACGACGACGGTCTGACCTGGCAGATGGGCATGATCGTCACTCGACCCGGCGAGGCCGCCGACCTGGCAAGCCTGGCGGGCAAGCGCTGGGCCACCGCCGACACGCGAAGCTTGCCCAACTATCTCTACTTCCGCGCCAAGCTGGCGGAGGCGGGCATCGAGCCGGGCGAGGTCGTAACAGAACGAGAGGACAGCAGCGCCCTGCTGGCGTTGCGCGACGGCGAGGTTGACCTGACGACGGCCGACTTTGTCCCGCCTATCATGCCCCAGGATCGCGAGTGGATTTATGGCACAACCGAGCCGGAGGAGTGGCGCTATCTGGGCATTCCGCCGTCGCGCAGCCCCATCGGCTACGTGATCGTCGCGGGCGAGCCGGAATTTGGCGGCTACCGGCTCCGCGACGCGCGCGCGCGCCTATTCGACACGACACCCGACATCTTCGACGCGACCCGCATCCTGGCCCTGAGCGAACCGATCCCCAACGAGACGGTCGTCTTCGGCGCCAACTTTCCGCTTAGTCTGGCCCGGCAGACGCTGGCGACTCTGGCCGAATTCGCCACGTCCGAAGCCTGCCAGACCTCGTTTTGCTCGGCCGACTTCTACGGCTGGACCGGACTGGAACCGGCCGACGACGCCGCCTATGACCCGATTCGCTTTATCCAAAACACACTGGACCTGGAAGCTGCCGACCTTTGGACAGAACTGGACTGAGATGATCGACGTCGCCGTCATTATCGTCAGCTGGAACGTCCGCAACTACCTGTCGGACTGCCTGCGCTCGGTGGCTGCCGACCTGCGCGCTTCGCGGTTGCGCGGCGAGGTTTGGGTGGTGGACAACGCCTCGACTGACGGGACGGTAGCCTTGCTGGCCGATCTGTTTCCGCAAGTCCACGTCCTCGCCAACCGGATGAATGTTGGTTTTGGGGCGGCCAATAATCAGGGCATGCGCGCCGCGGCCAGCAGCCACCCGCGCTACTACTTCTTTCTCAACCCGGACACGCTCGTGCGGCCGGGGGCGATCGGTCGCCTGGTGAAATGCCTGGACGAGCGACCCAAGGGCGGCATGGCCAGCGCGCGGCTCATCTACGGCGACGGCCGCTTCCAGCACAGCGCCTTTTCCTTTCCCGGCCTGGGGCAACTGGTCTTCGACCTTTACCCTATGCCGCCACGCCTCTACGAGAGCCGGCTCAACGGTCGCTACCCGCGCCGCCTCTACCAGCCCGACCGCGAGCCGTTTGCCATCGACCACCCGCTTGGGGCGACGATGCTTGTGCGCGCCGACGTGGCCGAGTCTACCGAGGGCTTCGACGAGTCGTTCCACATGTATTGCGAGGAAATCGACTGGAGCTGGCGCGTGCGCGAGTCGGGTTGGGAGATCTATGCCGTGCCGGCGGCCGAGATCGTCCACTTCGGTGGCGAGAGTACCCGGCAGATACCAGCCCAATCGGTGCTTAACCTTTGGGAGAGCCGCGCCAAGCTTTATCACAAACACCACGGACGGCTGAAACGGGCCGTGGCGAGCTGGCTGGTGCGGTCAAAGATGGCGCGCCAGGCAAGGCAGGCGAGCGATCCCCAGCTCAAGAGCGTCTACGAGCGCATCGTGGCCGTCTGGGAGACGGACGGGCGCGGCTGATGTCGCGCCCGTCCCCAACTTCGTTCAGGGAACAAACCGTTCGATAACCGCCGCCGCCCAGAGAGAGTCCAGCCAGGCCTTGAACGTCTCCTGGAGGAGCGCATAGCGGGCGTCCGCCGTCAGAGGGCGATCGGGCTCGCGCTCCGTCACCTGCACAATGTAGTAGACGGTGCGACTGTCCGCCCCGGTGACGGCGATCACGTCGCTAATCTCGCCCGGTTGCAAGGCGAAGGCCGCCCGCTCCACCTCCGGCACCAATAACCCGCCCGGCGCGAAGAAACCCAGATCGCCGCCGTTGGCTCCGGTTACCCGGTCGACCGAGTTCTGTTCGGCCAGAAAGGCAAAGTCATCCCCGGCCCGCGCTCGCTCCAGCACGGATTGGGCCAGAGTCGCGTCGTCGAGCTGGATGTAGCTGGCGCGCACCTGTTCCATCGCCTCGGGCACATCGGCCGTCACCCGCGCCACCATCTCGCCCGTGACCAGTTCGGCTTCCAGCGCGGCGCGGAACTCCTCCTCGGTGTAGCCGTTGGTCTGGAGCCAGGCATCGAAGCCACCGTTGGCGTCAGCCGCTTGGCGCAGCTCCGCCAGCCGGGCGTCGACCTGCTCCGGCGTGACGGCCACACCCTCGGCCGCCGCCGCTTGCCCGATGAGCTCGCGCTCAATCAGCGCATCCAGCACCTGGGCCTGATAGTCAGCGGATGCGGCGGGGTCGCTGCCAGAGGCGGCCTGCGCGGCTTCGTAGCGCGCCAGTTCGCGTTCGAAGTCGGCCAGGTAGAGGGGCCGCCCGTTGACCTGCGCGGCCAGGGGCGCGGTCGGTGTGGGGGTGGGGGGCACGGGCGTGGCCGTGGCGGCAACGGGTGGGGGCAGTGTCGCGGTGACGGCCGGGGCAGTGGCTACGCCGTCGCCGGCAGTCTCGGCTGCGTCCCGGCAAGCGACAGTGAATAACAAAAGCATGAGCGCCAGTAGCGCGAGTTTCCGATGAGTCATGACCGCCGATTATACCCGCCCCCCGCGGTGGGTCGTACTTTCTAAAGTGTATCGCCCACCTGCCCTTTCTTGACCACCGTCCTCACCAGGTTCGTCCCGAAGCGGTAGCCAAGCTGCCGGTAGTCGGCCACGTCGAGGATGAGCAGGTCGGCCTGGTAGCCGGGAGCGAGACTGCCCACCTGGTCGCCGCGGCCGATGGCGAACGCGGCGTTGAGGGTGGCGGCGACGATCGCCTGCGCCTGCGTCAGGCCCATGTAGCGGCAGGCCAGGGCGATGACCATCTGCATCGACTCGCACCAGCACGTGCCCGGGTTGCAGTCGGTTGCCAGGGCCAGCGCCCCGCCCGCGGCCAGAATGGCTTTGGCCGGGGTGTAATCGCGCTGGGCCAGCCCGAACGGCGTGCCCGGCAGGCCGACGGCCACCGTGTCGCCGCGGCCGAGCGCGGCGATGTCGGCCGCCGGCGTGCTGACGAGGTGGTCGGCCGAGGTCGCGCCAAGCTCCACCGCCAGCCGCGTGCCGCCCAATCCCACGAACTCGTCGGCGTGGACCTTGAGCCGGTAGCCGAGCGCCGCCGCCGCCTCCAGGATGCGCCGCGTCTGCTCCAGATCAAAGACACCCTCTTCGCAGAACACGTCGCAGAACAGCGTCAGGCCGCGGGCGCGCATCCAGGCCGCGCCGGCCGGCAGTGTCTCCTCAACCAGCAGCCGCACGTAGCCCTCTGTGTCGCCTCGATACTCTTCCGGGACGGCATGGGCGGGCAGGAACGTCGGCGTGAGCTCGACTGGTTGGGCCGCGCCCAGGGTGGCGATGGCCTCCAGCTGGCGCAGTTCGGCCGCCGTTTCCAACCCGTAGCCGGTCTTGGCCTCGGCGCTGGTTGTGCCGTAGCGCAGCATTCGCGCCAGCCGGGGCAGGTTATCAGCTACCAGCTCGTCCACGCTGGCGTCGCGCGTCCGGCGAACGGTGGACATGATGCCGCCGCCCGCGGCCATGATCTCCATGTAGGTCGCCCCGCCTAGCCGCTGCTCGAACTCGCCGGCCCGGTCGCCCATCCACGGCAGGTGGGTGTGCGGGTCGACAAACCCGGGCAGGACGCACCGGCCCCTGGCGTCGAGTTCAGCCGCGGCGCGGTAGCGCCTGCGCAGATCGGCTGACGGCCCGACGGCCACGACGCGCCCGCCGGCTACGGCCGCCGCGCCGTCGGGAATGATGCCCAACTCCCCCAGCGCGCCGCCTCGCTGCGGTCCGCCATCGCGCGGCGGCACAACGCACAACTGCCCGGCGGAATGAACCAGCAAATCGACAGGTTCGGTCATTCGCTTGTCTCCTGCCCTTCGCGCAGCCAGCGCGCCAGAACGGCCACGGCCAGCAACATGACCACGGCGGCCACGAGGCTGTTGCCGAGCAACCCGGCGCGGGCCCACACGAAGGGGCCGATGATGGAACCGATGGTGCGCCCGGCGGCCATCGCGCCGAAGCTCATGGACATCACCGCGCCGCGCGCCTCGGGCACGAGTTCCGTCAACAGGGGAATGGCCCCGACGATGGCGATCTCGAAGAAGAAGAAGATGCCCACCAGGGAGGCCATAGCCGTCGTCAGGCTGGCGGTGCTGAACGGGATGATCAGAAACATCACCGCGGTCAAGATGCCGCAGAGGATGACGACCGGGCGCTTGCCGAAGCGATCGACCGACCAGCCGGCCGTCGCTTCGCCGCCCATCTCGGCCAGGCCGATAAGCGTCGTCGCCAGCCCAAGGCCGGTCAGGCTGAGGGCGAAGGTGCTCTCCATCCAGTCGCCGTAGACGATGAAGAGCGCTTCCTGGGCGACAAGCGGCAGCAGCATGTAGAGCGCGGCGGCCCAAATGATCGGGTGCTTGCGGAGCATCTGCCAGGTATAGCCGATGGTGATCGTCTGATGGCTGTGGCGACGCGCGCCGGGCAGGTAGCGCCAGAGCAGCACGATTGCCGGGATGACCGCCAGACCGAGCCACAGGAAAGGCGCCGACCAGCCCTGCCGGGCGATGAGCCAGCCGGTCAGCGGCGCGCCAATGAGGAACGCCCCGCTCCAGCCAAACTCCGTCAGGGCCAGCGCCCGACCGCGCTGGGCATAGGGCACGGCGTCGCCCAGGTACGACTGCATGGCCGGGTCGTAAATGACCTTGACGGCGCCGGCGACAACCAGGGCCACCCCCAGCGACCACACCGCGGGAACCCCGGCGACCAGCAGCAGCGCGGCGCTGAAACCGGCCAGGCTGAGCGCCATGACGTTGCGGCGGCCGTAGCGCTCGGCCAGCGGTGCGAACACCGGCGCCAGCAGGCCGGTGAAATTGCGCAGCGACACCAGCAGGTAGATGGTGGTGACCGGGATGCCCAGCCCGCGGGCAAAGGCCGGCGCAAAGGGGTACACCAGGCGCAGCAACGTGTTGAGGCAGAACCGGCCGAAGGTCAAGATGCTCAACTGGAAGGCGCGCCGCGCGTCCCACGCCCAGTCGGCATGAGCGGGCATCGGAGGGGCATTGTCGGGGGAGTTGGACATAGAGCCGCAAGTGTAGCCGAAGGGGGGAGAAATTGGAATTACGAGTTACGAGTTACGAACTACGAGTTAAGAGTGAAGAGCTCCCCAAGGCGCGTTCAGACGGTGCAGACGCGCTCTGAATTCGTAATTCCTGCTTCCAGGTTCTTCCTGCTACAATCCCTTCCATGCCCCAGAAAACGCTCGGGCGGACAATGCCCGCCGCCCCGCCGCCCCGGGAGCCGATTCCGCTACCGCTGGCCCGCAACCGCGCCCTGGTTGCCTTGTTGCTGCCGTTAGCGGCCGCGCTGTTGCTGGGCGTCATCACCGGCTCGCTGTTCGTTCGTGCGGGCCAGACCGGACAAGCGAATGCCGCGCCCATCTTTGCCGCCCTGGGCCTGACGAGCTGGTTTATCGGCCTGCGCCTCTATGGCTTGCGCGGTATGGCCCTCCGCGGCGGGCGGCCGCTGTTTGCCGGCATCGGCTTCGCCGTGCTGGCCTGGGTGGCGGTGCTTATCGGCCGCTTCCTGCCCAGCTTGCCGCAGACGACCTTCAACCCCGATGGCCAGGCCGTCGTCACCATCCGCCTGCTCGTCGAAGTCATGGCGATCCGCTCGGAGGGATCGGGCCGGGCTTTTGCCTACCTGTTGCTGTTCGAGGCCTTCGCCGCCCAATTATGGACGTTCGGGCTGGTCTTTCGGAGCCTCGCGGACTGGCGTGGTGGGCTGACGGCAGCCGTAGCCAGCGGCATCCTTTTCGGCGCGATTGGCTTCGTGCTCTTCGGCGAATCGTTCGTGACCGGGTTTCCGGCCCTTTTTTATTTCGTTCTGTGGGGTGTGGTCTACGGCATGATCCGCCTGCGCACCGGCAGCATCCTGGGCATGGTGCTCATTCAGGCGTTGCAGAGTTTCACGGCCTGGTTTGTCTTTCAGCCGCCGGACGAACTGGCGCAGACCGGCATCCAGACCGTCTACCTGGCGGTCAGCCTGCTGTTCGCCATCATCATCTGGCGGCTCTGGCCTCGCCGCGAAGACGATTATCGCGTGTAGGAAGAGAGAACCACAGATTACGCAGATTTCTGTTTATGAATCTGTGAAATCTGTATTTTCTTCTTATGGAGGAAGCGATGAGTGACGAGATTATCCTGACCCGGGTTGAGGGCCGCGTGGGGGTGGCGCAATTGAACCGACCCCAGGCGCTCAACGCCCTGAACCGCGAACTGATGACCGAGCTCATGACGGCTCTGGAGCAGTTCGACGCGGACCCGGCCATCGGCTGCATGGTGGTGGCCGGCAGCGCGCGCGCCTTTGCCGCCGGGGCCGACATCAAGGAAATGGCTGCGGCCACGCCCGCGCGCATGATGACCAACTCCTTCATCGACCTGTGGGACCGCCTGCGGCAGATCGGCAAGCCGATCATCGCCGCTGTATCGGGCTTCGCCCTGGGCGGCGGCTGTGAGCTGGCGATGGCCTGCGACATGATCGTCGCCAGCGAGACGGCCCAGTTCGGCCAGCCCGAGATTAACCTCGGCGTCATTCCCGGCGCGGGAGGCACACAACGCATGACGCTGGCCGTCGGCAAGGCCTTGGCGATGGAGATGGTGTTGAACGCGCGCTACCTCTCGGCCGATGAGGCGCTGCGCTATGGCCTCGCCAACCGCGTCTACCCGGTCGAGGTCTATCTGGAGGAGGCGATCCGGTTGGGCAACGAGATCGCCGCCCGCGCCCCGGTTGCCATCCGGCTGGCCAAGGAGGCGGTCAACGCCGTGTTCGAGATGCCGCTGCGGGCGGGCCTGGACCATGAGCGTCGCCTCTTCTATCTCCTGTTCAGCACGGCCGATCAGAAGGAGGGCATGGACGCCTTTATCAACAAGCGCAAACCGCAGTGGACGGGCGGCTAGATGAGCGGGCGTAAAGTGTTACCGCTTTATTACCTATATTTCACGTAGAGGGGTAGACAGGAGGGGCTTTAACCTTTATAATGCTGGCATCGTAGGTAAGAAAGTCTAGCCGATCATTCTTACAAGTTTTCTTACGACGATTGGCGCAGCGAACGCCATCGTAAAGGTAGACGCAATGACCTGGTTTCTTCTCTTCCTTGGTGCATCGGTATTCAGTTCGATCTTCGTGCTGGCGGCGGGTATGCTCTCCTCGCGGATGAACCGCGGTGAGGACTTGGTCGAAACCTTCTATATGGAACCGCAGGAACTTTCGACGCCCGCGGCTCAGGCCACCGAGTAAACTGCGCGCCGAATCCCGGCTTTGCCCTTAACCGGCTCATCGGATATTCGCAGCCGCCCCTATCGGGCGGCTGTTTTCGTTATAACGCAGGGTAAGTGTGACCCGCGCCACGGTCGAATGAGTACTGGGAGTCAGGCGCGAGTTAAGAAATTCTCGGCGCCAGGACTGCGGAGCACGAGTTACACCGGCGTCCCGCTAAACTGCATCTGATGCAGCCGCGTATATAACCCATCGGGCCGGAGCAGCAGCGACGCGTGCGTGCCCTGCTCCACGATCTCCCCCCGGTTCATCACGAGTATCCAGTCAGCATTCAGCACCGTACTCAGCCGGTGGGCGATGACGAACGACGTCCGGCCCATCATCAGCCGCTCCAGCGCCTCTTGCACCAGACTCTCACTCTCGCTATCCAGAGACGAAGTGGCCTCGTCCAGAATGAGGATGCGCGGGTCTTTGAGAATGGCCCGGGCAATGGCGATGCGCTGCCGCTGGCCACCGCTCAGCTTCACGCCGTGCTCGCCCACGGCCGTCTCATACCCCTCGGCCAAGTCCTCGACGATAAAGCGGTGGGCATTGGCTGCCTCGGCGGCGGCCTCTATCTCAGCCCGCGTCGCCTCTAGCCGGCCGTAGCGGATGTTGTCGTAGACGCTTCCCGAAAACAGCACCGTCTCCTGGGGCACGAGGCCGATCTGCTCCCGTAGGCTCTTCAACGTCACGCCGCGCACATCCAGTCCATCGATCGTCACTCGCCCCTCGACCACGTCGTAGAAGCGCGGGATGAGATTGACCAGCGTGGTCTTGCCCGCGCCGCTGGGGCCGACAAGGGCGATGAGCTGCCCGGCGTGGGCGGCGAACGAGACGCGGCTGACGACATCGATGGCCGCCGTGTAATGAAACGACACGTTCTCAAAAACAACGTTGCCAGCGATGGGCGGCATCGGCCGCGCGTCCGGCGCGTCGCTAATCTCCGGCGGCGTATCGAGCAACACAAACAGCCGTTCCGATGCGCCGATGGCTGCCTGGAATTGGCCGTAGAGGTCGGCCATGATGGCGATGGGCGAAGCGACGAGGACGGTGTAGATGAGGTAGGCGATCAGGTCGCCCGGCGTCAGGCGGCCGAGGATGACCTGCGAGCCGCCATAGTAAAGGATGCCGGTGATGGTGAATGAGGCTATCAAGGCGATGATCGGCGCCAGCATCGCGTTCATCCTCGCCCGGCGCATGGCGGCCCGGAAGAGGTCCATCACGCGCGTGCTGAAGCGGTCGATCTCATACGGCTCGCGGGCAAAGGACTTAACGATGCGCACGCCGCGCGTCGTCTCCTCGGCCGTGCTGGCGACCTCGGCCAGCGCGTCCTGCACGGCCACGGACGCGTGCCGGATGCGGCCGCCCAAATTGACCATCGTCAGGGTAATGATCGGCACGACGATCAGAATAAGCAGCGTCAGCCGCCAGTCGAGCCAGAAGAGCAACCCGATCGCGCCAACGATGGTGATCACCTGCCGCAGCAAGATGACGAGGTTCCAGGTCATCGATTGCTGGAGTAAGGCGACGTCATTTGTGAGCCGCGAAACCAACTCGCCGGTGCGCCGCTCGGCGTAGAAGCTCAGCGGCAATTCCTGCATGTGACTGTAGACGGCGATGCGAATGTCGGCCACGGCGTGCTCGCCGATAAAGGCCAGCGCCATCTGCTGGATGAAGGTAAAGAGCGCCTGGAACACGAACACGACAACCAGGGCGATCGTGACCCGATTCAGGTCGCCAAAGTCCTTATTGACGAAAACAAAGTCAACCAGGTTGCGGACAACGAGCGGCAGCACCAGCCCCAGGAGTGAACTGATAATCAGCGCGACGACAGCCACGGTCATCCAGCGCCAGTAAGGGCGAATGTAGCGCAGCAGGCGGCTGAAGGTTGCTATACCACCGCGGTTAATCGCGGGCCGCGCCTCCTGCGATTGGGCGGCGCGACGTGTGCGTCTCATTCCCATAGGTAATAGCCAGCCCTGCGCGCGACGTGTTGGTCTTGGCTGCCCCGATTGGCGCGCTAACATGCGCCTTCAAACGAGTAGAGCCGCGCGCATTCCGTATTGTATACCTCTGGATGGACAAACAGAAACAGGTCGGCCTGAACCGGGCCGAATGAGACAACGCTGAGCCTCGCCGCGACCGTCGTTGGCGAGCTCGCGCCTGGGTAATATGATCGCAATATGAGACGTCGTTTGTCGCGAGCCGTCCAGCTAGGTGCCGGGCTCTTCATCGCCCTGGCGCTCCTGGCGCCCGACTGGCCGGCGTTTGGCGACCCCGAGTTCCAGTTTCGCGCCATTGTCGGCCAGGAGGATCGCTTCGATTTTGCGCTCTGGACGCTGCACGCGCTGGGCGCCAAGGCCCAGGCGGCGCTGGCCGGCAGCCATCACTATCTGCCCGAGGACGCCGCCCGTGATTTCGTGCTGGACTATCTCGACCAGCTCGGGCATGTTCGCGCGCTGGAGGCCGAGATTGAGCGGGTCTATGTCGACCCCACGGTCGTCGACGCGGCCGCGGCCACCGCTGACCGGCAGGCCGAGGCCGACGCCCTTCGCCGCCAGCTGGCCTGGCGGCAGCCGCTCGCTGAGGCCATCGTTCAGAGTCAGGTATCGGCCGAGCTAGAAACCGAAGGCCTGGGCCTGGGCGGCATGATCTGGCCGCCAGTTCTGATGACTATGACGCCCACGCCCAACCTGCTGATCGTCTCGCCGCGCGACCGCATTGCGCAGGTCAACTACGCCGCGCTTGTCCCCGGTCTATCAACTGAGGACAAAGAACATTTGGAAACGGCGGTCTTTGAACGTCTTGACCTCGCGGCGCTCGTCGTGCCCATTGGGGGGCTGGGCACCTATCCGGCAATGATCACCGAGACGAGCAGCATCGATTGGCTGGCGCGGGTGACGGCCCACGAATGGACCCACCATTGGCTGACCTTCCGGCCGCTGGGCATGCGCTACTTGTCTAGCCCGCAGATGCGCTCTATCAATGAAACCGTAGCCTCGCTGGTCGAGCGGGAGATCGGGCCAGAGGTGCTTGCTCGCTATTATCCGGAGCGGCTAACGGCCGCGCCGGGCTCCGCGCGACTGGGCGAGGAAAGCCAGTCGACTTTCGACTTTAACGCCGAGATGGCGGCCACGCGCGATGAGGTGGATCGGCTACTGGCGGGGGGGCGGATTGAGGAGGCCGAGACGTATATGGAGCAGCGGCGGCAGGTGTTTGTCCAGAACGGCTACGCCATTCGCAAAATGAACCAGGCGTACTTCGCCTTCTACGGCGGGTATGCGGCCGAGCCGGGCGGCGCGGCCGGGGCCGACCCTGTAGGGCCCATGCTGCGCGAGCTGCGCGCGGCCAGCCCTTCGCTGCGGGCCTTTCTCAACGAAGTCGCCGGGGTTGCCAGCTACGATGACCTCGTCCGCCGCTACCGGGCGATCGTCGCTGCCGAGGAGTAATCCAATGCGGACTTAAGCGGAAGGCGCGATCTGGATCGCGCCTTCCGCTGTGAAATTACTCTTGCGCGCTGAGCCAGCGCTCGAGTTGCATGGCCGCGGCCACGCCCTGGCCGACCGACGTGGCGATCTGGCGATAGTGCGGGTCTTGTATCTCCCCCGCAGCGTAGACGCCGGACGCGCTGGTGCGCATGAATTCGTCGGTAATGACGTAACCATGTTCATCCATCGCCAGCTGACCTTCTAGAAACTTGCTGTTCGGATAGTGGCCGACGAAGATAAACACACCGTCGGTTGGAAACTCGACGCGCTCGCCCGTCTTCAAGTTGCGTAGCTGGACGCAGCTGACCACCCCGTTGCCCTCGATGTTTTCAAGGACAGTGTCCCAGAGGACGTTGATCTTCTGGTTGTCAAAGACGCGCTTCTGAAGCGCGGGGCCGGCGCGGAAGGCATCGCGCCGGTGGACGATAGTCACCTTGGTGGCGAACTTGGTCAGGAAGATACTTTCCTCCATCGCACTATCGCCGCCGCCGACGACCACGACCTCTTTACCCCGGAAGAAGAAACCGTCGCACGTACCGCAGTAGCTAACGCCACGGCCGACATACTCGGTCTCGCCCGGCACGTCCAGGTGCTTGGGCGACGCGCCCGATGTGACCAGAACGGCATCGGCGCTATAAGTCTGGGCGTGGGTCTTGACGGTATAGGGGGGGCCATTCAGGAAATCGACCTCGACCACTTCCTCATAGGCAAAGCGCGCGCCAAAGTGCTCGGCCTGTTTCTGCAACACCTCCACCAGTTCCGGACCGGTTGGCGCGCCCTCCGGATTGTAGAAGCCGGGGTAGTTCTCCACCTCATGGGTAAGTGAAATCTGGCCGCCGAGTTGCGTGCCGGTGATGACGAGGGGGTTCAACTGCGCTCGGCCGACATAGACGGCCGCCGACAACCCGGCCGGGCCGGAGCCGACAATGATCACACGTTCCTTTTGCATACTCTCTTCCCGCATTGTATTCCCTGTGGAGGTCGCCGCGCTCCCCCGGAACCCGGGCATTTCGCGGCGGGCAATATTACCTGTGACTTAGACGCGCCCGCATGCAGGCTTCTTACCAGACGGCTGGCCGGGTGGCGCTGGGGAGGGCGGCCGGCTGGGCGTGGCCACAGCGCGCCGGCCGCTAGACGCCCCATGAAGCATTGTACTGCCGGCCGTTAGGGGGATCAAGATGCGCCGGCGGGCCGACAAAGGGAGCGACCAGGCGCGGCAACACCTCGGCCACGTCGCCACGGATGACCACGTCGGCTTCGTTGTCCAGGTGAGTCGGCATGAAGTTGACGATGATGAGCCGGCCGCCACTGGCCCGGGTCAGCGCCGGCAGGTCGCCGGCCGGCGCTACTTCCAGCGACGATCCGGCCACCAGCATCACATCGGCGGCGCGGGCATGGGCCTGCGCGGCGCGCATCGTGCCATAGGGCAGTAACTCGCCGAACAGCACGACACTCGGCTTCATGACATGGTGGCAGCGACGGCAGTGCGGGACGCGCCCGGACGACAGGTACTCCTCAAGCGCCGGGGCCGCCGGCAGCGTATAGTGGCAAGCCAGGCAGACGATTTCGCGCAGATGGCCGTGAACTTCCAGAACGTTGCGCGATCCGGCCCGGCCGTGAAGCAAATCGATGTTCTGCGTGATCAGCGCTTCCAGCCGCCCGGCGCTCTCCAATTCGGCCAGAGCCATATGGGCCGGGTTGGGCCGGGCGGCATAGATCACGCGCAGCAGCGGGCCGAGCCACTGGTAGAACACCTGCGGCCGGTGGCGAAAGCCGTAGACTGAGGCCACCTCCAGCATGTCTTCCGCCTGCTCCCAGAGTCCGGATTCTGGACTGCGGTAGTCGGGGATGCCCGACGGGGTGCTGATACCCGCCCCGGTCAGGGCGACGACGTAGCGCGCGCCCGACAGTAGATCGATGGCCTGCTGGATAAGGGTATCGGTGTTCATGGGCGCGGCGACGTTCAGACGGGCGGCCAGGGGTAGTGGCGGCCTGCGCCGGGTTGCGGGAACGTGACGCGATCGACGAGTCGGTTAAGCCGCCGCTGCAGCGCCTCAATTTCCGGCCCGGTCAGGAGCGCGCCAAGGGCGGCGAGCAGGCCGTCCGCTGATGTGTTGAGCCGGCTCTGGAGCGCGACCAGCGACTCTTTCAGATGGGCGGGAATGGGCATACCACCGAACTCCCAGATGACAGTGCGCAGCTTGGGATCGGTGTGGAAGCAGATGCCGTGGTCGATGCCCCACAGGCGGCCGAAATCGCCGGCGTCGTCTGTTTCTTGCAGCAAGACATGGCCCGCTTTGCGATCGGCGTTGTTGATCAGAATATCGAGCAGGGCGATCTTTTGGAGTTGCGGCCGCAGGGTGGTCTCCCCTTCAAAGGTGAAGTAGTGGCGCGACGGGTCGTGGTCCACGTAGAGTTGAACGGTTCCCACGCCGTGCTGCCCTTGGCGCAAGGCCGTTGGCGGGACGATGTGCCAGCCCAGCGCTTCGCTCACCAGGAAGGCGGCCTGCTCGCGCTGGCAGAGTGTGCCCTGGGCAAAGTCCCATAACGGCCGCTCTCCCCGCCGCGGCTTGTAGACGGCGCCGACCTGCAACGGCCCATCGCAGACGCGGACGAGAAACGCGTAGTTGGAGCTCCAGGGCAGCATCCCTTCAATTTCTACCGTGCCGTTCTGTAACAGTTCCAGAACGTCACCGACAGTCATTTCCGCCATGCTCTAACCCCGCCGGGCAGGACCCGGCTAACGCTACGGAATGCAACTCGGCGCGGCAGACGTAGCCCCACCGTGGCCATAATGTGACTGAGACCGGGAGAAGACGCTACCGATATTCACCGATGACACAGGTTTCACGTCTTGCCGCGCGCCGGCCCCCGGTGACGCGGGTGATCAGTGTCGATGGCCGTTGCGGTTCGGGCAGAAGTGACCGTCCGCGTCAATCGGCCGGCCGCAGTTGCCGCAAATGGGCCGGCCCTGCTTCACGATCTCGGACACGTGCTTGATGAGCGACTGAACTTGTACCCGGGTAGCCCAAAAGCTGACGACATTTGGGTCTTCACCTTCCTCGACCAGCTCGTAGGCGATGATGACGATCAGCCCGTTCTCCTCGCTATAGCCCAGGCCCATGTTTCCCACCCGGAACAACTCTTCGATAGGCTCGCGCAAGCGCATGTCGGTCCACACCGGCTCCGATCCCTCGCGCCCGGTCGGAATCTTGCGTTCCAGTTCTTCGAGAAAGGTTTCCAGACTATTAGCCAGCAAGACGGCCTGCTCCTTCTCGATCACCAGCGAGACGGTCTGCGCGCCGCGGCTACCCTGCAGAAAGAACGTCCGCTTGCCGGGAACGCCGATGGTGCCGACGGTTAAATGGGTGGCGGGGTTGAGATCGATTTGGTGGGCCATGACAGATCACTCTTCTTCATCAGCCGCCTGCGCCAGCGCGCGGCCGTTAGCGGGAGTGGCTAAGACGGGCGCAGGCGCCGCGGCCAGGGCCGGCGGCGAACTCTTGCGATGCTTCTTGTCCTTCTTCCCGTCCTTAGCCGGCTGCCGCGAGGCGGGCATGTTCAGGGGACCGTCGTCGTTGACGCGCAGCACGCGCACCATTCCGTCGGGGCTGAGGGCGAGAATGCTGGCCGAAGCGGGCGAGATGACAAGCCGCTGGAACAGGTCGATGTGGGTGCCCAGGTAATGGGCCAGTAGTAACCGGATCACGTCGGCGTGGGAGACAACGACGATTAGCTCCTTCTCGTGGCGCGCGGCCGTTTCCTCCAACGCCTGCACCGCGCGGAACTGGACTTCGCGTAGCGCCTCGCCGCCCGGAAAGCGCGCCCGGCTGGGAAAGAACTGTACCGCGCGCCATAGTGGCTTCTTGACCAGCTTCTTGATCTTGCGCCCTTCCCACTCGCCGTAGCCCACCTCGCCCACGTCTTCCAGTTGCTGGACTTCGAGGCGATGGGTGTCGGCAATGTAGGTCGCGGTTTCCACGCAGCGCGTCAGTGGACTGCTGTAGACGGCCTTCACCGGCAAGGCGGCCAGGCGCTGGGCCGCGGCCGCGGCCTGTTGGTGGCCTGTTTCATTCAGGTGGACGCCAGGAAGCCGGCCGGCGAGCTTATTCGATTTAGACCAATCGTTTTCGCCGTGGCGCACGAGGATGATGGTTCCCATGCCGGGGATGATAGCACAAACGGCCCCCGTTAGCAGTTCAGCCGTTCGACGTTCAGCACCCAGGGCGGCTGGCGACCTAGAAGTGTACGCTCAGGCGCGGGCCTGCAAACGGCCCCTAACCACCGGGCGGAATGGGCGGCAGCACGGGGATGGGCGTCGCTTCGGCGCCCGTCTCGGGCTGATCAACGATCTGTCCATTCGGGCCCAATTGCGGCGGCGTCGGATTGAAGATCGACGAGTTGCATACTGTGGGCAGTCCGGCTTCCGCCGCTTCCTCCGGTGTCAAGCCCCCGGTCACGTCGGCATATTGGCCAACGCCGAAGTAAGCAGCCATCACGTGACAGGCAACCGGCGCGGCCCAAGCCGAACCTTCGCCGCCGTTAAAGATGAAGACCGACACCGCGATCTGAGGATTATCGTAGGGCGCGTAGCCGACATACCAGGCGTGGGTTGGCAAGATACGCCGCTGCGCGATGTCCTCAAACCGGCACCAGCCGCGCTTGATGGCGATATTGTCGCAATACTCGGCCGTGCCCGTTTTGCCGGCCGTCGCGCCGCCGATCTGCGCTTCCAACTCGTCCCAATCCACGTAGGTCGCGCCGGTGAAGTACTCCGTCTCGCTCATCCGGTTATTGACCATCTCCATGCCCTCTTGCACGACCTGGAGATACTCCCGATCAACCGCCAGGGCGTCGATTACCTCCGGCTGGAAGATATAGTTGCCGTTCGCATCGAACTGGACGTTAAGCGTCGGATCGTCGATCTCGCGGCCGTTGGCGTCAGTCACGATGACCTGGCGGTTGCGGTCCAGATGGGCGCGGGCGATGATCTGGCTCTTGTCGTCCACAAAGACGACGTTGCCGTCCTCGTCGGTCATATGGTGGACGATGGTCGGCCGGTAGAGATAACCACCGTTAGCGACGACGGCGACCATCTGCGCTTGCTGCAATGGGGTGGCCGTCATGAAACCCTGGCCGATGCCGAGGTTGTAATCATCGCCGGTAGACCAGGGTTCGCCCTGCGTCTGCCGTTTCCAGGCGCGCGTGGGTAAGTTGCCAGGCGCTTCCAGCGGCAGCTCGATGCCCTGGACACGGCCATAGCCAAACTGCCGCCCATAGACGTCGATGCGGTCGACCGTCAGGCCTTCAACGAACTCGCCGTCCTGGTCGAAGCCGCCGCTGATCTTGTAGAAATAGACGTCGCAGGAGTTGGCTATGCCCAGACGCATGTTCATGGGCCCGTGACCGGCCAGATTCCAGCAGACGAAAGGCTGAACGCGGCCGGGGTCGTTGGGCGCGAAGCGGTTCGGAATCTCAATGGTGCCCGGATCAAATAGATAGCGCTCTGGCGAGACGACCGCCTCTTGCAGCGCTGCCGTGGCGGGCACCAGCTTGAACGTCGAGCCGGGCGGGTAGGTGCCGCTGATGGCATGGTTGACCAGCGGCGTATACTCATTGCGCGCCAGGCCTAGATAGTAATCAACCGGCACTTCGGTCTGGAAGCGATTGTTATCGAAGGTCGGGTAATTCACCATAGCCAGCACTTCGCCCGTTTGCGGGTTCAGGGCGACGACGGCCGCCTGTTCGATCTCCGGCAGGCTGCGCTCACCGGTAATGGAGTCGACCCGCTCAGCGTTGCGGTTGGCCTCCATGAACTGCCCCAGAACGTTGTAGGCGACTTCTTGCAGGCGCAGGTCTAACGTCAGGTGCAGGTTAAGCCCCGCTTGCGGTTGCTGCGCCTCGCCGACCTGCCGCACCTCGCGGCCTGTCCAGTCCTGCTCAATCGTCCGCCGGCCTTTCTGCCCGGCCAGCTCCAGTTCCATCGACGACTCCAGGCCGGCCCAACCGACGCGGTCGTCGCGCTCGTAGCCAAGCACGTCGATCCAGTTCTGGTTAGGCACAGGGCCCATATAGCCGATCAGGTGCGCCGTGTACTTGCCGGAGGAGTATTCGCGCAAAGGTTGAGGGATGACGCGAACGCCGGGCAGAAAGATGCTCTCCTGCTCAATACGGTAAGCGACGGAAATGGGCACCCCGGTGGTGATGACGGCCGGCACGTAGGGCGCAAAGCTGTTTTCGGCGACGATGGCCTCGATGCTGTCCGGCAGGCGCGGCACAACCCCCGCTTCATCCAGCGTTTCCTGAACTGACGCGCCGTAGATCTGGGCCAGCCGGCTGTAGGTGCTGACCAGTTCCGGGTTCGCCGAGGCGACGAGCGCTTCTTGTTGCACCGTGTTCGTCAAGGGTACGCCGGTCAGTAGCGACAGGCGTTCGTAGACCCCGAGCCGCTCCTCATCTGTGTCAGGTAAAAAGGCGGGCGTGATGGTGACGTTGAAGCTGGGTTTGTTGACGGCCAGGGGCATGCCGTTGCGGTCGAAGATCACGCCGCGCGGGGCGTCGGTTGTCAGGACGGCAAACTGGTTTTGCGAGGCGCGCTCCTGGAGTTCGGCCCCCTTGTCCTGCTGCACGGCGTAGACGCGGTAGACCAGCAGGCTCAGGATGAGGACAACGACGACCCGCATGAGCAGCAGCCGGCCGCCGATGCCCGGAATCTGCTGAATCTCCGGGTCGCGCTCCTCAGGTGGTTTCCATCCGATGCTGGACATGACGAATGACGAGATGCGAGATACGAGTTACCAGTTACCAGTTAAGAATTATGAACGATCGGCCGGTTAATGGCTCTCTTCATTCCTAATTCCTAATTCTCAATTCCTAATTCTCAGAACTCCACCCGGCGGGGCTTGAGCACGCGGACGATGCTGGCCAGCAGCAGATAAACGGGCACGATGAGCACCGCATGGAAGGCAATGAGCGGCAGCAACTCCAGCAGCGTGCGCAGCGAAACCGGATGGCCGAAAATGCGCAGCGACAGCGCATAGAAGGCCAGATAGATGCTTGTTCCCAGCACGGCCATAATGACCGCCACCAAAAGGCGGCGCGGCGGCATGACCTGTTGCAGCAGGACGGGCACGGCCACGCCGCCCATGAAGGCCAGCGCCGACAGGCCGACCGGTGTCACCGAGAGCAGGTCAACCCAAATACCGGCGATAAAGGCCCAGACCAGGCCCTCTTCCAGCCCGCGCAACAGACCCCAGGCCAGCGCGACCACAAACACCAGTTGCGGCTCAACCCCGGCGATGGCGAAGCGGGGCAGGACGGCCGCCTGGATAATCGCCAGCGCGGCCATAAGGGGAATGGCGCTGTAGAGGCTGCCGGCCACGGCTACGGCTCCTCGCTGAAGATTTCGGTGTTAACCGTCTGGAACTCAGTGACGACGAAGAGGCTCTCAAGCGAGTTGAAGTCAACGGCCGGTTGCACAATGGCCCGCTGGAACAACTCAGCCTCATTGCGGTCGACCTGAACGACGCGGCCGATGATCAGGTTCTCCGGGAACTTGCCGCCCAGCCCGGATGTCATCACCAGCTCGCCGACCTCAACCTGGTATTGCAGATCAATCCAGTCAATCGTTGGCAGCGCGCCGCGCCCCTGGCCGCGCAACATGCCCGTGGCCCGCGTGTTGCCCAGACGGACGGGGATGGCGCTGGCTGTCTCCGTCAGTAGGGCGACCTGGGCCGCGTTGTTGGTGACGCGGTACACCTGGCCGACCAGGCCGCGGGCGGCTTCAACAGGCATCCCGACGCGGACGCCATCATCATACCCCTTGTCGATGAGGATGCTCTGCAGGGCGGGGTTGGTGTCCTGGCCGATGACCGCAGCGATGATGCGGCGGTACTCGGGCGTCTCGGCCGCGCGGTCGAACAACTCGCGCAACAACTGGTATTCACCCTGAATCTCGCGCAGTTCTTCGTTCTCGCGCTCCAGTTCGTCGACGCGCGTCTGGAGCTGGGCGATCTCATCGCGCGCGGTCGCCAGATTGCGCGGCCCGGCGACGACGTCGGCCACGGCATCGGTGCGGGCCGACGTCCAGGCGCTAATCACCGCCAGCGGGTCGCGAATGAAACCGAACACGCCGGACAGGGCGCCGGTGCTGTCGAGGATGGTTAGCAGCAAGGCGCTACCGACAAGGAGGGCCAGCGTAAGCCAGCGGATGCGCTGTTGAGTTCGCCCAAGGTTCATAGGCGATGGCGGCTCGCGGCCGCCGGGCGGCCCTTAGTGGCGGGTGCTGCCTCGGTGCAGGCCCACCAGGACGCGCTCGTAATTATCCAGGTCTTCCAGCACCCGCCCCGCGCCGCGCGCCACGCAGGTCATGGCGTCTTCGGCTACCCAGACGCGCATCTTTACCGCGTCCTCCAGCCGGTCGGCCAGCCCCTGGATGAGCGCGCCGCCGCCCGCCAAGGCTACTCCCGTCTCGATCAGGTCGGACACGAGTTCCGGCGGCGTCTCGTCGAGCGCGTCGAGGACGGTGTCGACGATGACGTTGATCGACGGCGACATGGCCTCGCGCAGTTCGATGCTGCTGATCTCCACCACCTGGGGCAGGCCGGTGATCAGGTTGCGGCCGCGCACCGACATCGTTTTCTCTTCCGGCAGAGGGAAGGCGGAGCCGATGGCGATCTTTGACCGCTCGGCCATACGTTCGCCGACGAGCAGGTTGTACTTGTTGCGCACGTAGGCGATGATGTCTTCGTCCATCTCGTCGCCGGCGACGCGGATGGAGCGACTAACGACGATGCCGCCCATGGCGAAGACGGCCACCTCGGTCGTACCGCCCCCGATGTCGACGATCATGCTGCCGCGCGATTCGATGATCGGCAGGCCGGAGCCAATGGCGGCCGCCATCGGCTCTTCAATCAGATAGGCCTCGCGCGCCCCGGCGGAGATCGTCGCGTCATAGACGGCGCGCTTCTCCACCTCGGTTACGCCGCTGGGCACCCCAACGACGACGCGCGGCCGGGGGAAGGGCACGAGCATCTGCTCGTGCGCCTTGTCGATGAAATATTTGAGCATCGCCTCGGTAATCTCGAACTCGGAGATGACGCCGTCGCGCAGGGGGCGAATGGCGACAATGTCGCCGGGGGTGCGGCCGACCATCTCGCGCGCTTCCGCGCCGATAGCCAGCGGGCGGCGCGTGCGTTTGTTGATCGCCACCCACGACGGTTCGTTGATGACGATGCCCTTGTCGCGCACGGCGACGAGCGTGTTAGCCGTTCCCAGGTCGATACCGATGTCGAGCGAGAAGAAACCGAGTAGCCAGTCGAGAGGTCTGAACAAGGTATTTCAGCTTCCGTTTCCTAGTTTGAGTGATCGCTTCGTTGGCCGGTTCTCTGTTCGCCAGACTTCATGGCACGGCCCCAAGCCACGGCAAGCGGAGATTATCCGCCTGTTAAGCCTTTTCATTATAGCATATGGCACAATAGGATCACGGTCGTCCGATGTCCCTCATCTCTGACTAACTGTCCTGTGTGGCGCGGCGAGTGTGGCGGCCATTAACGATTGACGAACGGCGCTTGCCGCGGGCTCCTTTCCCTCTATTATTTGATAAGAGCAGCAGAGCAAGGTAGTGACAATGGCGCAACAGGCAATGTTTGAGGGGCTCGTCTACGACGAGTATGACAATCCGGTGGCGACAACCGTGATTGGCGGCGACGCCCAATACGTCGTCGACGATGAGGGCTTTCGCCGCCATATCGACGCCGACCTTATTGACCGGCAGGTGGTGGCCTTCTTCCTGGAGCAGCTCCAGCAGAACCGCGACCTGGCCGTGCAACAGGCGCTCCAGATGCTGGGCAGCGATGATCTGCTGACCAAGGCGGCCGTCGACGCCTCGCTGCGCAACATCAACATGGACCAGGTGATGGCCCAGGGCGTCCCCGCCCAGGCCCGCGACATGCTGGGGATGCTCGGCTTCCGCATCGTCATCAACGTCCACGGCGATATCGTGCGGCTCGACCAGCCGAGCACGCCGGTGGATGACGCTGACGAATAGCT
>CAZSOD010000035.1:0-4568 GCA_964608255.1 uncultured Ardenticatenaceae bacterium
TCCGGGCCGGCGCGGCGCAGCGGGCTGACCGCCGGCGCGGGCCGGCCCGCCGGACGCTCCAACGCGCGGGCGAAGGCCTCGACCGATTCATAGCGGGTGTCGGCGCGCAGCGACATGGCTCGCCCGGCGACGATGGACAGATAGGGTTCGACGTCCGGGTTCACCTCGCGCGCGGGGACGAGGTCGTTCAAGCCCGTCTCGCGGCCGAGGGCGTTGGGCGGCGTCTTGCCCGTCAGCAGGGCGTAGAGCGTCGCACCGAGGCTGTAGATGTCGGCCGCCGGACCGGCTTCGCCTTGCGCCTGTTGCTCCGGCGCGCCGAAGCCGGGCGTGTGGGGCCGCACGCCAAGGCCGGGCAGCCCGGAATCGACGAGGAACACCTCGCCCGGCGGCGTCAGGCGAATGTTGGCCGGCTTGATGCCAAGGTGGAGCTGGCCTTTGCCGTGCAGATAAGCCAGCGGCCGGCAGGCGGCCTGGAGCCAGGGGACGATCAGGTCGGACGGCAGGGGGCCGTACTGGGTAAGCAGGGCGCCCAGGTCGACGCCGTCGACGTAGGCGCTGACGAGATACTGGCCGTTCTCCAGCGCGAAATGGTCGAGCGTCTCCGGTAGTTGCGGGTGGCTCAGACCGGCCAGCCGTCGCGCCTCGGCCCGGAAGCGCCGCTGGGCCTCGACTGATGGGTCGAGGTACTCCTTGATGGCGACGTCGCGCCGGTCGGTGGCGTCCCAGGCGCGGTAGACAGCCCCATGGGCCCCGGTCGCCAGCAGGCTGACGATGCGGTAGCGCTTGTGCAGGAGTTCGCCGGGCAGGAGTGGCATGAGATGAATCGTAATGAACTCAACACGGATGAGCGAGGAAGCAGCCACAGATGACGCCGATTTCTGCGACGGCAATCGGTGACATCGGTGTCATCTGTGGATGTCTTTCTGCATCCGCGCCAATCGTGTTGAATTCATTTTCTCTCAAAGCGGAGCATTTCGCCGGGCGGGGCGGCGGGGCGGCCGAGCCGGGCGCGCATCTCCACCTCGACGTAGGGTGCATGGTGCGTGGCGTTGGCGAACTCGCGGATCATGGCGTAGTCGCTGGGAATGATAGCCGCGGTCGCGTGCAGGGCGTCAATGGCCGTGTGGTCAAACCAGTCGACGCCGCCTTCCTGCTGTTCGCTGGCCTGGCCGTCACAAACCAGCAGGTCGCACACCAGCAAGAGAAAGTGGGCGCCAATATCGCCGTCGGCCCACGGGGCAACGCGCTCGCTGACCAGGGCCCGGACGGCGACGAAGCACGTGCCCAGCCCCGTCTCCTCGCGCACTTCGCGGACGATGGCCTCGGCCAGCGTCTCGCCGAAGTCCCACTTGCCGCCGACCAGCGCCCACTGCCCGGCGTAAGGGCCGTCAGCGCGGCGGATGAGCAGCAGCCGCTCGCCGCTGGCGTGGCTCTCACGGATGAGAGCGACCACCACCGGCACGGGCGCGGTCTGCGACCGCCAGCGCTGCTCGCGGGGGAGAGCGGGAAGGGAGGCGAAGGGGTCCATAAGAAGATGACCGCCGACCGCTGACGGCAGACCGCCGGAAGAAGAACGCCAAGACGCCAGGGCGCAAAGACGGAAGGAAGACGAAAAGGGCTTGGCGTCCTGGCGTCTTTGCCTTAACGCTTGGGCCGCGGTCAGCGGTCGGCCGCCGGCGGCCGGTCTGCTCGTTCGCTGAAGTATTGTAGCAGCAACGCGTGGGCGAAGGTATAGCCGCCGCCGACCTTGCGCAGGAGGTTGCGTTCGGCGGCCTGGTTGAGGAAGCCGGGGTAGTCCTCGGCCACCCGGCCGCGTTCGACGAGGAGCCGGCGCAACCAGACGTGCTGCAAATAGGCCAGGAGGCCGAAGGCCAGCGCGAAACCGAACGCGAGATAGAGCGCCAGCCACAGCGCCCACGGTACGGCCGCTCCGACCGTCGCCCGTCCGGACAACGCGCCCGCGAACACAACAGCAAGGATGGCGAGGATGGCGAACAAGCCGGCGCCGATAGCGGCGGCGAGCAGACCGCTCCGGCGCGACTGGAGGACTCCCTGCCCGGGCGCCATGCGCAGCCGCAGGTCACCCGGCCGCAGCCCGGCTTCTAGCGCGCCCAGCGCCCCGCCAGCCGCGGCGAACAGGGCCGCGAAGGGCGTGGCGCTCCAGCGGTCGAGCCAGGCGACCAGCGCGCCGAGAGCCAGCCCGCCGATCGCGCCCACGGCCAGCCCCAGCCCCGCGTAGGGCCACGACCAGTCGAGCGACTCGACCAGGTCGATGCGCCGGAAAGGCAGCCGGGCGCGCAGCAGGAAGCGGCCGCTCAGCGTCGGGACGGCCGCGGCCAGCAGGCCGATGAGCATCAGAACCAGCGCCGCGCCCCATCGGCCGAAGAGAAGCAGCAGGAACATCGGCAGTAGGACCGTCGCGGCGAGCGAGCCGAAGGTGAACAGCCGGATATGACGGCCGAACGTCTCGCGGTCGGCCGGATCAAGCCACGACGGCTGCATGTCTTCGATGAAGAAAGTCGGCTTGCCCTCACGGGCAAGCTGGCGGGCCAGCCACGTCAGCCAGGCGATGGTATCGCTGGGCGCGAAGCGCATGTCCTTGCTGCGGTAGCGAGCCATGCGCTCGGCGTAGACCTCGAAGAGCTGGGCGCGGCTGAGCAGGCGGCCGCCCATGCCGCCGTCGCCCTCGGGCATGCGCCGGTAGGCCAGGGTCATGATGCTGAGCATGAGCGGGGTCTGGGCCAGTTCACGCAGCGTCCGATCGGCCGCCAGCGACTCGCGCAAGCCGGTCAACTTCGGGCCGCGCCGGGCAAGATAGGCATCGATTTGCTCCGAGGTCAGCGGCTGAAGGACGATGGCCTTGTCCATGTTGAGCCGCGTTGCCAACGTCTGGTAGTCGCGGCTGCGGGCGGTGACAAGCAGCGCAACGCCAGCGTGCTGTTGGCGAAAGGCGTTAATCGCTTCGGCGCAGACCGGGCGCAGCGACGGCTCAACTTCGTCCAGACCGTCGAGCAGGGGGATGAACTGGCCGCGGTCGATCCACTGGCGGCCGAGCTTGCGCGGCACTTCATAGTTGTTGGCGAGCTGGTCTTCCAGCCAGTCGGCCAATGGGCGGTCTTCGGC
The DNA here is from genome assembly GCA_964608255.1 of uncultured Ardenticatenaceae bacterium. GTDB lineage: Bacteria > Chloroflexota > Anaerolineae > Promineifilales > Promineifilaceae > Promineifilum. Next base: position 3,124 of record CAZSOD010000035.1, read on the forward strand.
ATAAGCCGACAGGCTGAAGACGGCGGGCATGGGGCAGGTCTCGTCTGCCTCGGCGGTGGCCAGCAGGTGGCTGACGAGTTGCAGCAGCATCGTCGTCTTGCCCGCGCCCGGCTCGCCCAGCACCAGCAGGATGCGCTCGGCGGCGGCGAAGACGTCGTCGATCTTCGTGCCCAGGGGCAGCAGGTAGTCGTACTCCGCGGCCTGCTGCCAGCTAGGCACGCCGCTGTTGCCGAGGGCGGCCGGGCGGTAGGCGAAGCCGAGGTCGATGATCTCGCCGCCGTGGAGGGACTCCTCCAGCACCCCTTCCAGCCAGACGCTGCGCACCCGGCGCAGCATGACCGCTCGATTGTGACGCTCCTGGTCGTTCATGTGTCCCTGTTCGATGCTTAACCACAGATTACACAGATTTCACAGTTTCCCGGCGAAAAGACAGTGAAATCTGTGCAATTTGAGTAACCTGTGGTCGGTTTCAGCCTTGGAGTCCCGCGGACGGCGGAACGGGTAAATTATACGCGGGAACAGGCCGGGGCTATAATGGGGAGTGCCTATGGACGACAAGCAAAAAGACGTGCATGACGCCGCGGCCGGGGATGCGTTCGCCCGCGCGCTGTGGCGCATCTACCGCCGGCCCGACCCGCCGCCGCTCTGGCAAGGCGGCGGCAACCTGCCCTGGAACGACCCGGCGTTCTCGGAGCGGATGCTGCGCGAGCATCTGGACGAGAGCCACGGCGCGGCCAGCCGGCAGGCGGCCGAGCGCGCCGCGCAACTGGAGTGGCTGTGGGCGCAGTTGCGTCTGGAGCCGGGGCGGCGCGTCCTCGATCTGACCTGCGGCCCCGGCCTCTACGCCGTCCCGCTGGCGCAACGAGGCTGTATTGTTACGGGCGTCGACTTCAGCCCCGCGTCTATCGCCCACGCGCGGCGGCTGGCCGAGCAGTCGGGCACGGGCGGGCGGGCGGTCTTCGTCGAAGCCGACGTGCGCGAGTACGCGCCGGAGCCGGCGGCGTATGACGCGGCGCTGTTCCTATACGGGCAACTGGCCGTTTTCCCGCGCGCGGAGGCGGCGGCGCTGCTGGCAAAGGCGGCGCGGGCGCTGCGGCCGGGCGGGCGGCTGGTGGTGGAGATGCTGAACCAGGAGCGGGTGGACAAGGCCGACAGCTCGTGGTGGTATACCGACGACGCCGGCTTGTGGGGCGACCGGCCGTACCTGCATCTGGGCGAGCGGCGCTGGAACGCGGCCGAGCGGGCGTCGGTGGAGCGCTTCCTCATCCTCGACCTGACGACGGCGGCGCTGAGCGAGATCGTCCTCTGCGACCAGACCTACGCCGTGGCGGAGATGGCGGCGATGATGCGCGACGTGGGTTTTGCGGCAGTAACGCCCTATCCCGACTGGGCCGGGCTGCCGCTGTATGACGCGGGGGAGTGGGTGGTATACGTGGCGGAGCGCT
>CAZSOD010000035.1:4668-19633 GCA_964608255.1 uncultured Ardenticatenaceae bacterium
GCCGGGCTGCCGCTGTATGACGCGGGGGAGTGGGTGGTATACGTGGCGGAGCGCTAGCGCGAGAGCGTGGCGTAGTGATAGTCGCGCTCCGACCAGGCCAACTCGAAATCACCTCGCGACACAGCGATGCAAGCGTCACGAGCATATGGGTCGTTTAAGTACACCTGCTGCGTATCGTCGTTATAGCCAACAACAACGACCGCGTGATCTGTACTGTACTGCCAGTAAGGCAGGTCGCCGGTGCGTAGAAAGGCGATCACCGGAACGCCCACATCCAGTAGCTGAACGATGCCGTTCAGGTCTGTAACGCTATAAGTGACGGTCAGTCCTAACTGCGCGAGCAGGCGGATATTTCCGGCAGGCGCGCCAAAGCTTCGAACCTGAAGTAACCGGAGCAGATCGGCATAGCGGACCGTCAGGCCAAGGTGGTCCAGTATCATGCCGGCGCAGGCGACCAGGCAATCACCTTCACCCGTCTGTTTCAGATGCGAAATGGGTAGCAAGACCTTCGGCACGAGCGTTAACCTCGGCAAGCAACTGAGGGGTGACAATCATCTGGCCCGTTTGGGCGTTGACAGCAATCGCGCCCACTTCGCCAATATCTCCCTTGGATACCGTGGAGAGAATGATGGGCACGCGCCAGTAGACGGAGTCGGCGATCACGAGGATCGGTTCGCCAGCGTGCATCATGTAGCTGATTTCGTTGAGGACGAAGCTATCTACTTTCTGACGCGCCACAAAGGCGGACACGTTGATGTCGGACGATACCTTGATATCGATCTCTAACCGTCCTGATTGCGGAAGTGATTGGAGTTGAACCGCCATCAGCATTTTCTCCTTTGCCGCCGGGCCGTCGCTCGATAGACCGCCAGTTCCTCATCGGTCCAGGTTCGCTGCGTCATGCCCCCTATTGTAGCAGGAATCGCGGCGGTGAAATCGGTGTCATCCGCGATGGCTTTCAGTACAATCCCACTCGATGATCCGCCTGGACGCCGTCGTCAAACAATATGGCCTCAACCCAGTGCTGCGCGGCGTTGACCTGCACGTGGAGCAGGGGGAGTTTGTCACGCTGGTAGGGCCCAACGGCGCGGGCAAGAGCACGCTCATGGGCATCATCGCCACGCTGCTGCCGCCCACTTCCGGCGAGGTGCGCGTGGGCGGCTGGCGGTTGCCACAGCAGGCGGGACGGGTGCGAGAGCACATCGGCCTTGTCTCCCACCACGCCTTGCTCTACCGCGACCTGAGCGCGGCCGAGAACCTGAGCTTCTATGCCCGGCTCTACCGCCTGCCCGACGCCGAGGAGCGGGTGATGGCGGCGCTGCGCAAGGTCGGCCTCTTCGCTCGCCAGCGCGACCCGGTGGGCACGTTCTCGCGCGGCATGGTGCAACGGCTGACAATCGCCCGGGCCACCCTCCACGAACCGGACGTCCTGCTCCTGGACGAGCCCTACACCGGCCTCGACCAGGAGGCCAGCCAGTTGCTCGATAGCCTGCTGCGGGAGGAGTCGGCGCGGGGGCGGACCATCCTGATGATCACCCACGACCTGGGACACGGGCTAGGGCTGGCTGACCGGCTGGCGATCCTCTACCGAGGGCGGATCGCGCGGGAGGTGTCTCGCGCAGAGATCAGCCCGGCGGCCGTGTATGATTTATATGCGGAAGTGACAATGTAACGCGATTCTCCCGAATCGCGGCGCAGCAGACGGGGAAGAGCGCGATTCTGGAGAATCGCGTTACAAGGTGCGATGAGAGAATACTGGGCGGCCGTATGGGCCGTGGTATGGAAAGATCTGCGGATCGAAGGGCGCACGCGCCAGACGATTAGCATCATGGCGATGTTCTCGCTGGCGACGATCATCATGTTCAACTTCGGGCTGGGCATGGCGGTCAACGTCAACCTCGACGCCGGGCGCAACGTCTCGCCAGCCCTGCTGTGGGCCGTCGTATTGCTGGCGGCTATCCTCGGTCTGAACCGGTCGCTGGCCCTTGACCGGGAGAACAACGTCTTCGACGCCATGCTTATCGCCCCGGTGTCGCGCACGGCCTTTTATGCCGGCAAGGTGATCAGCATCACGCTGTTCACGCTGCTGCTCGACGTCGCGCTGGTGGTGCTATTCACGGTGTTCTTCAACCGGCCGTTCTACCTGCCGCTGGTGCTGTTGGTGCTCGTGCTGGGCACGGTCGGCTACGTAGCCGCCGGCGTGCTCATCACGTCGATGACCATCCAGGCGCGAACCCGCGAGGTGTTGCTGCCGGTGCTGCTGCTGCCGGTGTCGCTGCCGCTCGTGTTGCCGGCGGCCATGGCCACCACCACCTACATTGCCTCGGCCATGCTGGGCGAGGCGTCGTGGTCGGCCGTCCAGGGGCCGGTGCTGCTGGTCGTGGCCTACGACCTGTTGATGCTGGCCGTCGGTTTTTGGACGTATCCGTATGTGGTAGAATCATAAAGAAGTGACGAGTTACGAATTACGAGTTACGAATGAAGAGGGTTCTGCATTCGTAACTCGTAGCGCGTAACTCGTAACTTGTAATTTCTTCAGGAGTAAGTACCTATGACTCCAGCGACGATTAACAATCCGCGGCTCGACCGGGCCATCCGGGTGATGAACATCACCGCCATTGTGGCGATGGTGATCGCGATCGGCTCGATCTTCCTGTTCGCGCCCGTCGAAGTGACGATGGGCAACGTCCAGCGGCTCTTCTATTTTCACGTCGGCTCGGCCTGGGTTGGGGCGATGGTCTTTGGCGTGGCGCTGGTGTGTGGCGTGCTCTATTTGCGCCGCGCGCGGCGGGTTTACGACACGGTCGCTCTGGCGGCCGTCGAGGTGGGCCTGGTTTTCCTGTCCATGGCGATCGTTGGCGGCTCCTTCTGGGGCAAGCCGGCCTGGAACACATGGTGGCTGTGGAGCCCGCGCCTGACGCTGGTGACGGTAGCCTGGCTGGTCTATGCCGCCTACTTCATGCTGCGCGGAGCCATTGAAGACGACCACCGCCGCGCCCGTTACGCTGCCATCTACGCCATCATCTCCTTCGTGACGATTATCCTGACCTACATCAGCATCCGCATCTTCCGCGACATCCACCCGGTTGTCTTTGGCGGGACAACGGAGGCCGCGGCTGGGGCGTCGGAGGGTTTGCAGGAGTTCAACGGCCTCGACTCGGCGCGCATGGGCATTACCCTGCTCATCAACGTCATCGCCTTCACCATTCTGGGTACAGCCTGGATTCTGGTGCGCGTCCGCTTGCAGAACCTGGTCGACTACGCCAACGCGCTGAAAACGCGAGTTGCCGGTCGTTTGAGCGCGCGGCCGAAGAGCGGCCCGGCGCTTGTCTCCGGCGCGGCCCTGGCCTTGCAGCAGATGGGCGAGCCGAACCGCTTCAACGCTTACCTGATTGGCGGCTACACCGTCATGTCGGCGTTCTGCCTCCTCTACATGCTGTATCTGACCATGCGCCAGCGCAATTTGCAGCAAGACATCGCCCTATTGACGCAACTGTTGCAAGAGGATCGGCCGCGGCGATAGGCCATCTGGCGGTTGGGCGTCGCGGCGTCCCTGCTATACTTCTCTCTGTAAGAACGGCGACGGTCGCGTCGTCCGTGAGATGAACGTATGGCGCGCAGACCTGACAGCCGTTTCTGGCTGGTCGGATCTTGATCGGAGAGATTCATGTCGGATATTAACGCCCCCGCGCCGCCGCGGCGCCGGCTGTCCACCGCACAGATCGTCCTCATCGGTCTGGGCGTCTTGCTGCTGATTTTTCTCGTCCTGGGCACGCTGAATCAGTCGTCGCCTGGCGAAACCCCTCTGGGCGTGCCCCAGGTGTCGTTCACGACCCTGGCGCTGCTGGCCTTTTTCGGCGGTCTGCTCAGCTTCGTCTCGCCCTGCACGCTGCCGGTGCTAACGGCCTACTTCGCCTTTGCCTTCCAGAGCGACCAACAGAAGATCGCTGCCAATACGCTGGCCTTTATGCTGGGTCTGGGGACGACGTTCAGCCTGCTAGGCGCGGTCGGCTTCGCCCTGGGGCGCGTGTTGCTCCAGACTCAGGGGCTGATCATGCTCGTCGGTGGGGCGGCTATTCTCGTCTTTGGGGTCATGAGCCTGCTCGGCCGCGGCTTCACGGGCGCGACGGGGCTGGCAACGCAGGCTCAAAGTCCCGGAATGCGCGGCTCTTACCTCTTCGGTCTGACCTTCGCCGTGGGCTGGTCGGCCTGTGTCGGCCCCATCCTCGGCGTCATCCTGACCCTGGCTTTCCAGACCCACACCGTGTGGCAGGGGATGATGCTGCTGTTCATCTACACGCTCGGCCTGGGGTTGCCGCTGATGATCGTTTCGACCTTTTTCGGCCGCATGAGCCGCCAGAGCGCCTTCTGGCGCGTGCTGCGCGGCAAGGGCTGGAGTTGGGACGCGAACGTGTTCATTGTCGCCCTGGTGTGGGCGCTGGCGCTGTGGCGCATCATCGCCGCCTTCACACAGTACGCGGTCGAGAATTTCGCCTTCCTGAGTGGGGTAGAGTATTCCATCGCCCTGGAACTGGGCATTCTGGTGCTGCTAGTCGTCGGCGCGGCGCTGTGGACGGCGACGAGTTCCGAGGCGCGGCGCGTGACCGTCCACTTGCACACGACGCAACTCATCAGCGGAGCGCTATTCATCCTGCTGGGGCTATTGATGCTGGAAGGGCAAATGGGATTGGTTAACGGCGCGCTGGTTCGCTGGTCGTCCGTGGTCGATGAGCGGACGCTCCAGCTTCAGGACTGGTTGCTGGCGACATTCGGCGGTTGAGGGGAATGAATTCACCGCGGACTGGCCGGAAGCGCATGGACGGGCGATGAACGCCCCCGGTTCGCTCCGTTCAGGCGCCAGGGCGTCGAAGCTCGCTGTCTGTTATGCCCCCCGATAAGACACAGGAACCTATCGACCGGCGCTGGTGGTTGATCCCAGCGGGGCTGGCGCTGCTGGTTATCGCGGCGGCGGTTGTCGTGTTTGGCCCGCGCCTGCTGAACGCGGCGGGTGGCGCGCCGCTCCAGTCGATCCCGCCGTTCGGCGGCACGGCCGAAAGCGGCGCGGCAAGCGGCCTGGCGGAGTTGCCGGACGTGGGTAGCGTCGCGCCCGACTTCGCCCTGACCGACCTGAACGGCGAAACGGTGCGCCTGAGCGATTTCGAGGGCCGGCCGATCCTCCTCAACTTCTGGGCGACGTGGTGCGCGCCTTGCCGGGTGGAGATGCCCGAATTGGCACGCGCGGCGGCCGATTACGCCGACCGCGGGTTGGTCGTGCTGCCGGTCAACCAGGAGGAGACGGCCGAACAGGTGCGCGATTTCTACGACGAGTTGGCGCTTGATCTGCCGTCGTTGCTGGACAGCAAGGCCGAAGTCGGCATGGCCTACGGTGCATTCTTCCTGCCATCCACGGTCATCGTCGGGCCGGACGGCCTTGTCAGCGCCTACCACCGCGGAATCATCTCCTCCCAGGAGATTGACGACTATCTGGCGGATATCTTGCCCGCCGGCGGAGGGGAGTAGCGATGGATCGCGTCCTGTACACGCTGGCCCGGCGGTGGCTGTTGTTCCTCAATCTGGCTGTGGCCGTCTACGTGGGTTTACCCATGCTGGCCCCTGTGCTGATGGAGGCGGGGCTGAGCGGGCCGGCGGCGGTGATCTACCGCGTCTACAGTCCCATGTGCCACCAGTTGGCCTCGCGCTCCTTTTTCCTCTTTGGTGAGCAGATCGCCTATCCTCGCGAGATCGCCGGCAGCGACCTGAAGCCCATCGAGGCGTACATGCCCGGTCTGCCCGAATTCGCCGGCGCCTCAACGGATCCGGCGCGCTGGTCGACTTTCTTGTGGCCGGCGCGGCGGTTCGTGGGCAACACGCAGATGGGCTACAAGATGGCCCTGTGCGAGCGCGACATCAGCATCTATGCGGCCATGGTCGCCGGCGGGTTGATCTATGCGCTGCTGCGGCGGCGCGGGTCAGTGCGGCCGATGCCGTTCTGGCTCTTCCTGCTGGCCGGCATCGGACCGATCGCCCTCGACGGCTTCAGCCAACTCTTCAGCCAGTTCTTCGTCGGCGCGCAGATCGAGGCGCTAGCGCGATTGTTCCCCCTGCGCGAGAGTTCGCCCCTGCTGCGCTCGCTGACCGGCGCGATCTTCGGGCTGAGCATCGTCTGGCTGGTCTATCCGCGGCTGGAAGAGCAGTTCCAGGCCACGGCTAATGACATTGCGCGGCGGCTGGCCGCGCGAGCGCAACGCGCGGCCGACTAGAGTTCGCCTCCCTCACCGCTGACGGTCCTTTTCGCCGAATTGTGGCGCAATCCACGACCGCGCATGGTATAATGGGGTCGGTTCATAGTGCGTTCCGGAGCCGGTTGGGCTGCTCCGGGACAAGCCGGTTTGGGGATTGGCTGGTCGCATTCCGTTTTCTTTGCCAAAGCGTTAGTTTGTGGTCGTTCCGGCAGAGCGTCATTCATCCTTGCTACCCGGGCACTTCCGCAATCCCCATCGTTTGGCGTGAAGGACGTTTTGTGCCGGAACCACCGATCAGGAGGTTTCCGTGAAACTGTCGCACGTCATGTCCTTGGCCGCCACTTTTGTCACCTTGGGCGTTTCGCTGCACGCGCCGCCCGCCCAACCCGAAGCGCCGACCCCAACCCGAAACAACGTAGTCATCATTATCACCGATGACCAGGACGTGGACTCACTGCCGGTCATGCGCAAGCTGATGAGCTACCCCGAGGGCTCATGGGTGCGCTTCACCGATGCCATGGTGAACCAGGGCGTCTGCTCCCCCTCGCGGGCGACGCTGTTGACCGGGCAATACGCCCACCACCACGGCGTCGTCGGCAACAACGACGGGCTCAAGCTAGACGACAGGAATACGTTGCCTGTCTGGCTCAACAACGCCGGTTATCAGACCGGCCTGGTGGGCAAGTATATGAACAACTTCCCGTGGCGCCTGGGATGGCGCTACGTGCCGCCGGGCTGGGACTACTTCCACGTCTTTCGCGAAACCAAGCGCGATAACGACCTTTACACTGACGAGGCGGTAAGGTTCATCAACAACGCGAATGGACCGTTCTTCCTCTACCTGAGCTATAAGGCGCCACATCAGACCGCTAACCCGCCCAAGCGTTACGACAACGCCGACGCCTATGTGCCGCCGCTACGACCGAATGTCAACGAAGCCGACATGAGGGACAAGCCCCGCGAGATCCGCCGGCTGCCCATCCTTCAGCCGGCCATTTTGCGTTTCTGGGCCAACGAGCGATTGCAGGGCCAGCGCGAGTTGATGGCCGTCGATGACGGGATCCAGCGCGTTGTGGATGCGATTAAGGCCAGGGGCGCGCTCAACAACACGATGATCATTTTTACGTCCGATAACGGCTTCTCCTGGGGCTCGCACCGGATTGTCGGCAAGCTTTGCCCATATGAGGAGTGCAGCAATGTGCCGCTGCTCATTCGCTTTCCGGGCGTGGCGGGCAACCGGGTTGAGACGCGCGTCGTCGCCAACACCGACCTCCCGGCGACGATCGCCGAGTACACCGGCGTGACGCCTGGATTGCCCCAGGACGGGCGCAGTTTTCTGGGATTGCTGAAGGCTCCGGGCACCAGGTGGCGAGATGAGGCGCTCATCGAGCGGCCGCTGAACGCCTATTACGGTATCCGCACCCCGGCCTGGAAGTACCTTGAATACGCCGACGGCCAGCGCGAACTCTATGACCTGACGGCCGATCCGTGGGAGATGCAGAACGTGGCCGGGCAGCCGGCCTACGCGGCGCGACAGCAGGAGTTGGCAACACGTCTGCGCGCCCTGCTGGGAAATTAGCCCCAGGCGGAACATGACGCGGCTGCCGGCCGCGCCGCGGCTCAGTATTGCTTGCCCGCGGCGCGGCCGTTGCTGGATAATCCCCCACGGGTTGCCCCGGCAACCCGTGGGCGTTATGAGCGAGAGACCTCTCTACCCCATCACCTATACCGGCCAGGCCGATGGCCTGCGCGCCGAGTTGCGCCAGGCGCAGGAAGCGCTGCGCGCGGCCGAGGCCGAGCTGGCTGAAGAACAGGCGGCGATCAACGCCTTCCGCATGCATGCCCGATTGATGCTGGATGATCTGGTAGATGCCATTCACGCGCTGCGGGCGCGCAAGCAAGGGCTGCTGACGGAACTGGCGTTGCAGCGGCAGGAGGATGACGATCCGCTGGGACCGGACGCGGAGCCAGTCGAGGACGCGCTGCCCGACCCGGCGGACGAGTTGCTGCCGACGGACACCCCGCGCGATAAGGCGGCCGAGAAGCGCCTCTACCGCGAATTGGCCCGCCGCTTTCATCCCGACCTGGCGGAGTCGTCGGCCGAGCTGGCCTACCGCACGTCGGTTATGACGGCGGTCAACGCCGCTTACACCGCGGGCGACGTTCACGCCTTGTATGACCTGGCCGGCGAACTGGAGCCGGATGAGTTGCGCGAGCTATCGGGCATTGAGTCGCGGGAGGCGCGAAAGGTGCGCGAGCGGCTGATGCAGTGCCGTCGCCGGCAGCGCAAGGTCGCCCGGCAACTGGACGGGCTGCGCCGGGAGAGTACGGCGCGCCTCTGGCGCAAGGCGCAGGAATTGGACGAGCCGAACGCCAACTGGTGGGCGGCGGTGCGGCGCGAATTGGAGGCGGCGCGGGCGCGGCTGGCGGAGGAGGTGGCAGCGCTGGAAGCAGAAGTGGCGCGGCGGTAGGGATGTGGGGTGGCTGCAGGAGCGAGTCTGGGACCCGCTCCTACCGTTCGTATACCCGGCCGACGCCGGCCAGGCGCTCCAATTGTTCGAGCAACTCGGTAGCCGAATCGGTGCGCTGGTCGGGAAAGTCCATCACCAGGTCTTGCCCGGCTAGTTGCAGCCGCAAGCCCAGATTGCCCTCATAACGTCGGGTAAGATTCACCGTCTGACGGCAGGCGTCCTTCCAGTTGCCCGAGGCGCGGATTTCAACGACGAGGATGCGGGAGGGCATGGACGGACTGCCGGCGGCCGGCGGCCGGCTGCTGTCAGATGGCCGGCGGCCGAGTGGGCTCCTGTCCGCCGATGACAGACCACGGCCAGAACGGGAGTCTGTGGCCTGTGGTCCGAGGTCTGTGACTTCTTCAGCCGGCTGTCGTAGGTGGATAGGAGTCGCCTCATCCGCCTGGGGCCCGTGTTCTGTCAGCTGTAGTCTGTCGTCCACCAGAGGCATCTCCACCACCGGCAGTGGCAGCGGCGCGCGGGCTTCCTCGACCGCGGCTACGTCAGGCAGGGTCATGGTTTCCTCGCTTTCGTCCGCATCCCCCGTGCTCCAGTAGTCATCTTCGTCCTCCTCGGTTTCGGCCGGGGCGGGCGGGGCATAAACGGGCGGCTCGGCGACCGGGGCGTGGCCGTTGCTGCCGCCGCCGTTGGACGGCGAGGCGCCGGCCGGCGGGGCGGCTGTCATGACCCTTGCCGGGCGCGCCGTGATGCCGTTGCCTGAAGAGACCCCGGCCCAATCGTCGTAGTCGGGCGGGGGGAAGTCGTAGTCCGGGGGCGGATAGCCGTCGTCAGGCGGCGGGCCGTAGTTGTTGGTCGCGTGGCGCATGGGTGAGGCGTCGTGGGCGACGGTCAACTTCGTCTGCGCGCTGTTGACGAGGATGGAGACAGCCTCATTTTCGGCCTGCACCTGGCCGCGGACGACGAGAATCTGGTTCACCTGCACCAGTTCGCGGGTTGCGGCCCAGACCTTGGGGAAGAAAACGAGATCCAGCTTGCCGTCCAGGTCTTCAAGGGTAACGAAGGCCATCGGCTGGCCCTTCTTGGTGTTCAGCGTCCGAATGCCGGCGACAATGCCGGCGAGCGTGACGCCTTTGCCGTTCCAGGCCGAGTCGAGTTGGCCGGTGCGGGCGGTGATGACGCTCTGCAGCTCGGCCAGCTTTTGCTCCAGGGGGTGTGCCGACAGGTAGACGCCAATCAGTTCCTTTTCGGCGTCCAGTAACTCGCGGTGGTCGACCGGCGGAACGTCTTTCTCCGGCCGCACGAGGCTGACCGCCACCTTGTAGGCGCTACCGCTGCCGCCAAAGAGGGTCATCTGGCCAACCTCGGCCGCGGCATGGGTGTTGCCGCTGTGGCCGATCATGCGGTCGAGAGCGTCGAGCATCTGCGGTCGCGTGCCCCACTCGTCGAACACGCCGACCTTGACCATCGACTCCAGGGCGCGCTTGCCAATGCGGCGCAGGTCAATGCGCTCCGCCAGATCGACGGGGTCTTTAAACGACCCGTTAGCCTCGCGCTCGTCGATAATGAGCTGAACCGCGCCCTCGCCGGCGTTTTTGATGGCGGCGAGGCCGTAGCGGATGGTGGACCCACGGACGACAGACGACGGACCACGGCCAGCAGGCTTCTGGCTGGGGTCTATGGTCTGTGGTCTGTCGTCCTCTATCGTGAAATCCAGCAGCGCCTTGTTCACGCTCGGCGGGGCGACGGTGATGCCCAGACGGCGGGCGTCGGTGACGTACTTGGCGACTTTCTCCGTGTCGGCGTGGTCGACCGTCAGCAAGGCGGTGATGTACTCGACCGGGTAATGGGCCTTCAGGTAAGCCGTCTGGCAGCAGATGACCGCGTAGTCGGCGGCGTGGGCTTTGTTGAAGCCGTAACGAGCGAAGAACTCGATGTCGCCCCAGATGGCGTCGCAAACGTCCTGCGAGAAGCCACGGGCCATGGCCCCGGCGGTGAATTGCGCCTTGTGCTGATCCATCAGGTCGCGCTTCTTTTTCGACACGGCCTTGCGGATCATGTCCGCTTCGCCGGGTTCGTAGCCGGCCAGTTCGGCGGCGATGCGGATGATCTGCTCCTGGTAGACGAGGATGCCGTAGGTGTCCTGCAGGATAGGCTTCAGTTCGGGCGTGTGGTAGGCGGCAATGTCTTTGCCCTGGAAAAGCGCGGCGTGCATGCGCCGGATGTATTCAGGGATGTTCTCCATTGGCCCGGGACGGAAGAGGGAGATAGCGGCGATGATGTGGTCGAAGCGCTGCGGCTTCATGTCCATCATCAGCTTGCGCATCCCGGAGCCTTCCACCTGGAAGACGCCCAGCACGTCGCCGTGGGCCAGCATCTCGAATGCCTTTTCCATTCCCTTGTCCCTGTCCCGGCCGGGGCCGGTCTGGCCAATGTCGTAGGGAATGTTGTCCATCGTGTAGCGCACGCCGTGGCGCTGTTCGATGAGTTGCGCCGCTTTGCGCATGACGGTCAGCGTGCTGAGACCCAGAAAGTCAACCTTGAGCAGGCCAATCTTCTCGACGATCTCCATCGGCCACTGGCTGACGGACTGGATGCCGCCCAGGCCGGACTCGCCGCTGGTAGGCCGGTGGAGGGGCACGTACTGAACGAGGGGTTTGTCGGAAATGATGACGCCGGCGGCGTGGCTGCTGGCATGGCGGGCGACGCCCTCCAGTTGCTTGGCCGTATCCACCAGTTCGCGCACGCGCGCGTCGCCCTTGTACTTCTGCTCCAGGTCGGCCGAATAGAACTCATGCTCCTTGTCGAGGACGTTGACGATCCTGGCCGGCTTGCCGGGGATGGCCGGGATGAGCCGGGCGATGGCGTCTACCTCGGGCAGGGGCACGTCGAGAGCGCGGCCGACGTCGCGAATGGCCGCCCGCGCGCCGAGCGTTCCAAAGGTGATGATCTGGGCGACCTTGTCCTGGCCGTACTTCTGGACGGCGTATTGAACCATGTCGTGCCGGCGGTCGTCGGGGTAGTCCAGATCGATATCGGGCATGGAGACGCGGCCGGGGTTCAGGAAGCGCTCGAAGATGAGGCCGTTGGCGATGGGATCAATGCCGGTGATGCCCAGCGTGTAGGCCACCAGCGAGCCCGCGCCGCTGCCGCGGACGTTCCACCAGATTTCGGCCCGGCGGGCGTATTCACACAGGTCCCAGACGATGAGAAAGTAGGCGTCGAAGCCCATGCGGTTGATGATGCGCAGCTCGTGCTCCAGCCGCGCCCGCAACGCCTCGTCCGTTTGCGCTCGCTGCTCCCCGTAGCGCCATGCCAGCCCCTTCTCGCATAGTTCGCGCAGGTAGCCGTGGGCATCGTACCCATCCGGCACGGGGAAGATGGGCAAGTGGTAGCCCTTGCTGCCCAGGTCGACGTTGCACATCTCGGCGATGAGCAAGCTGTTGTCGAGCGCGCCGGGGATGTGGCCGAAGAGGGCGGCCATCTCGGCGCGGGACTTCAGGTAGTAGCCGGTGTCGGTGAAGCGCATCCGTTTGGTGTCGTTGACCGTGGCGCCGGTCTGGATGCACAACAGCACATCGTGGGGCGAGGCCTCCTCCGGCGTGGTGTAGTGGACGTCGTTGGTGGCCAGAAAGCGCAGGTTGTAGCGCGCAGCCATATCCTCGACGAGAACCTTATTAATGGCCGTCAGTTCGGGGATGCTGTGTTCCTGCAGCTCGATGAAGAAGCGCTCCGGGCCGAAAATGTCAAGGTACTTGCCCATCAGGTCGTGGGCGCGCTTCATGTCGCCGGCCCCGATGGCGCGGGGAATGTCGGCGGCCATGCAGCCGGTGGTGCAGATCAGGCCGTCGCTGTGGGCGGCCAGGACGTCGAGGTCGATGCGCGGCCGGTAGTAGTAGCCGTCGAGCTGGGCGCTGCTGGCGAGCTGGAGCAGATTCAAATAGCCGGTCTGGTCGGCGGCCAGCAGGAGCAGGTGGGTGCGCTCGCGGTCGAGTTGCGGGTCGCGGTCGGTCATGCGCCGCGCGGCTACGTACGTTTCGATGCCGATGATGGGCTTAACGCCGGCCCCTTTGCACGCTTCGTAGAACGGAATGACGCCGAACATCGTCCCGTGGTCGGTCAGGGCCAGCGCCGGCTGATTCAGAGCTTTGGCGCGGGCGGCCAGATGCTTGATGCGGCTAAGACCATCGAGCAGGGAGAACTCGCTGTGGACGTGGAGGTGGACAAACGGTTCGTGGTCGCTGGGGTTCCCCGACATGGGCGGGAGTATAACACAACTGTTCGGATGGGAGCTTAAAGAAAACGAGATTTTAAGGGCGGGGGAGGGGCTGGGTTCCAGGCTTGGGAAGAAAGAGCGCGACGAAGGACAAACGACGAACCACGAACTGACCCCTAACAACTGACAACTGACCACTATTCCGCTACAATGCCGCCCTATGGTTTCCTACCGCATCCGGCGCTTGCACGAGGCCGGCGAAACCGCCCGCCGCTACCACCTCTTCGACCGCGCCGATCAGCTACTGCTCGTGGCCGAGTTGGGCAGTTCGTGGCTGCCGGGCGACGAACCGCCCCAGGTACGCTTCGCCCGGCCCGATGGCGAGCGGGTGGCGACGATGGACCTGCCGCGCACCACCGACCGCCGCCCGGAGAAGCAGCAAAACTACGCCGTTATCTACGAGCATGCCGTCTATGCCCTGATCACCGCGCCCATGCGGCCGCCATCGGGCGATACCGCGCCGCTGACGCCGCCGGGCAGCGCCGTGGTCTGGCCGTTCACGCGGCTGATGATCGAAGTGGAGGGCCAGCGCTGGTTGGCGCTGCGGTGGCGCGCGGAGGAAGGGGCGCTGCTGGTGCTCTACGACGCAGCCGCGGCGGGGCTGTCGCTGACGGTCGATCGGGATTCGGCCGACCTGCCCGAGCCAATCGGCTTGCTGGAGGTGGGCACGGGCGAGTACGACTTTGACCTGACCCTGCCCGCCGGACAACTGGAGCAAGCGCCGCTGTTGGGGCTGGCGCTGGCGTTCTTGGTTGATAATTAGAAATTAGGAATGAAAAGGATTCACCGGCCGCGTGTTCTGCCTTCCTAATTCGTAATTCCTAATTCCTCATTCTCTTATATCTCTCCGCGCCGGTATGCTTCCTTGCGCGCCAGATAGTTGGTGACGGCGCGAGGGCCGGCCCCTTTTTGCGCCTCCGATAGCGGGCCAAGCACCTTAGCCGGCACTCCGAGCGCGAGCATCCTCGGCGGCACGTGCATCCCCGGCGGCACGACTGCGCCCGCGCCCACCACCGCGCCCGCGCCCACCACCGCGCCGTCCAATACCGTGGCCCGGATACCGATCAGCGCCCCGTCCTCGACCGAGCAGCCGTGAACGACCGCGCCGTGGCCGATGGTGACGTCCTGACCGACGACGCAGGGGAAGCCGGCCGAGACGTGGAGCACCGCGCTGTCCTGGACGTTCGTCCGGTCGCCGATGATGATGGGGGCTTCGTCCCCGCGCAAGACGGCCGAGAACCACACGCTGACGTCTTCGCCCAGGGTTACGTCGCCACGAACGGTGGCGGTGTCGGCGATCCAGGCCGTGGCGGGGATGATGGGGCGAGTGGGCATATAGGTATTATCCGCGTATCGGGTAGATTTAGAAAGGGGCTAGGGAAGCGCGCGCTTCCCTAGCCCCTTTCTTACCGCTTCAGGCCGGGGACGTTCATCGATTCGTCGGTGGCCCAGGCTGACTCGGGCAGGGCCGGCTTGTCGGCCTCTTCGCCCAGCCACTGGCGGGCCAGCGTCACGGCGGCCACAGCATAGGCCAGGCCGCTGACGATCCAGGCGATCATCGCCCCGAACGTATAGTCGTTAATATGCAACCCGCTAAATTGGAAGGTAGCCGGGTAGCCGTAGGACATGTCCGGGAAGAAGAGCAGCGCCAGGCCAACCAGCTTGACCGGCCAGATGCTGACGAAGGCGTAGACGATACGCACGAGAGGATGCATGGTGGGGTGGGTTTGCGGCCACGCCCCGGTGATGTGCCACCAGTTGAGCAGGCCGACGCCGAACAGACTGAGCAGTTCGACGGCGTGGACGAGGCTGTAGCGCAGCGTCGCGCCGTGCATCAGCGGGTCGTACCAGAACCAGCACACGCACAGGAAGGCGATTAGCGTGACGCCGGGCGAAGTGGCCCAATGGACGGCGCGCCGGACGCGGCCAGACGTTTCATCGACGGGATGGCGCAGCGACTTTAATAGCAAGTCGCGGCG
>CAZSOD010000035.1:19733-27107 GCA_964608255.1 uncultured Ardenticatenaceae bacterium
GGCCAGACGTTTCATCGACGGGATGGCGCAGCGACTTTAATAGCAAGTCGCGGCGACGTGCGGGCAGTCCGTGGATCAGCGCCGGAGCCGGGTTCGCCATCATCATCAGGCTAGGGATGGAGGCAACGACAAGCATGTGCTGGATGATGCGGGCGCTGAAGTACTGCGTCGCGAGATAGCCGAGCGGGGAGATGAGAGCGACGGCTAGCAGCGCCAGCCCGGCGACGAAAAGGGCCAGGGCTCGAGTGGAGGCCGGGTCGATGACGGCCGCGCGGCCGGGGCGCGGCCGGGGCAGGCGCCGCCAGCCGCGAGCGTAGACGATGGCGACGAGGAATATCCCCGCCGCGGCCAGTAGGCGCATGACCGTTGCTTCGGGCCACGTAAACATCGAGTGGAATTGTAGCAAGCAGGGCGGGCGGGCCGCAAAGGGCTTAGCGGGTGCTCAGGACGGCGGCGGTTTCAATCCAGCCGTTGCTGCTGAATAACATCGCCCGGAATGGCGGCCATGTGGGCGTCGCGATGGACGAGCACCGCATCTCGACTCTGCGCGGCGGCGGCAATGAGCGCATCGATCAGCGGCAACCGCTGCTCGGTCTGTCGGCCAATCAGATAGGCGCCCATCGCCGCCGTGGCGCTGATCGGGACGATCTCCGTAAAGAGCAGAGCGTAGTTGTCCAGGGTCTCGCGCACGGTCGGGTCGTCCATGCCCAGGTCATGCAGCCGCCGTGCAAATTCGGCCAGGCTCGGGCTGGCCAGGAAGATATCGGCATCCCCATCTTCAAAGATCGCTTGAACCGTCGTCGCTCCCGATTCGCTCCGGTAGTGAGCCAGCAGCGCCGAAGTGTCCAACATGAAGCGCACTCGCCTTACTCCTCTTCCGCCTCGCGCTCAGCGATCAGTTCCGCCACGCTGTCGCGTTCAGGGCTGAACTGACGGCCGGCGCCCAAGAGGCGGCGCGCCAGTTCGCCGCGGTCGGGAATCACTCGGACGAGTATTTCGTCCCGGCCCTCAACCGGTTGCCAGTCAAGACGCCAGCCGGGTCTTATTCCAAACCGGCGGCCGACCTCGGCAGGTATGGTGACCATGTTCTTCTGGGTAACGGTCGTAATCATGGGCGCAATGATAACCCATGAATAGCGGCCGATCAAGGTGGGGAGCTCTCACGCCTTAACGTAGTCAATTGTCTCCGCCCCTAGAAACTCAGCCAGGGCCGCCACCGCCCCTTCCACGGCCGCCTGCGTCTCGCGGTTGGCGCTGACACCCGGCTCCAGGTGGACGGCGTTGATGGTCAACTGCCGCGTCTTGCGGTCCATGCGCGGGTCAACGCGGCCGATGAGCCGGTCGCCGTGAAGGAGGGGCATGACGTAGTAGCCGTAGCGGCGCTTGGCGGCGGGGGTGTAGATCTCGATGCGGTAAAGGAAGTCGAAGAGAAGTTCGGCGCGGTCGCGGTCGGCGATGAGGTTATCGAACGGGGAGAGAAGGACGGTCTGCGGCCGCCAGTCGCCGCGGCGCAGGCGTTCCAGTTCCGGCAGCAGGTCGACGTGGAGGTACCACGGGCCGGGCCAGTCGCCCTCGTCGCCGCGCACGACCACCGGCAGGGCACGCCCGGCAGCCTGCAACTCGGCCAGGGCCTCTTTCAGGCCGGGGTAGGCGTGGCGGGTGAAGTAGTACTTGACGTCGCGCGCCCGGGCCGGACCGAGGGCCAGCAGCGCCCGCTCGACGGCTTGCCGCACGAGCCGCGGCCGGTCGAGCGCCGGCTCGTGGACGCGGTGGCCGAGTTGATGCTCCATTAGCCCCCACTGCTTCTTCAGGCCGAAGCCGTCGCCCTGCCGCCGGGTGACGGTGACGTAGCCGCGCATCCACAGGATCTCCAGCATGATGCCCACGTCCTTGCCGCCGCCCCAACTGTTGGGATAGGGCCAGGCGACGACGGCGCGGCTTTCCACTTCCTCGGCATAGAGCGGGCCGCGCCGCGCCAGTTCTTCGAGTAGGGCTTGCCGGAAGGCGTGGTTGGCCTCTAGCCAGTCGCGGACGCGCTGCCGCCAGACGCCGGCGGCCACTTCCCGCTCGCGCATCTGCGGCCGGAAGATGGCGTAGTCGTCGGCCAGAACGATGGACGCGGCGTGGGCCCAGTACTCGAACAGGGCGCGGTCTTCCCACAGCAGGGCTTCCAAGTCGGTCGGGTCATAGCGGCCGAGGCGGCTGAAGAGGACGAGCAGTTGCGTGCGGGCGACGACGTTGATGGGGTCGATCTGGACGCAGGTGATGCGGCGGATGGTGTCAAGGAGGTCGGCGCGGGTGGGGTTCGGCCGCGGCGCTTCCAGTTGTTGGGCGACGACGGCGAGGCGGCGGGCCTCGCTGGGGGAGAGGGTCAGGACGGCCATCGTGCGCGGCAGGATAACAGAACAAGTGTTTTAGGTCAATCCCCATTGGGGAGTCACGTGTAGACAAATGACACCATATGTAGTACCATTTGTCGGTGACGAAGCGCGAAAAACGATTGGAACGCATTCGACGTAATCCCAAAAGCGTGCGCTTCGAGGATCTGGATCAGCTCCTACTCGACTATGGCTTCGCGCGAAGACAACCAAGTGGCGGTTCAAGTCATTACATCTATGCGCGTGGAGACATGCGCCTGACAATACCGATGAATCGACCCCATCTACGCGAAGTCTATGTCAAAAGCGTTTTGAAGCTGCTGGACGATATCGAAGATGAGTGAGAAAACGGTCGAGTACTATCTGGATTTGCCCTATACGATCGAGTTTGTTCGCGACAAGTCCGACCTGCGGCATCCGGTCTGGTTTGCATCGGTACGCGAACTTAAGGGCTGCATGACCGAGGCAGACGAGTTCGAGGAGGCTGCGCGACAAATACGCGATGCTATGCACGTGTGGATTCTTGATGCCATTGATTCGGGCAGTCCGGTTCCCGAGCCGCGGAGTGACGAGGAGTTTAGCGGCAAGTTCTCTGTGCGCGTCCCTAAGTCGTTGCACCGCGATCTCGTCCACCGGGCCAAGCGCGAGGGTGTCAGCCTCAACCAGTACGTAACGAGCATGTTGAGTCGAAGACCCGATTAACTGCTCAACCAAGCGCGAGTAGTGATTGGTGTAACTGGTATGAACGAAACGGGGCGACCAACTGGTCGCCCCGAACTGTTTAGGGACTTGATGGCGCTACGGGCACGAAAAGGCTAGGCCACTCGCAGCGGTTCCCCCAGCAACGCCAGCAACACGTCCAGCTCATCCTCGCCCACGCCGGCCACGCCCAGCGGCCGGTTGACCCGATCGTGGCAGTCGGAGCCGCCGGTCTGGATTAGGTCGTACTTATCAGCCCAGGCGGCCATCAGCGCGCGGTGCTCGGCCACGTGGCCAGGGTACTGCACTTCCAGCCCGTCCAGCCCCAGCAGGTCCTCGTCCAGGAACTCCGGCATGAGGATGTCGACGACCTCGATGGGCGGCAGCACCTCGTTGTAGAGGCTTTCGCCCGGGTAGGAGCCGGCGGCGGGGTGGGCGAAGACGCGCACCAGTTGCGGATAGCTGTGAAGCAGCGGCGTCAGCGTCGCCGGGTCGATGCCCGACGGGATATAGGCGCGGCTGTCGTTGCCGATCAGCAGGTTCACCTGCTCCTTGTTCAACCCGTGGTTGTTGGCCAGAGCCAGGGCGAAGTGGCGGCGGGTGACGTTATCGGCCAGGGCCTCGATCTCCTCGGCCGTCAGGTCGCGGGTCAGAAGTGGCGTGGCTCCGTTGGGGCCGAACTCGGCGTTGATGGCCGCCACGCGGGCGCGCACCAGCCCGCCGCCGCGCCCCTGGCTGAAGATAGCCTCGGCTTCGCGGCGGAAGCGAGCGTTCTCGAGCAGGTCGTAGGGGATGTAGAGCAGGTAGTGGAGCGTGCCGGTGAAGTAGGGCCGCTTGAAGCGCAACGACACCTCGACGCCGGGCACGACGCGGATGCCGGCCGCTTCGCCGGCGGCCAGCGCCTCGTCCAGTCCGTTCAGCGTGTCGTGATCGGTCACGCCGATGGCCTGCAAGCCCAGGGTAGCGCCCTGATTGACCAGTTCGGTCGGCGTGTATTCGCCGTCGGACGCCGTGGTGTGGTTGTGCAAGTCAGCGATAAAGGCTTGGCTCATGTTTCCCTCGGTTCAGGTAACAAGTGACGAGTTACGAGATGGCGGAGAGGGGCGTTTACAGCTCTTCCCTTTAGCTTCGCAACTCGCAGCTCGTCACTCATCACTCGTATCTCGAATTCTCTAGTTGGTTAGCATAGCCCCCCAAGGTATCGAACTATCTTAAGGCACGCCAGGGCCTGATCGCTGCCAGCGGTCGCGCCAGTTGCGCCTGCATCTCAGCGTATTGGGGCTGGTTGGCGACGTTCTCCATTTCGTAGGGACACCACTTGCCGATTTTGCGATGGAAGCCCCGGAGATGCCGCTGTCGCTGATGAAGATAGTGGGCGTGTTATTCAACTGCCCGATGGCCTTCAGAGCGACAAGAACCTGAGCCACGCCGTCATCCATCGCCAGCCTCTCGCGGCAGGCATAGGTTTGTGCCCGCTACTTCGCCAGCGTGTCAGCCGTCAACGGGAGTATCGGCGCAGCCAGCCAGGCTTGTCGGAAAGGTCAAGTTCATTCCCGTTTGGCTTAGGCGGTAGAAGATTGACATCAAGGAGTGGCTCGGTTGAATATTCACGCTTTCTTCACGCCCCGCTTCTCTAGCTTAACCCCAGGTGCCGAAAATTGAATAGCACAAACGTTCTATTCATTGCTACACTGTGCTGGTGTGGAGAACGCCCAATGGGATTCTAAAAGGTCAAGGCTGTTAAGGACGGAAGCGTCTATCCCAAAGCGTAACTCACGTGCATGACCCGCAAGGGTCGGGAACCGTCATACCATGAACGAACCCATCAAGGAAAGGGCCTTGCAGGCGCGGCTGCAATACCTGCTGGACCTCGACATCTCGCCGGAGCTGACGCCGGAGCAGCGGCTGCTGCTGGCCGTGCTGCGCCAGGCGGTGCTTGACTATTTCGACGACGATCCCCTGGAGCGGCTGAGCGCGGCGCTCTACTTTGCTCGCTCGCCCATCTATCGCGCCACGTTGCGCCTATTCGATCTGCCGGCGACGCTGCTACCGGAGGGCGTGGATTTGACGGCGTTCAGGCGGAAAGAAGAAATAGCCGCCAATGAGCCTGACCCGCTGCGGTTGGAGACGCTGGTACACCAGCTATCGGGAACCCAGTTGAAGGTGATCCTGACGATGGGGCTGTTGCCGCTGCCGGCCACGGCGCGGGCAATTGCCCTGAACAGCGGCCTGGTGCGGCAGACGACGCTGGGGGCACTGGAGCAACTGACAGCGCAGGGATTGGTGCGCCGCCACGACGACGGGCCGCGGCCGGCGTGGTCGTTCAGCGACGAGGTGCGGCGGGTGCTGCTGGAGGTCTGGGGCGGGAAGAAGGGAGAGGGGTAATTCGACCCGGATTCACACGGATAGCCCAGAGCAGGAAGTCTCGTCTGTGTCAATCCGTCAAATCTGTGTTTAGCCGTGGTGAATTCATTTAGGTGCCAGCTTCTGTTGAACCGGAGTTGCCTTGCACAAAGCCAGCTGGCGACACGGCAACGTTGGGGAATTCGACCAGCACCCGGCGGTCGGCCGTGACGAAACGAACGCCCAACTCATACGCCAGAGCGACGAACTCGCAATCGTAAGCCGAGCAGGCGCTGTTGGCGACCAGTTGCAGGACCGGGCGCGACGATAGCCCAAATTCGCGACCGGCCAGCACGTCGTCGGCCTTTTCCATGATACGCTGGGCTTGTTCAACCGTTAGCCCCTGTTTGCGGATGTACAGGGCGAGTACGTTACGTAGCTCGCTCCGCCAGAGCACTGGCGCAGCCCATACCGGGTCTTTGGCCAGCACCTGCTCGGCTTCACTCGTGTGTTCGCCCGTGAGCAGCAGATAGGCGAGAACGTTGGTGTCGACGACAATCACGGGCGACCTTCCTCGATAGCTGCATCGAGTTCGTCATCTGTCAGGACGTATTGAGCCGTCATCTCGCGCAATTGACGCGCTTCCGCGATCAGAGCGGTTACGTCCACTTCGCGGTTGCCAACGCTTCTCTTGATGCAGGCGATGACTTCGCTGTTGATGCTACGTTGGTTCGCCTTGGCTGTCAGCTTCAGTTGTTCGTACAGGTCATCAGGGATGTTCTTGACGGTTATTGTCGCCATCCGTTGCCTCTTTGCGGTTCCATTATGGAACCATTTTCGTCCGATATCCCTAGCTTGTCAACCTTTAAGAGCTGCTCCATGCGTTCGCTTAGTTCTGCGACATTGCTCCCCTTTTCCCAACGCATCACTGCAATCCCCCACTCCCGGCTCTCCCGCCCAATCGTTTCGGTCATGCGCCGGTCGTAGTCGAGGAAGCGCCGCCACATGGCCTCGCCGTCGGGCAGGGCCAGGATTTCGGCCTTCATCGGCGCGCGGTTGGCGGCCGTCTCCCACTCTCGCGCGGCAAACCTGTCCGGTGCTTCCAGACAGACAATACGGGCCGCCGGAATGACCTGCGCCAGCAGCGACGGGTGGGTAATGCCGCCATCGACAAGTAACGGCGCGTCGGGTTGGCCGGCCAGGTCGTCGGCCAGCAGGTCGAGCATCTCGGCGTTGGCGGCGCGATAGAGAGCGTCGAAGTCGGGCCAGGGCAGCGAGAGCATCCAGCCGAGCGGGTTGCCGGCCGTGAACCAGGCGGTGGTAGCCGGGTGGCGGACGGGGTCGAAGCGGTAGCGGCCGAAGACGGCCTCGTCCATGTCGTAGACGGGGATGCCCTTCCGGGCAGAGAGGGCGCGGCTAAGGGTGGACTTACCGGAGCAGGCGCCGCCGATGAGCCAGCGGAGGTTGCGGCGCTCCGCCAGGACGGGGCGCGCTTTGGCGATCAGAGCTGGGTCGAGCGGGAACATGGGTGCGTTGGGGTTGAGGTGATGCGCGGCGATTTGCATGAAACACGCCAACTCCTTGGAAGTTGACGCGCCTAAGGAGCGGCCTCAATTGTCCTGGCTGCAATAGGGGTGCGACTTGACCCTGCGCTAATCGTAGTGAAACCGGCAAGCCAGGATGCGAATCTTGTCTTCGCGCACCTCATAAACCAGACGATGTTCGCGGTCGATCCGCCGCGACCAAAGCCCTTTCAGGTCGTGTTTCAATGGCTCCGGCTTGCCTAGGCCCTCAAATGGCGCCTGTTGGATGTTCTCGATCAGCCGCATGATGCGCAGGGCCGTCTTACGGTCTTGTAATCCACCACGCCAAATCCTCGAAGGCGCGTGGATCAAATTCCAAGCTCTTCACGGACGACCTCAAGCGGTATCCCTTCGTCGCTGTCGCGCGCGGC
>CAZSOD010000036.1:0-26678 GCA_964608255.1 uncultured Ardenticatenaceae bacterium
GACGACATCCGCGCCGTGCTCAGCGGCCTGGCCGGGCGGGAGCAGTTGCGCGGCATGCTGGCCCGCTTGCAGGAAAAGGAAGAGGTGCTGCTGCTGGGCTGGGGGGTGAGGATGCCCATCCCCATCCGCTCGCGCCGCTACGACCAGCGCTTCTACGACGAAATGCGCGGGCGGCCGTCGCCTACCCTGCCGGCCGAGCGCTACACCCTCCAGAAAGCGAACGACGACCTGTTCTAAAAGAACTCAATGCCAATGGCGTAAAGACGCCAAGACCCGTCTTCCTGGCGTCTTGGCGTCTTCGCAACCTGGCGTTGACTTCTTTGCGTGAGTCTCTTACCTCTTCTCCACCAGGAAAGCCAGTTCGGTGGCGAATTCGAAGCGCCGCGCCGTCCAGCCGCGGGCGTCGAGCAGGCGGCCGAACTGCGCCTCGTAGTGCGCGGCCATGCCCTTGCGCCGGCCGCCAAGCGTCTGCGCCGGGAAGGATACCAGCAGCCGCGGCGCTTGCAGGGCGTCCAGCAGCCGCTCCGGCGCGCGGCGGTCAATCGCCTCCAGGCAGGGCAAGGTCTTGAGAACGAGAGCCAGGTCGGCCGGCTCGTCGGGTGGTCGGCTGATGACGTCGCGCACCTCCGCGAGGCCCGGGAGGCCGGCGAGGGCGAAGAAGTCATTGAGGAAGGCGACCTGATCGGCGTAGATGTCGCAGGCGACGTAGCTGGTCGTTGGCGGCAAGGGCAGCCACGGCCGCGCCAATGGGTTCAGGCCGCACGCCACGTCCAGAATGCGGCCTGGCGGCTCCGGTAGCGCGGCGAAGAGGGTGGCATAGAACTCATCGAGGATAGGCAAACGCTCGCGCGTGGACGTATGCCGGGCCATGACGGCCCGGCACGCCTCGCGCAGCGCGTCGTCGCCGGCCGCCGCGGCGGCGCGCAGCCGGGCCAGGGCGCGGCCGTAGTCGATAGGCGCGTCGGTGAAGGCCCCGCCCGCCTGGTGGAGGGCGTTCTTGGTGGCCTTTATCGCCGCCTTCAGGTTCGGCCGCGCCGCCAGCTCGCGCGCGCCGATGGCCCGCACGAAATCCGGACTGACGGCGCGATACTTGCTGCTGCCCAGCACGCCCGCCACGAGCGCGTCAAGTTGATCCAGGTCGGCCATCGCACCTAAGTGTAACAGAAGACCGGTCGCCGGCCCGATTGTCAAAGTGTTGTCCTGTTTTCTATAATGTAGATGCGCCCCCGGTTCGGAGGCGCTTTCACTAATACGGAACAAGCAGCGTTACATGGGAACTTGGCATACACGGAGCGTGGAGAACGTCGTTCACGAGCTAGGCGTAGACCTCAGCCAGGGGTTGAGCGACGCGGAAGCGGGCCGCCGGCGGGAACAGGTCGGCCCCAACGAGTTAGTGGAGCGGGGCGGCAAGCACCCGCTGAAGATTCTCTGGCAGCAGTTCACCAGCACAATGGTGCTGATCCTGATTGCCGCGGCCGTGGTATCCGGCCTGCTGGGCAAGGCCACCGAGACCATTGCCATCGCGGCCATCGTCGTCCTTTTTGCCCTCCTTGGCTTTGTCCAGGAGTACCGCGCCGAACAGGCGATGGCCGCGCTCAAGAAACTGGCCGTGCCCATCGTCCGCGTGTTGCGCGGCGGCGAGCGGCGTGAGATATCTGCCCGGGAACTGGTGCCCGGCGACGTCGTCATGCTGGAAGCCGGCAGCGCCGTCCCGGCCGATGTGCGCCTGGTGGAGAGCGTCAACCTGCGCATACAGGAGGCCGTGCTCACCGGCGAGTCGGAGGCGGTGGAGAAGGAGACGCCGGCGCTGGCCAAGGAGTCGCTGCCCCTCGGCGACCGGGTCAATATGGGGTACATGGGCACGGCCGTCACCTACGGGCGCGGCACGGCCGTCGTCGTCGAGACGGGCATGGCCACCGAACTGGGCAAGATCGCCGCCCTTATCCAGGATGTGGGCGAATCGTCTACGCCGCTGCAAAAGCGCCTCGACAATGTCGGCAAACTGCTGGCGCTGGTCGGCGTGATCGTGGCCGGGCTGGTCATGCTCATCGGCGTGCTGATGAATGAAGACCCGCGCGATATGTTCCTGACCGCCGTCAGCGTGGCCGTAGCGGTCGTCCCGGAGGGCCTGCCGGCCGTGGTCACCGTCACGCTGGCTCTCGGCGCGCAGCGCATGTTGCGCCGCAACTCACTCATCCGCAAGTTGCCGGCCGTCGAGACGCTCGGCGCGGTGACGGTCATCTGCTCCGATAAAACGGGCACGCTGACCGAGAATCGCATGACCGTAACGGTTATCGACGTGGCCGGCCACTACCTGGAACTGACCGGCACGAGCCACCACCCCGCCCCGGCGCTGGACAGCCACCACGAAGCGCCCATCCGGCTGGCCGACCAACCGCCGGCCATTGGCCTGGCGCTGGCCGGCGGCGCGCTCTGTAACGACGCCTCGCTCCAGCCCGACCCGCAAACCGGCCGCTACGGCGTCATCGGCGATCCGACCGAGGGGGCGCTGCTCGTGGCCGCGCTCCAGGCGGGGGTGCAGCGCAACGCGCTGATGGCGGTCGCGCCGCGCGTGGCCGAGTTGCCGTTCGACTCCGAGCGCAAGCGCATGACCACCGTCCACCAGCTGAACCCCAACGCGCTTCCAGAGGCGCTGGCCGGCCTGCGGGCCGCCGGGCTGCGGGCCGACGGGCAATATGTTGCCTTCACCAAGGGCGCGGTCGATGGCATGCTCGATATCAGCCGCAAGATTTGGGTCGGCGGCGAGCCGCAACCGTTGGATGCGCACTGGCGGGAACGCTTGCAGGCGGCCAACGAGCAAATGGCCGAAAAGGGCATGCGCGTCCTGGGCATCGGCGCACAGTGGCTCGACACGCCGGAAGAGGAACTGGAACGCGACCTGACTATCGTCGGGCTGGTGGGCATGATCGACCCGCCCCGCCCGGAGGTGAAGGCGGCCGTGGCCACGGCCAAGGCGGCCGGCATTCGACCGATCATGATCACCGGCGACCACCCGCTGACGGCGCGTTTCATCGCCTACGACCTGGGCATCACGGACAACGGCCGCGTGAAAACCGGCCTCATGCTCGACGCTATGTCGGATGAAGAAATGGCGCAGGTGGTGGACGAGGTATCGGTCTACGCCCGCGTAACGCCGGCCAACAAGCTGGAAATCGTCGAGATGCTCCAGAAGAAGGGCCACATCGTCGCCATGACCGGTGACGGCGTCAACGACTCCCCGGCCCTGAAGCGGGCCGACATCGGCGTGGCAATGGGCATAACCGGCACGGACGTGACGAAGGAAGCATCGGACATGGTCCTGCTCGACGACAATTTCGCCACCATCGTGGCCGCGGTGGAGGAAGGGCGAACGATCTACGACAACATCCGCCGCTTCGTCAAGTTCTCTATCGCCGGCAACGTCGGCAAGGTCGTGGTGATGCTGCTGGCTCCTTTGCTGCTGGGGCCGGGGGCGGCCGTGGCCCTGATGCCGCTGCAACTGCTGTGGTTGAATTTGCTGACCGATGGCTTGCTCGGACTGGGGCTTGGCGTTGAGCCGGCCGAGCGGAACACCATGCGCCGCCCGCCGCGCGACCCCCAGGCGGGCATTTTCAGCGAGGGCTTGGGCATCCACGTCCTTTGGGTGGGCGCGCTGATCGGCGCCATCGCCCTGGTAGTGGGCCGGCTCTATTATAATCCGGCCAACGCGGACGACAGAACGTGGCAGACGATGATCTTCACGACGCTGGCCTTCCTGCAAGTGGGTCAGGCGCTGGCGTCGCGCTCCAGCCGCGAGTCCTTCTTTTCGCTCGGCCTGATGACCAACGTAACGCTCCTGGGTTTGGCCGTCCTGGTCATCGTTTTGCAGTTGGGTGTGCTCTACGCGCCGTTCCTGGAGCAATTCTTCCTGATCGTCCCGCTGGCCCCGCGCGATCTGCTCGTGGCCGCGGCTCTCGGCAGCGTCGCCTTCGTTGCTATCGAGATCGAGAAGTGGGTTCTGCGGCGGGGAAGCGTCGCTTCGTAAGATGCAAGCAGCGGGCAGCCGGACCTGACAGGTTTCGCGAAACCTGTCAGGTCTTTTTTCCGGCAACTACGACGCCAGCCGGATGGTTATCGCCTCCTCAACCAGGACTTCCCGAGCCAGAGCGCTGTCGGCCGCGTCAAACGCCGCGTCCGCGCCGCCGGGGCGGGCAAGCGTCAGGTCGCCGGCCGCCTGGGCTGGGGTGATCGGAGTCGCGGGCACAACGGCGAAGACGAAGTCCAGCGCCGGCCGGTCCACGGCTATCTCAATCAGGCGCAACGCCGGCTCTGCGCCCGGTGTGACCTTCAGCCGAGACAGTAGGGCAGCCGCCGCTTCCCACGGCGCTTCGCCGGCGCTCACAGGCGTCGCCGGTAGCCGCCACAACCCGCCCACGCCCGTTTGCGCCCAGAGTATCCCTGCCTCGCCCGCGTCCACGATCAGACGCGCTATCGCCGACCAGCCAACCGCCGGGTCAGCGCTCTCTGGCCGGCTCAGGAGCCGTTGCAGCCGCGCGCCTGCGCCGGCCGGCCGGCGCGCCAGCCGAACGGGGCCCCCGGCGTGGTGGAGAGCGTCATCGAGCGATTGGCGATCGGCCGCGTTCAATCCCCGGGGCAGGGGACGCGCATCAAAGAATCCCGCCATTGGTTGCCCCGCGGGCGGCTTCAGGTCGCCGCCGCGCAGAGTGCAGCGATAGCAGACGGTCAGCGCGCGGGCGGCGCTGTCGGCGTAAACGCCGGTCGGCCGCACGGGCAGCACGACCAGCCCTGTTTCCTCCCGGAAAGCGGCGGCCAGGGCCGCGACGGGGGAAGTCCCAACCGTCAGCTCCCGATGCACCGGGGCGAGGGTCGCCCTATCGATCTGCCTTAACAGAACGCGGCTCTTATGATCCGTTAAGAAACCGGCGACAGTAACGCGCATTGTAACATTTCCCGGCTAAAGTGTGCGCTGTGGCCGCGCATGGGTATTTTGTGTGCTTCCTTGGGACGACAAAGCGCCGCCATGCTCAAGTCATAGAATCAGGCTTGCCTTCGTCAATTGCCTCGACCGTCCATCGTTGCTGCCGGACGCGACGGGTAACGACCTGAGCCTTATTCTATCACCGGTGTCTATCACAACACCGGCTCTCCGTTGGCACCAAATCAATGTTTGGTTGGTAGTACATCGTGCTACACCGCGCGGCGATCTCCCTAAGCGTTATCGCGCGTCGCCGCACAAGGGGTATAGGAAGTAAGGATGAGAGCAAACTCCGGCAAACCCGTCATTGCGTTCCTGTTACTGTTCATGCTGCTGGCCGCCAACTCGGTCTTCGCGAGCGACGGCGTCGCGGGCGCCAGGCTATTTGCCTCGGCGGTCTATGAGACGACCGCCTGCACCGTGGTCGTGAACCCCGGCCAGAGCATCCAGGCCGCCCTGAACAATGCGCGCAGCGGCCAGACCGTGTGCGTGCGCGCCGGAAGCTATTCCGAGCAAGTGCAGCTCAAGCCGGCTCAGTCCGGCGTGACGCTGATCGCCTATCCCGGTGAGCGGCCGATCATCGACGGCCGCAACACCTATCCGATCGTTACCACCCGCAACAAGTATCCCGGCCTGGTCCACATCACCGGTAGCGACATCACCGTTGAAGGCTTCGACATTCGCAACTCCAATATGCGCGGCGTTGTCGTCGCCCAGCCGGCCAAAAGCGCGCCGCTGCAGAACATCGTCATCCGCAACAACATCATCCAGAACAGCAAGGAAGTGGGGCTGGTGGTGACCGGCGGCTCGCCGACGCTGCGGCCGCGCAACATCACGGTCGAGTACAACGTCGTCTACAACAACATCCTGAAGAACGCCGGTGGCGCGGCGGGCGGCAGCGCGCTGACCTTTGTCGAGACCGAGAACAGCGTGGCGCGCGGCAATCGCATCTACCACAACTACGGCGAAGGACTGGTAGCCGGCCGCTGGACGAGCAATATCCTCCTGGAGGGCAACGTCACCTACGACAATCGGGGCGCGAACCTCTACCTGGTGAACACTCAGAACCCGGTCGTGCGCGCCAACTACGTCTTCTGCACGGATGATCCCATCGGCTGGCGCGGCACGGGCGCGTCGCGGCGCGCCGGGCCCGGTATGCAGGTGCGCGACGAGAATTTCAAGAGCAACAGCTCCTCTCCGCCGCCGAGCAGCGGCCAGATCATCATCAACAACATCGTTGTCGGGTGCGGCTCCAATTTCGGCGTCGCCACCCAGATCGGCGGCGGCGGCCTGAATAACGCCCTCATCGCCAACAACTCGTTCATCAATGCGCGCGGCGCGACCGCCAGCGGCGTGAACAACGTCGAGTTTGAGGGCCGGGCATCCTATCGCAACACGCGCTTCATCAACAACATCGTGTTGCAGTCGGTGCCGGGCACGGGTATCCGCATCCAGACGGCCAAGGCAACGCCGAACCTGTCGACCTTCTCGGTCAGCAACAACCTCTACAGTCAGGCGCCGTCCAGCCTGTGGCCGGGGAATGAACCGGGCCGCATCATCGGCTATCCGGAGCTAGTCAACGCGGTTACGCCGCTGCGCGCCGCCCTCCCCGAGCCGGGCAATTACGCTCTAACTGCCGGATCGCCCGCGATCGATCGCGGCGCGAGCGTGTCTGAAGTCGTCAAGGACTTCTTCGGCGCGCCCCGCAGCGGCGCGCACGACATCGGCGCCGACGAAAGCGGCGGTGACAACGGGCTCTCAGTCCCGGCCGAAGTTGAGCCGGCAGCCGGCATCGAGACCAGCGCACCTGAGAACGGCTAGCTTCCGTTCCGCGCACCCAAGGAAGATTTCGTGATATCTAGCAGGCCGGAGCCAGCGCTCCGGCCTGCTTTTTTGCATTAGCCGAATTCCCTAACAGTAGCTGTGAATCTGGGGGCTTTCATGCACACTGTAAGTAATCCGGTCTAGACTTCTAGGGTCGTATTGTATTGGATGAGTAAACCGGAGTAACCCCATGGTTTCAATGACCCGCCGGACCCTGTTACTGTCTATCGCGCTATTACTGGCCGCGCTCGGATTGCTTGCCGGCCTTCGCCTGTTCGACCATGTCGCGCTGGCGTCGCCCGCCTTCACCTTCGACGTGGCTGACTGTGACGTCGTTGTCAACCCCGGCGAAAGCATTCAGGCGGCGATCAATAGCGCCGCCAATGACCAGACGATTTGCGTGCGCGGCGGGGTCTATAACGAGGCGCTGACCATCCGCGCTGACAAGACCAATCTGACGCTTATCGCCTGGCCGGGCGAGACGCCGGTTCTCGACGGCCTGCGACGCTTGCCGAGCAACTGGATCAGCAACCGTTTTGGATCATTGGTAACCATTCTTGGCAACGGCACGGTTTTGGACGGTTTTGAGGTCACGCAATCCACAGCCGACGGCGTAGACGTCGGCCGGCCGGGACAGGGCGTCATCATCCGCAACACCATCATTCACGACAACTGGGGCCCCGGCCTTATCGTCAGCGGTGACGGAACGAACCTCATCCGCAACGTCCTCATCGAGAACAACCGCGTCTACAACAACCTGCTCCGCGCCCGCTTCGCCCCAGTTATCTACCGCGGCGAACGCAGCGGCAGCGGGCCTAGCGACTGGACGTTCACGCCCGAAACCTTGTGGGATACGCCCTTCTGGAGCGGCGTGGACACCGACCTGCCGGAAACGTACCTGAACGACCTCGCCATGACGTTCAATGACGACGGCCGCACTACGCGCGTCTATGCCGGGTCGGGCCGGGCCAACGCCAACCGCGTCGGCTTCATCGGCGCTGATTACAGCGCCAGCGGCCAGGAGTTCACCTATTACGGGGCCGATCTCCTGTTCCACGACCCGGCGAGCAACAAGTGGACGCTCTTCTTCAAGGGCAGCTCGCTCGGGTTGCCCACGGGCACGGTTATTGACGCGTTCCAGATTGATGGCGCGGCCGCGCCGGTGGAGTGCCCGGCCTGCGCCCCTATCGTCATGAGTTTCGACACCACGGCCACTATCTCCATTAGCGGCACGGCGACGACTATCAGTTCCGGCGATCTGGTGCGCTTCCAGCCAACGGCCATCGGCGCTCTGGGCGAGGTAACGGCGGGCAACTTCACGCTCTTCCGGCGCGCGGCCGATATGAGCCTGCCGGCGGCGGCCAACATCGACGCCCTCGACCGCGCGCCCGACGGCCGCTACCTGGCCAGCTTCACCGCCGCGGTTGACCTGCCCGGGGTGTCGCTTAAGAAGGAAGACCTGGCCGCCTACGACGAACTGACCGGCGCGTGGTCGCTGTTCTTCGACGGCAGCCTGATCCCCTATAACCCGTTTCCCGACGACCTGACCGCCGCCTGGCTCGACCGGCAGGGGCACATCTACGTCAGCGCTGATCCGACGGGCGGTAGCGGGCTGGTGTTCATTTCGGCCGAAGACAGCGTGGCCCGCGGCAACGTTGTCTACAACAACTACGGCGAAGGGCTGGTGGCCGGGCGCTACACTACCCGCATCACGTTTGAGGACAACGTCGCCTACGACAACGAGCATGCCAATCTCTACCTGAACTCCACCGCCTACCCGCTGGTGCAGCGCAACCTCGTCTTCTGCACCGACAACCGCGAGTTCTGGCGCAAGGGCTCGGTGCGCGACTACCGGCCCGGCCCCGGCTTGCAGATCCGCGACGAGGATTTCGAGGGCCAGACCATCACCCCCCCGCCGAGCATCGGACAGGTCATTATCAACAACCTGGTCATCGGGTGCAGCACCAACTTCGGCGTGGCAACCCAGCGAGCGGCGGGGACGGGCGGGCTGAAAGACGCGCTCATCGCCAACAACACCTTCGCCAACGCCCGCGGCGACACGGCCACTGGCGTTAACAACGTCGAGTTCACCGTCGCGGCAACGTACGACAACTCCCGGTTCATCAACAACCTGATAGTCCAGAACCCGGCCGGCGCTGTGGTTGCCGTAACGGGTACCCAGCGGCCAGACGCAGTTGCCTTCGCCACGCTGACGATGGCAAACAATCTCTACAGCGCCGCGCCAGGAAACCGCTGGCCTGGCGGCGAAACCGGCCGCATCGTTGCTGCGCCGCAGTTCGCCAACGGCACGCCGCCGCTGCCCGCAGCCGGGGCCATCCCCGACGCCAACGCCTACCGCCTGAGCTATACCTCGCCCGCCTTCGACGCCGGGCTGACCCTGACCGAGGTCAGCGTGGACTACTTCGGCGGCGCGCGCTCGGCCAGCGGTCAGGCCGACATCGGCGCTCATGAACTGCCCCACATCGGAGCCATCACCGTCGTCCTTGAGACCTCGTCCGGCCGCTTCACCCAGGCCTTCGACTTCACCACCAGCTACGCGCCCAACGCCTTCCGCCTGAGCGGCGGCGAGCGCACCACCACCGGGCCGCTTCAGGCCGGCGTCTACACTGTCGCGGTAACCAGCGTCGACGGCTGGACGGCGGCGGGGACGTGCGACGACGGCTCCCCACCCGACGCCATCGCCCTGGGCCCCACAGAGACTGTGACCTGCACCTTCACCGCCGAGCGGCTAACGCGGTTGACGGTCAGTAACGCGCTGGAACCCGCCGACGACCCGCAACTGTTCGACTTCTCCCTCTCGCCGGGCGACCCGTTCCAGCTCGGCAACGCGAGCCGGACGTTCGTCGTCGCCGAGGGCAACTACGCGTTGAGCGCGGCCGTGCCCGACGGCTGGCAGCAAACTTCGGCTACGTGCGACAACGGCAACGCGCCCGGCGCTTTGACCCTGGCGGCGGGCGACTGGGTGACGTGCAGCTTTAGCCACCGCAAGCTGGGCCGCATTGTCGTGCAGAAGCAAACGCTGCCCGCCGGCGCGGCGCAGACTTTCGCTTTCACCGCCAGCTATGACGGCGACGGCTTTACGCTGGGCGACGGCCAGCAGGATATTTCTGCCTACCTGGGCCCGGACGTGTACGCCGTCGCGGAAACGCTTCCGACGGGCTGGACACAGGTCAGCGCTACCTGTGACGACGGCTCCGCGCCGGACGCCATCAGCCTGAGCGCGGCCGAAACGGTGACGTGCGCATTTGTCAACGCTCGACTGGCGCTGGACGCCAGCCTGACGCCGACGCCAGACAGCGTCACCGCGCCGGGCGGCGACGTCAGCTTCGCCGTAGTCGTGACCAATAGCGGCGCGGTCGCGCTGCAACTGACCGGTCTGACTGACTCGGTCTACGGCAACGTCGCCAGCGCGGCTAACGGGGCGATCAAGGCCACCACGTGCGCTCTGCCGCAAACACTGGGCCCCGGCGCGGCCTACAACTGTGCCTTCACGGCCGCGGTCAGCGGCGCGGGCGGCAGCACCCAGACCAATACACTCACCGCCAGCGCCAACGGGCCGGCCAATTCTACCGTCAGCGTCAGCGCCGGCGCTTCGGTGCCTATTAATACCCCCCCGCCAGGGCGCATTATCGTCATCAAGCAGACCAGCCCGGCTGGCGCGGCCGCTTCCTTTACCTTCACCGCCGACTACAACGCTACGGGCTTTAGCCTGAGTCACGGCCAGAGCAACGACTCCGGACCGCTGCCTTCCGGCGCGACCTACAGCGTGACCGAGTCCGTCCCCACCGGCTGGGCGCAGGCGAGCGCCACCTGCGACGACGGCTCGCCGCCCGGTGCGATCAGCTTGAGCGCGACCGAGACGGTAACGTGCACGTTCGTCAACGCCCGCCTCGGACTGAGCGCCAGCCTGACGCCGACACCGACCAACGTCACCGCGCCAGGCGGCGATGTCAGCTTCGCCGTGGCCGTGACCAACAGCGGCGCGGCCAGCGTTCAATTGACCAGCCTGACGGACTCGATCTATGGAAATATTGCCAGCGCGGCTAACGGGGCGATCAAGTCGACGACGTGCGGCTTGCCGCAAAACCTCAACGCCGGCGGCAGCTATAGCTGTGCCTTTACGGCCACGGTCAGCGGCGCGGGGGGCACTTCACAGACCAACACCCTGATGGCCGCGGCCACCGCCGCGGGCGGCTCAACCGTCAGCGGCAGCGCCGGCGCCACAGTCGCCATCGATTCCCCGCCGGCCGGGCGCATCATCGTCACCAAGCTGACCAACCCGGCCAACACACCCGGCACGTTCGCCTTTACGGCCAGTTACATCCCCGGCGGCTTCAGCCTGAGCCACGGCCAGAGCCGCGACTCCGGGCCATTACCCTCCGGGGCCACTTACAGCGTATCGGAGACGGTTCCGGCGGGTTGGGCGCTGGAAACGGCCGTTTGCGTGGGCGACGACGACAGCACGGACCCGGCCCGCATTGTGCTCGACCCGAATGAGACGGTGACCTGCACCTTCACAAACCGGCGCACCTCCTCCGGCCCCGACGCGACGATTTATGTGGCGACGGCGACGACGGGCACGGTGCGCGGCGTAACCTATGCCACTGGCGACATCCTGGCCTATGACGGCCGCAGCGACTCGTGGTCACTCTACTTCGACGGCTCCGACGTCGGCTGGACGCGGGCTGTCAGCGACTTCACGCAGCTCCCCGACGGCTCCCTGCTCCTGGTTGCCGGGGCGCGCACGACCCTCGGCGCCGGGGCTACGCGGTTCACGCTGGAGGTACAGGACATCGCCCGTTTCGTGCCGACGAGTCTGGGCCAGACCACGGCCGGTACGTTCAGCCTCTACTTCGACGGCTCGGACGTGACGCTCAGCACCGCCGGCGAGCGCATCGACGCGCTGGCCATCAAGAACGACGGGACGCTGCTCATCAGCACCAGCGACCGGGCGACGGTCAAAAGCGGCGTGACCTCGATCACCGGCCAGGACGAAGACCTGCTGGCGTTCAAGCCAACCCAACTGGGCGCGACGACGGCCGGGGCATGGTCGCTGCTGCCCGACGGCTTCGACGGCTCGACGCTGACAGGCATGGCGGCCGAGGACGTGACTGGCGCCTGGTACAACGCGGCCACCGGCGACTACTACCTGACGATCACCAATGCCTTCAAGGTAGCTGGCGTCAAGGGTAACCAGCGCACCGTCCTGAAGGTCACGCCGGCCGGAGCCGTTTCCGTCTATTGGGACGCCGCTACGGCGGGATTCACCGGCACCGTCGACGCGCTGTGGATCGTTCCCTGAACGGGGTGGCTGGCAGGGCTTAAAGAGGGAACGCAGAGCACACAGAGGTGACACCGAGCGCGAGGCGAAAGGGCTATCGCTTCTTCGCCGAGCGCCCGGTGTCTTCTCCATGATCGCCGCGTTCCCCGCTCTCCCCTCCCCCAATCGGTGAAATCGGTGTAATCTGTGGTTTCTTTCATCTCCGAAACCATGAACACCGACGCTGTCACTATCGTCATCGCCGCCTGGAACCAGCTCGACAAAACTCTGGAATGCCTGGAGACAGTCGCGGCGCTGACGTACCCCAACGTCAACACGATTCTCGTGGACAACGGCAGCGAGCCGCCGCTGGCCCCGGCCATCACCGGCCGTTTTCCCGCCGTCGAGGTGCTGCGACTGGAGGACAACCTGGGCTTTGCGGGCGGCTACAACGCGGGAATACGGCGAGCGTTGGCGGGGGGCGCGACCGCCCTTCTGCTCCTCAATAACGACACGCTCGCTGCCCCGGACGCACTCGACCACCTGGTGGCGGCGCTGGATGCCGCGCCGGACGCCGGCCTGATCACGGCCAAGATCTACTACGCCAACGAGCCGCGCCGCATCTGGACAGTGGGGGCTAACCTCAACGTCGTCCTCGACCTGAAGGACAACGGGCAGAACGAGATCGACGCCGGGCAGTGGGACGCGCCGCGCGACGTCGACTTTGCGCCGTTCTGCGCCATCCTCGTCCGGCGCGCGGTCTTTGAACAGGTGGGCCTGCTCGACGAGGCATACTTTCTCTACTACGAAGACATGGACTATTGCCGGCGGGCGCGGCTCGCCGGCTGGCGCATCCGGCTCAGCCCTGACGCCCACGTTCTTCACGCGGTCAGCGCCAGCAGTGGCGGAGCGGAGACGCCGGTCAAACGCTACTGGCTGGCCCAGAGCAGCGGCCGCTACTTCCGCAAGCATGGCCGCGGCCCGCGAATGCTGCTGATCGTCCCGTTCCGCCTGGCCAGCGCGATCAAGATTTCGCTGCGCTTACTCAAGAGCGGCCGCCGCGATACCCTCCGCGCCTACTGGGCCGGCCTTCTCATCGGCTGGCGCACCGGCTGCGCGACAACGCCATTTAGCTCATAACTTCGCCACGGGTAAAACGGCGCGGCACGGGATGACTTCTGGCTGTCCTTTCCGCAAAGGTCGTCTGCGCCAGGGCGATCCGTGTTCATTGGCTCGCCCGGCCCTCAACCACGTTCCCCAATTGGCAGAACGCGGACGGAGCGGTAGGATCGGCCCGTCTGAACCAACGAGGATAACGATGCTACGACTTGGTGGACGCCAGGGCCAGTTGGCTATGATGCCGGACTGGCTCAGCGAAAAGATCGAGATCAACCGCTACGAAACCTACCGGCTGCTGGAACGCGCGCAACGCGAGACGCCGCCAGGTGCGCGACTGCTCGACGCCGGCAGCGGCGAGGGCCAGTTTCGCCCTTACTTCGACCACACGCGCTACGTGGGCGTCGATCTGGCCGTGGGCGATACGACCTGGGACTACACCGGCCTGGACACGCAGGCTGACCTGAAGCAACTGCCCTTTGCCGACAACAGCTTCGACGCGGCCGTCTGCATCCAAACGCTGGAGCACGTGAACGAGCCGAAACAGGTCATCGGCGAGATCGGTCGCGTGCTGCGGCCGGGCGGTCGCTTCTATCTGGCCGCGCCGATGATGTGGCACCAGCACCAGAAGCCTCATGACTACTTCCGCTACACCTCGTTTGGCTTCCGCTACCTGTTGGAGCAGAACGGTCTGCGCGTCGTGGATATGAGACCCTGGGGCGGCTACTTCTGGTTCCTGTCATTCAACCTGCAACTGCTCCACGACCGCCTGTTCCCCCGGCCGTCGAGCGATCTGCTCTATCTGCTCATGCTGCCGCTGGTGCTGCCGGTGCAACTGCTCTTCTTCGTCCTCCTGCCTATCCTGCTTTTCTACCTCGACCGCCTCGACCCCATCAAGGACCACACGCTCGGCTGGGCCATCGTCGCGGAAAAACCCGCTCCGGATGAGAACCCGGCCCCAGCGAAGAGAGGAACCACAGATTACGCAGATTCCACCGATTTCGCTCCGCCCAATCCGTGAAATCTGCCTAATCTGTGGTTTCTCCCCTCTGCTCCCATGAACACCGTCCAACGGCTGCTGAGCAACACGGCGCTGGCCTTTCTGGCTAACGTCGTCAGCAAGGCCAGCACCAGCATCCTCTTTATCCTCATCGGTCGGATACTCGGCCCGACGGCCTCGGGCGTCTTCAGCCTCGGCACAACCTACTTCACCATCGTCTTCGGGCTGTCGGCGCTGGGGCTTCACGAACTGCTGGTGCGCCAGGTCGCGCCGCGCCGCGAGCAGAGCGGCCGCCACTTCAGCAACTACCTGCTGTTGCGCGCCGCC
The DNA here is from genome assembly GCA_964608255.1 of uncultured Ardenticatenaceae bacterium. Lineage (GTDB taxonomy): Bacteria > Chloroflexota > Anaerolineae > Promineifilales > Promineifilaceae > Promineifilum. The sequence continues at coordinate 14,524 of CAZSOD010000036.1, forward strand.
TTCTCGCTGCTCACCTACCTGCTGCTGCTCATCGGCCTGCGCGTTTTCCTGCCCTATAGTCCGGAGACGACCCGCGCCGTCCTCATACTCGCCCTGGCGGCGCTGCCCGAGGCCGTCCTGGACCTGTGCGCCGCGCTCTTTGAGGCCCACGAGCGACTTGGCCCGCCCGCTCTGGCCGCCGTTCTCAACAGCGCCGTCAAGGTCGCCGGGGGGTTCTGGCTGCTGCGACAGGGGGCGGACGTGACGGCGCTGGCCTGGCTCATGGTCGCCAGCGCCACGCTGAGCTTGTTGGTGATGCCGCCGGCGCTGCTCGGTCTGTTCCGGCGCACGCCGCAGGCCGCGCCCGCCCGCCTCGACGCCCGCTTCAGCCGCGAGCAGTTGCGGCAGACGCCCAGTTTCTTCGTCATCCACCTCTTCTCCGTGCTGGATTACCAGACCGATGCTTTCCTGATCTCGCTGCTGCTGACCGAGACCGATCTGGGCTACTACAGCGCGGCCATGACCATCACGCTGGCTATTTCGCTGATGACCTTCGCCGTGCGGGCCGCCATCTACCCGTTGATGGCCCGCTACGCCCACGGCGCGCCCGACAAGCTGGCGCTGCTTTACGAGAAGGCCAACCAGTACCTCATTGCCGTGGCGCTGCCGATTGCCGCAGCCGTGTGCCTGCTGGCGCGGCCGATCATCGAACTCATCTTCGGCGCGGCGTTCGCGCCGGCGGTGGCGGCGTTACAGGTTTCGGTTTGGGCGGCCGTCTTCCTGCTGGTCAACGTGCCCAACGCCCGGCTACTGCTGGTGGACAACCGCCAGCGCGCCGCCGCCTGGTTGACCGGGGTCAGCATGGGCACCAACGTGATCGCCAACCTTATTCTCATCCCGACCTTCGGCATTTTCGGTGCGGCGCTGGCGCGGGTCATCGCCTCCGGCGCGTTCTTCCTGAGCATCCACCTGTACGTGCGAGCCAACATTTTACGCGGACGGTTGCTGCCGCTGCTGCCCCGGCCGTTGCTGGCGACGGCGATCATGCTGGCGGCTATGTGGCCGGCCCGCCACTTGCCATTGGCCGCGCCCATCGTCATCGGCGCGGCCGCCTACCTCGCCGCCGTCCTGATCCTGCGCGTCGTCCCGCGCGACGACCTGGTGTACTGGAGGAGAGTAGTAAGCAGTAAGTAGTGGTCAATGATCAGTGGTCAGTTCGTCGTTCTGGCTGTGGTCTGTGATCCGCCGTCCGGGGTCTTTCCGGCAGCCAAGGCGCAACTTCCGTATAATCCGGGTCCATCCGTGTCGAATTCATTCCGCCTATGTCGCCACAGAGACAACTCCGCCAGTTCGCCAAGCGCGCCGTGCCCAGGCCGCTGCTGATCAGCGCCTGGACGGCTTACTGTCGCCTGAAGGCCCGCCGGGCCCGGCGCGTGTTCGCGCGCGCCGGCCAGACGCCCGCGTTCCTGGGGATGGCCGAGCTTGACGCGCTGCAACGCGCCTACCCGCTCGACCCCATGACCTACAAATACGACGACGCCAGCCTGGCCGCCCGCGGCCGCGAGCGGGCGGCGACGATGCTGGGCTACGTCCGGCGTGAGGCGGGCGGACTGCTCCGGTTTCTCGATCTGGGCATGTGGGACGGAATGACCTGCGCCGCGTTGCAAGCCATGGGCAAGACGGCCGTCGGCGTGGATATTCGCGTGGAGGGATTGGACCCGCGCGCCGCCAGCAGTGGCGCGGCCTTCGCGGGCATGGACGCCGCCCACCTCGGCTTTCCCGACGGCAGCTTCGACTTCGTCTTCTCTTTCAACTCGTTTGAGCACTTCCCCGACCCGGAGGCGGTGCTGCGCGAGGCGCTGCGCGTGTTGCGGCCGGGCGGCTACCTGTACCTCGACTTTGGCCCCGTGTGGCTCAGCCCCAAGGGGGCGCACCAGTTTCAGACCATCTCCGTCCCCTACGTCGAATGCCTCTTCACCAAGGAAACACTGACCGCTTACGCCGCCAAGCGGGGCATCAAGCTGATGGGCTACTTCTGGATGAACGAGTGGCCGCTGCACCGCTATCGCGACCTGTGGGCGCGCTATGCCGGGCAACTGGAACGGGTCGCCTATTACGAAACCTACAACGCCGACCACGTCGACCTGGTCGCCCGCTACCCCACCTGCTTCAGGGCCAAGACGGCCGACTTCGACGACCTCATCGTCGCCAATATCGAGGCCCTTTTCAGAAGAAAGGTTGAACAGGGACAGGGCGTGGAGGAGACGCCTATGGCGGATTAAAGGCATGGCGAGTCCCGTAAAGCCGTCTAACCCGTAAGCCCATCCGTGCTTCATTCTATGGCGTGAAATGGTGGTGAAAAGGGGCACGGATCGCCCTGTTCTCGCCGCTTTACTCCCTGGAATACTCCAAACGGGTGATTGATTGCCCTTCGGCGCGACCCTATACTACCCATCGTAACAACTCGCAGTGTGATCATTTGCGATAGGAGACAAGCATGTCCAAGAAGAATCTAACCGTATTTGCGCTCTTGCTCGTCCTGCTGGTGAGCGTCGGCCTCGTGGTCGCCCAGGGTCAACTGCCGGGCTCCGGCTGGAAGTCGGGCCAGCAGATCCAGAACGTTGGCAGCGCCAACGCCTCAATCGTCTTCCAGGCCTATGACCAGAACGGCACGGCCTTCCAGTGCGGCAGCGAAAACGTTTCGCCCGGCGCGTCGGCCAACTTTTTGACCGACCAGGACTGCAACGTGCCCGCCGGCTTCGTCGGCTCGGCCGTCGTCAGCGCCGACCAGCCCATCGCGGCCATCGTGAACGTCAACAACCGCGGCACCGGTTCGGCCGCCGGCCAGTATCGCGGCACCGACGGCGCGGACGTGGCGACGACGATCGCCTTCCCGCTGGTCAAGAACAACTTTGGCGGCCGCACGACCACCTTCTACGTGCAGAACGCCAGCACCAACAGCAACAACATCCAGGCCACCTTCCGCGTTGGCGCGGCGACCTTCCCGAAGACGTTTAACAACGTCCCCGGGAACGCTATGGTCGTCATCACCCCGGCCGATGCCGGCGTCCCCGCGGGCGCGGTCGGCAGCCTGACCGTCACCGGCTCGCAGCCGCTGGCCGGCACTTCGCTGGAGCATGAAGCTGCGGCGGCCGTGGCCCAGAACCTGCAAGCCTCGAAGGCCTTCACGCCCAACGACTACGACGACGTGGCCTACTGCCCGCTGGTCCGCAACGCCCACACCGCCGGCTCGCAGACCACCGGTATCCAGGCCCAGAACGTCAGCGGCAGCCCGCAGACGGTCCGCGTGGACTACTCCTACCAGATCGGCAACGGCGCGGTCCAGACCAAGACCGTGACCAGCCCGAGCCTGGCCGCCGGCCAGTCGTTCACCTTCTTCGGCGGCGACGCGACCTACGGCCTGCCGGCCGGCGCTCTTGGTTCGGCCAAGGTGACGGGCACGGGCGGCGGTAACATCGCCGTCGTCGTCAACGACCGCGGCTTCAATACCGCCAACCCGAACCGTGTGACGACCTACTCTTGCTTCGCCTCGAGCAGCGCGAGCCAGAACGTCGTCCTCCCGCTGTACAAGGAGTTCTTCGGCGGCAATACGACCGGTATCCAGGTTCAGAACGTGGGTAACGCGGCGGCGACGGTCACCGTGACCTATGCCCGCACCGGCGGCGGCAACGTGGCCTTCTCCCACAGCACGCCGATCGCGGCCGGCGCCAGCGCCACCTTCTTCGGGGTGTCGAACCTGACGTCGCCCTCCAGCATTACCGTGGTGAGCGGCAACGCCGCTTCGCTGAATAACTCGTTCGGCGGCGTCTCGATTTCGTCCAACCAGCCGATCGTCGCCATCGCCAACGAGTCCAGCAGCGCGCCGAACCCGAGCGGCCAGGACACCAAGAACTACGAGGGCTTCAACCAGTAAGCAGCTGACTCGCTGCGAGTAGGCAAAATAGAAGCCACCTTAGGGTGGCTTCTGTTTTTTGAGCCTTGCAGGTAGAATCTGCCCTATGCGATCCAGAACCCGACTCGTTCCCATGATCATTTTGGCCTTGGCGCTGGCGCTGGCGGCGTGCGGCCCCGGGGCGCAACAGGCCGCGCCCACCATCGCCGCCGCGGCGACCGGCGGCGTCGAGTCGCTGCCCACTGCCCCGGCCGCGCCCGCTGGCGACACCCTCGCCTATCCTCCGCCGGCCGACGTGGCGCCGGCGAACCCATATCCATCGGAGGGCGAGGCAGCCTTGCCGCCCACGCCAACCGTCGGGCCCTACCCGCCTCCCGCCGAGGAGTTCCGTGAGCCGCGCTTCCGCATTGACCAGCCGGTAGCCGCCGGGGCGACCCTGCTGACCGGCCAGGCCCCGCCCAACGTCGCCCTGGCGGTGATGGACGTGACGTACAACGGGACGCTGCTGGGAGCCGGCCGCAGCGACGAGACCGGCCGCTTCTCCATTCCCGTCTCCGGCCTTGTCAGCGGCAACCGCATCGGCGTTACTGTTGGCGAACTACAGCAGGGGCAAACGCTCAACCAGATGGCCGAGCAGTATTACCCCTACCGCGGCGAAGGGTTCATGAACCTGCCCAACGTCGGCCTCTTCTTTGACACGGTTCTGGTAGAACCCTGATCTGGCTTTGGTAGTTCAGCGCTCCGGCGTGTTTCCGATAGGGGCGCTGAACTACAAACCTCATGGCTATCTTCGTCGTCGGCCTGCCGATCCTCCTGGTTATGACCGTCGCCAACCTGGTGACGGCGCGCGGCAGTCGCGGCGCGCGCCTGACGTTCAATCTGCTGCTTTTCGCCGCCAACCTGCTGCTGCTTGGGGCCGGACTCGCTTGGTGGTTGTTGCCGCCCGGCGCGGTGGCGCTGCCCGACACGGGCCTGCAACTCCTGGATCAGGGGTTGGGCAGCGCGGCGCTCATCGGCATGGGGCTGTGGGGGATGCTCGTTTGCCTGCGCCCCGTGCGGCTGGTTATGGGCCGGGCGCTGCCGGCGCTCGACGCCGATTCGACCGTCCATACGCTGGCGCTGGCCGCCGTGGGCTATCTGGCTGGCAACGCTGCGTTGTCGTTGGGACCGGGCACGCTGGAGTTGCTGGCCCAATCCGGCATCCAGGCGTCGCTGGTCGACGTGCTGGCCCAGCAATTGGTGTTCGTGCTGGCGGCCTTCGTCGGCGTGGGCCTGCTCATCCGGCGTGACAACGCGGCGCTGAACGAGCGACTCGGCCTGCTCCGGCCGACCGCCGGGCAACTGTGGACGGGCGTGCGATGGATGGTCTTCTTCGTCTTCCTGCAAGGCTGCATCGGCGTCACCTGGGCGATGCTGGACCCCCAGCAGGCCCAGCAACTTAGCGGCATCAACGAAACACTGTTGGGCAACTTCGACACGGTATGGGAGTGGTTTATGCTGGCCGCGGCGGCCGGGTTGGGCGAGGAGCTGCTCTTTCGCGGCGCGCTCCAGCCGATCTTCGGTATTGTGCCGACCTCCCTCATTTTCGCCATTTCCCACGTCCAATATGGCCTCAGTCCGGCCACACTGACCGTCTTTCTGCTCAGTGTCGTGCTGGGCATCATCCGCAAGCGCAGCAGCACAACCGTGGCCATCCTCGTCCACGGCGGCTACAACTTCATTCTCGGCCTGCTCAGCTTGCTGGCGGTCTATCTACAACCCCTCGTCCGCTAAGCGCTTTAACCGGCGTTAGCCGTGGAGCGCCTTGAGCGTCACGGTGCGGCAACGCCCCGGGCTATGCGCGTTTGCGACCCCGCGCCTTCTTTGCTATAATGCACAGTGCATTCGGGGCATGGCGCAGCTTGGTAGCGCGCTTCAATGGGGTTGAAGAGGTCGTGGGTTCGAGTCCCGCTGCCCCGACAGAGACGCTGCGCATATCCGCGCAGCGTCTTTTATTTAGCGCAACGGAGTACCCCAAGCAATGGGCAATAAGGCGATCCGCGTGCGGCGGGCCGTCATGGCGCTTCTGTCCGTGATTGGCCTGCTCTTAGTCGTGGTGGCGGCGGCCGTCGAGCTGCTGGGCCTGGACCTGACCCCTGGCTTCGGCGTCGTCCAAACCCTGGTTTTCCTGATAGGCGTCTCCGCCCTGACCCTGGCCATCTACCTCTACATGAGCGCGGGCCGCCCGCCCGAAGCGCGTAGTTCGCTTCAGGCGGGTATCGGCATGCGCCTTTCGCTGACCGGGCTGGTGTTCTGCTATGTCTCGGGGTTTGCCGATCTGATCCGCCTCGGTACGCACATCCAGCCGGAGTTTGAGCGGCCGTTCATCGGCCCCCTGCAATTCGGCGGCCTGCTGGTAGGCATGTTCATCCTCATCGCCGGGATGCTGCTCTATTACACCAGCCGCGGCAAACGCGCGTCATCGTCGATGGAGTTCCTGCTGAACGGGAAAAAGTAGCGCGGCCCGGCAACCCGCGCCGGCGCGGCCAATGGCGGTGGGGCGCGGGTCGATAGCCCAGGTCACAACTGGCAGGGCAGCGGGCAATAGCCTATTGCAGCCCGCTGAGTTCGAACGGCTGGCCAAGGATGGTGAAGACGGCCGAAGTTGAGCCGATCGGCCGCTGGTAGGTCACGGCAAACTGGAGCGTCTGGTTCGGCGGGACTGTCCACGGGAACGGCGGATTCGTCGCCAGCAGCAGGTAATCAGAGCCGGTTGGCGTGCGCAGCGAGATGTCTTCGGCGGTGATTACCAGCGGTTGCGCTCCCATGTTTGTCACCTGGCCGACGATGATCAGGTTGTTCAGGTCCGGCGTGATCGTCGCCTCTTGCAGCGAGATGACCGCGCTCTGACCGGCCGCGCCGCCCGCCGTGAAGGGTAGCACCGCCTCAATCTGCGCCCCGTCCGGGGCGGTCACTGTCCAGGTCAGCGTCGGGCTGACCAGCCCGGCGGGAATCTGGTAACCGGCGGTGGCGCTAATCGACTGCCCGGCGTTGATAAATCCGCCGAGCGGCGGGTAGTTACCCAGCCGGCTGGCGATCGGGTTCAGCGCGTACTGGTTGCCCAGCTCGTCGGATAAAGTGAAGCGATAGGCGGTCGCGTCGACCGCGGTTAGACCGACGTTCTGAAGCGTGAAGTCGATCAGGAAGAAGCCAAAGCCGGGCGGAGCCTCCGGGCGGCCGGTGAGAAAAGAGTTGGCCTGGGGCGACACCTGCACGTCGCCCAACCGCGCCGTCTCGGCCAGCTGGATGACGTTGCTCGACGCGCCGGGATCGGCCGCCGCCACCTCATAACGCCCCTTGATGACCAGCCTGTCGGCCGCCTCACCACCCAGTAAGATGAGCGTAATGCCCGGAGCCTGCTGGTTGTAGACGCTGCGGTCGCTTTCCGGCACCTGGCTGCGGCTGTCAAAGGCGAAGGTATGTGTCCGGCCGCCGCGGGTGGTCACGGCGATCTCGTTGCCCGGAGCCAGCGACTCCAGTAAGGCGCGGTTCTCGTTCGTATCCGGTAGCCCGAAGACGTAGTTGACCACCGTGCCATTCACCCAGGCGGCGTTCTCGTCGCCCAGTTCTGGAGCCCATAAGCCGTCCACGCCAATGCTCTCGGGTTGGACGGCGCGCTGCTGGTCGAGCAGGGTCAGTGTCGTCGGAATGTCTAGCGTGACGGAGTAGGTGCCCGAGTCGCTGACGCCGACGATGACCGGCTGGTTGCTGGCTGCCGGCTGGGTTGCGTCGGCAAAGGGCGTTGGAATATCCGCTGGGCCGGCGGTTTCGCCGCCGAGATTTGGCCGCAGAAGCAGAAAACCCATAATGCATGCCGCCAGCAGGGCGACGATAGCCACAATCGCCAGCAAGAGCAGAGCCGGATTGGCCGTCAGGCGCTGGACGAGACGGCCGGATTGGGGTTGAGGATCGGCGGACATGGTTTCTACTAGACAGGACGCCGCGGGCGCGTCGCTGGTTCCGCTCCTTACGGAATGCCGATGGGCAGGGGCAGGGGCGCAACGCGGACGCTAATGTTCGACTCGCCGGTGCCCACGATCTGCGTGTAGTTCAGCAACGGCACCTCGACGCGCACGGCCCCGCTGCTGGGAATCGCCTCGAAGCGCACCACGCCGGCCTGATTGGTATAGCCAAAGGCGATCAGGCGGCCGTTGGTGTTATCGTAGAGCGCCACAGCCACGTCGATGATGCCCTCATTGATCTCCGGCGTGAAGTTGAAATTGCTGTCGTAGTAGACGGTGACGTTGACTGTCGCCGTATCCTGCGCGCCGGTAGCCGGCGTGGCGGTCGGCAGCGGCTGGATGGTGACGACGGGCACGACGACTGGCGACGGGGTTAGCAGGAACGACAGGTCGATGGGCGTCGGCGTGGGAAAGGGCGTGATCGTCGGCGCGATGGGCACACCGCCACCTCCTCCGCCCGGCTGGGGCACGAACGCGGTGGTTGGCGTCGCCGTCGGCGCGACGCTGGACGTGCAAGCCAGCGTGTAGGTGAACTCGGCCGCCTGGGCCAGCGGCACCGGGTTCACCGGGCCGACCAGGACGTGAAGCCAGCCGGTGTAGGTCGACGTGTAGCTCAGCAGGCTGCTCTTGTCGCCCGGCGCGCGGTCGTCGTTGCCCAGTTGCGGGTTGAAGTCCTCGCCGTTAGGGCCGAGAAAAATGATATTGGTATCAGTGACGGACGAGAGTTGGTTCGTCTCGCAGGTAATCGTCGTGCCCGGCTTGACCCAGATGCGATACCAGTCCTGATCCGGCCCCTGGTTAAAGGGCGGCACGAAGTTGAACTGCTGCGACTGGTTCTCGCCAAACAGGCAGGCCAGATCGATGCGGCCGTTAGGCTCGCAGGTGTCGGAGCCAGTGCGCGTGGGCAGGAGCGTGGCCGTCGGTGTCGGCGTCGGCTGCTCCGTCGCATCGATGACGAAGCAGTAGGTCTTGTTGGCGGCGTCGGCCGGGCTTTTGTTGACAACGCGCGCGAAATAGAAGCCGGTTGTGTCAGCCTGGACGTTCACCTGTGACTGAAATTGGCCAACCGGCGCGAAATCGTCGTTCTCGGCGATGGCCTGGCCATTTTGGTTATAGACGGTCAGCACCGTGTCGATGCCCGGCGAGAGCTGATCGGTTCGCAACTGGTAGAACGTGCCGGCCTTGACGGCGAAGCGGTAGAAGTCCTGGTCGCCGGGCGGCCAGAGGGTCAGCTGGCATGTGGCGGCGGCATCCGGCTGCATCTCGTGCGCTTCCTCAAACGTGTTATTCGGTTCGGTCAGGTCGACGAAGATAGGCGTGCCGGTGGCGGCCGTCGGCCGCGGTGTGGCCGTTGCCACGTCGTCATCCACGATGGTCAAAATGGCGACCGACGTGCCCAACGTGGCCGTACTGGGCGTCTGGAGTTGCAGGATGAGGTTGATGGTCTCCGCCGGCTCGTTGACCAGGTTGTCGTTGTTGATGGTGACGTTGAACGACTGGGTGGTCTGGTTAGAACTGGTGAAGGTCAATGTGCCAGTGCTATTGACGTAGTCGCCACCCGCGCCCTCGGTGGCCGTGCCGGGGACGGTCAGATAGGTGACCACCACGTTCTGTCCGGGCTCTGGCGCGGCCGAAACTCGCACGGTGATCTGGGCCGGGCCCTGGTTCTCGTTGACGGTGTAAACCGTGTTGACGAAACCGACAGTGGGCAGTTGGTCAGGAGCAGCGCCCGCGGAGTGTGACCGCGGCGCGCCCAAGTAGGCAAGACCAACGGTTAGACCCAGGAGAATCAGTAGCAGTCGCCAGAACCGCGCACGATTGAGCCGTTTAATCATGTGGCTTGTATTGGCCTCCAGGGCGGCCGTTGGCGACCACCCGGACAGAAGGATTATAGGGCCACAGGGACAGGGGGGCAAATCGGGCGGGAAGACAGCGGTTCAACGCAAAGACGCGAAGAGTTCAACGCAAAGACGCAAAGACGCAAGAAGGGCTTCTTTGCGTCCTGGCGTCTTTGCGTCCTGGCGTTGAATTCTCTTCTACTGCCCGTCTTCGGGGATGGCGCTGCGCAGCACTTCATCGACCAGGCCGTAGTCGCGGGCCTGGGCGGCGGTCATGTACAGATCGCGGTCCGTGTCCTTCTGAATGCGCTCGATGGTCTGGCCCGTATGGTAGCCCAGGATTTTGTTCAGGTCGGTGCGCAGGCGCAGGATTTCCTGGGCCTGGATGGCGATGTCCGACGCCTGGCCGCGCGCGCCGCCGAGCGGCTGGTGCAGGTGGATGGTGGCGTTGGGCAGGGCATAGCGCATGCCCTTCGTCCCCGCCGTCAACAGGATCGTGCCAAAGCTGGCCGTGAAGCCGACGGCAACGGTCGAAACGGGACACGAAACCTGCTGCATCGTGTCGTAGATAGCCATTCCCGCGTAGACCTGGCCTCCCGGGGAGTTGATGTACATGCGGATCGGCTTCGAATCGTCCTCGCTGGCCAGCCACAACAATTGCGCCACGATCAGGTTGGCGATCTGGTCGTTGATGGGCGTGCCCAGGATGATGATGCGCTCCTTCAGCAGGAGCGAGAAGATGTCATAGGCCCGCTCGCCCCGCCCGGTCGATTCGACGACCATCGGGACGAGAGACGTGGGGATGTCAAACATGGCAAATCTCCTTCAGTGACGAGTTACGAGTTACGAATGACGAGTTCGGAATATTGCGCGACTCACTCCAAGTCTCAGCCTTCATTCGTCTTTCGTAGTTCGCAGTTCGTCATTCTTCTTCGTCCGCTTCGATCGCGGCCAGGTCGGCCGGATCGGGAGCCGTGCCGCCGAAGATGGCCAGGATGCGCTCGTAGACTTTGTTGCTCAGCACTTCACCGCTGATGGTTTCGAAGCCGCGGCCGCTGCGGTAGTAACTCCGCATGCTCTCCTTCAGCCCTTCGTTGTCGAACCGCGCCACCCGCTCCTCAATGATGCCGTCCACATCGGCCGCCTCAATGCGCAGCTTCTCATCGAGAATGAGCTGGCGCAACGCCAGCTGGCGGCGCAACTGGCGCTCGGCGTTCTCGCGGAAGTCCTCGCGCAGCGACTCTTCGGTCATGCCTTGCAGGTTCAGGTAATCCTTGAACTCCCAGCCGCTGCGCGACAGGCGATTCTTGAAGTCCTCGACCATGTCGTCGAGATGAGCCTCAACGGCCGCCGGCGGATAAACCAGCGTGGCGTCCTCCAGCAACCGGTCGATCATATCCTCGATGACCTTTTCCTTGGCCGCCGCCTCAGCCTGGGTGGACAGGTCAACGCGCAACGACTCGCGCAGTTCATCGAGCGATTCCTTGCCTTCCTGCTTGGCCAGCTCGTCGTCGATGGCCGGCAGATCGCGCCGCTTGACTTCCAGGAGCGTAAGGTCGAACGCCGCCTCGCGTCCCGCGTAGTCCGGCTCCGGCTCATAGGGATCGGGGAAGGCAACTGTGAACTGCTTCTGGTCGCCGACGGCCATACCAACAACGTTAACGACGAATGGCGTATCGACAAACAGCGTCTTGGGGTCGAGAAGCACTTCCAGCCGCTCTTCCTCGAAGAGCGTTTCGCCCTGGCCGTCGGCCGTCTCGGGCGCAGCCTCTCCCTCGGCGGCGGGCTTCGGGCTGGTGAAGCGTCCGTTGCCGCTCAGGGTGACCACGTCCCCTTCGGCCGCCGGCCGGTCAACGGTCTCGATGACTTGGTGCCGCGCCTGAACATACTCCAGCGCCTCTTGCAGCGCTTCGTCGGTCACGGTCACGGGCTCAACTTCCTGGCGCAGGGCGCGATAGTCGCCCAGCGTCACCACCGGCTCCAGCGGCACGGTGAAGGTCAGCAGCAGCGGTTTGGGCTGGATGTCTTCCAGCGTCGGCCGGGCATAGGGGTCGATGTCGGCTTGCTGGAGGGCCTCTTCGAAGATGGGCTGAACGAGATCCTCGATGGCCTCGGCGCGCAAGGTGTCCTCGCCGACGCGGCGCACAACCACGTCATAAGGCGCTTTGCCGGGCCGGAAGCCGGGCAGCTGGATGTCGCGGCTGAGTTCGCGAGCCTTCTGCTGCATGGCCTTCTGCACACGCGGTTCGTCGACCTCGATAGTGAGCTTCAACTGCCGCGATTCGTCTTCAGCGGTCTGGATGGTCAGAGTCACAGGCTTACCTCTTGAAAGAAAAAGCGTTGCCCGCAGCGCAACGCCTAAGATTGCTAATGGGGATGGAGGGACTCGAACCCACACGCCTTGCGACACATGATTCTAAGTCA
>CAZSOD010000037.1:0-26210 GCA_964608255.1 uncultured Ardenticatenaceae bacterium
CTGACCCGCACAATTGCCGAGCCTCGTTACAAAACGAGTCGAGTGATTAAATAATCAGCACGCTTCGGGAGGAAGATATGCGACCCCTTCTCTATTCCATCAACGTTACGTTGGACGGCTGCGTCGATCATCGCGGGAACTTCACGGACGAGGAGTTGCAGGAAGTGCATCGCCACCACACCCAAAACCTCGCCCGGGCCGACGCCCTCATTTACGGCCGCGTGACCTATGAGATGATGGCAGCTGCGTGGCGGCCGTCGCCGGAGACCGGGGCGTGGGCGGAGTGGATGGAACCCTGGATGGAACCCTTCGCCAAGACGATCGACGCCGCCAAAAAGTACGTCGTGTCCGGCACGCTGGAGCGGGTCGACTGGAACGCGGAGCTTGTGCGCGGGGACCTGGGCGACGCGATCCGGCGGCTGAAGCAGGAGCCGGGCCAGGGGCTGCTCGTGGGCGGCGTGACGCTCCCCCTGGCCCTGGCGGACCTGGGCCTGATCGACGAGTACGAGTTCGTGGTGCAGCCCCGGCTGGCCGGCCACGGCCCGACGCTGCTCGCCGGGCTTTCGCAGCCCATCGACCTGCGGCTCGTGGAGCGGCGGGAGTTCAAGTCGGGCGCGGTGGCGCTGCGGTATGAGGTCAGGCGGTAGGCCTCTCATCGCGCCGGCGCTCCGATCTCCGCTACTCCTCCAAATCGATCAGCCCCTTCCGCAACGCATATTTCACCAGGTCAACCCGGTTGTGGAGGTTCAGCTTGCGCATGATGTTCTCGCGGTGGCGATCGACAGTTTTGGCGCTGATGACCAGCCGGTCGGCGATCTCGTTGTTGCTCAACCCCTCGGCGATCAACTTGAGCACTTCCTGCTCGCGCGCCGTCAGGTCATCGGTGGCCGGTTCCTGCTCCTCGGGACGCCCGCGCAGCAGGTAATCCTGCACCAGCCGCCCCGCCAGCGACGGATAGAGGAATACCTCGCCCCGGCTAACGGCGCGAATGGCCGAGACGAGCTCGTCCGGGGCAGCGCGCTTGGGTACGTAGCCGGAGGCCCCGGCGCGCAGCATCTCGAAGAAGTACTGGTCGTCCTCATACATCGTCAGGGCCAGCACAGCCGCCTGGGGCGCTTCGGCCTTGATGCGCCGCGTCGCCTCGATGCCGTTCATGCCCGGCATCTCGATGTCCATCAGCACCACGTCCGGCCGCAGTTCGGCCACGCGCCGGATGGCCTCCTGACCCGTTTCGGCCTCGCCGATGATCTTCATGTCCGGCTGGGCCTGGAGTAACATGCGGAGACCGGAACGGACGACGGCATGGTCATCGGCCAGTAACAAGCGGATTTCATCGGCCATCGGTTGCCTCTCTGAAGGGATCGGGGATGTGGACGCGGACCGTCGTGCCCGCGCCGGGCTGGGAGACGATCTCGGCCGTGCCGCCAACCAGTGACGCCCGCTCGTGGATGCCGAGCAAGCCCCAGGCGGCGCGGCCGTCGGCCCGCGCCATTGCCTGTTCAACGCTGAAGCCCCGTCCATCGTCGTGGATCGACAGCGCCACGTCGCGCTCGCCAAACACAACCTGGATCAGCACGCTTCCCGCCGCGGCGTGGCGCACGACGTTGGTCAACGACTCCTGTACGATGCGAAAGACCGTCGTCTCAATGTCGGGCTTGAGCCGGGCGCTCTTGCCCTGGGTCAGCAATTGGGTCTGGATGCCCGTGCGCTGCTCAAAGGCGTGGATGTGGCCGCGCAGAGCGGGGAGGAGTCCCAGGTTATCCAGAATCGACGGCCGCAGGTCGGCGATGACGTTATGGACTTCCTGCAACACCTGCGCGTTCATCTGCTTCATGTCGACCAGTTGCTGGCGGACGGCCACCGGATCGCTCTCGACCCGCTCGGCGGCGGCGGCCAAACCCAGCCCCAGCGCCGTCAGCGTCTGCCCGGTGCCGTCGTGGAGTTCGCGGGCAATGCGCTGCCGCTCTGCTTCCTGGGCCGAGACGGCGCGATGGAGCAATTCACCGCGCACCTTGTCGCTCTGCTGCACTTCCTCGTAGAGCGTGGCGTTGTCGATGGCGACGCTTAGCTGATCGGCGATGGCGCGCGCCAGGGCTACGTCGCGCAGCGAGAAGGGCGTAGCGCCATAGAGCGTGCAGAAAACGAGGCTGCCGATGATGTCGCCGCGGGCCGTCAGCGGCATAGCCATCGTGTGACCGCCGGCGCGCGTGGAGGTGTGGGCCAGCGCCGCCAGCGTCGACGAATTGGGACCAGGAGCCTCGGCCGTGGCGGGGCGCGCGTCGTCCTCGCCCGGCAAGCGCACCGGCAGCACTTCGTCGCGGATCATCCATGATGGGTTACCCGTCGCCGCGGTGTACTCCGCCAGTTGGAGCCCCTGCGCCTTACGCTCGGCCACTGGCGCGGCCGGATCGTTACATTCAACCACGGAGACGATCTCGGGCGGCGCGCCGTCACGTCCCATGACGAGCATCCCGGCGCTGACCTGGGGCAATACATCAACCAGCAGCGGCACGGCGTCGTTGAGGAGCGTCGAACGGTCGAGCGTCGCCGCCATGCGGCGGGAGATGGTGAACAATAGGGCGAGATCCTGCACCGCGGCTTCGAGTTCGCGGTTCAGTTCTTCCGTTTCGACGCGCGCCTGCCGCTGGACGCGCAGCGCCTCATCGCGGGCCGCGGCCCGCGCCGCCCGCGCCTCCTCCAGCCGCTGCTGGTTCTCGATATCGAAGACATTGAGGGCGCGGATAATGAAGATCGCCATCAGGATCGCCATTGCCGCCCGCACCACCTGAATAGGGAAGCCAAACAGCCGCAGGAACAGATCGCTATTGACGACGTTCGAGGGGAAGACAAGGCTGGGGTGGATGAAGACCTGGCCCACGACGCCGTAGATGAACAGGGCCACGGCCGCGCCCAGTAGCAGCCGCCCGAAGCGCGCCATGCCCCGCCGCTTGAATGCGCCTTGCTCCAGCCAGATAGCCCAGGCGGCAATGACCGCACCGGTGATGCCCAGCGTGTAGCGAGCCAGCGCCTCGGCCGCGTCGATCATCGGCAGGCGCTCCGGCCGGGAAACGAGCCACGTCACCGTCACGCTGACCGCCCACAGCGCCAGGAAGGCCCCCGCGCCCAGGAACGACAGCCGCGCGCCGCTATCGCCCGTGCGCCGGTTGGCGTAGAGCAACTGGATGCCGAAGAGGACCAGCAGCAGGAAGGAGACGACCAGGTGAATCAGATGGACTTCGGGCAGCAGCAGCCACCAGGGGATGTTGGTCGCGCCGCCGGCCTCGATGCGGGCGAACATGTCGTGCCATTCCTGCAGGCCGTGGATGACGCCGAATCCGGCCAGGAAGAGGAGCGGCCGGGCCAGGCGAAACTCCGACGTGCGAAACCGGGACGAGGCGAGCCAGATGGCCAGCCCCATGCTGAAAAAGGCCAACCCGTAGAAGAAGTAGACGAGAATGATGTTGCGCTGGAAGAAGTCGGCCATACCAGTGACGAGTGACGAGTGACGAGCGACGAGCGACGAGTGACGAATGACGAACGGTTTCCAGACTCGTCGCTCCTCACTGGACTACAAAACGTTCAGTCTCACCCCATTTGCCGCCAGTTCCGCGCCTTCGTCCAGCGCGGCCGTCTTGACGTAGCCAAGAGCGCGCGGCCCCGCCGGGCCGTCGGCGGCCGACGTGATCACCCCGACGGTGCGCCCGGCGGCCGTAATCTCGGCCCCGGCCTCAACCGGCGAGCCAGGGCGCAGCCGGACGAGCCGCTTGGCCAGCTTGCCGCGGCTCTCCATGCGGGCGATGATCTCCTGTCCCGTGTAGCAGCCTTTGTGAAACGACACGTCATCCCACAACCCGGCTTCGAGGGGGATATAGTCGAGCGTCAGTTCGCGGCCGAAGCGCGGCTGTCCCGTCTCGATGCGCAGATAGTCGTAGGCCGCCTCGTCGATCAGGGGCGGGTTGGATGAAATGGAGAGGAGCTGGAGCAGGCTCGCCACCGCGCTGGCCGGGGCCATCAGGTAGTAGCCGTCGCCCGCCACCGGGTCGGCCCGATGGAGCGAGTAGTCCACGGGCGCGAATTCTGTGCCGGCCGCGATGGGCGTGGCGAACGAGAGCATGTCGGGGCCGGCTTCGGCCCCGGCACGCCAGTGGTGCAGCGGAAGCTCGCGCGCATTGAGGCCGGCCGCGGCCAGGGCCTCTTCCGCGCCACGGCCGTAGACGCCCAGAATGGCCGTCTGCGCGCCGGCGTTGCGCACTCCGAAATCATCATTGAAGAAAACGTTCCGCAGCAGGTAGCGGGCCAGCGCGTCGGCGTGCCCCTCACCCGCCAGCAACAGCGCGTGATCGGCGGCGGCATAGACAATGGGCCGGTCGATGATGCGGCCGATGTCGGTCGTCAGCACCGTCGCCGCGCCCTCGCCCGGGCGCAAGTCCTTGACGGCCTGGGTCGACATGCGATGGATGAGGTCAAGACGCGTCTTGCCCTCCAACCGCAGCAGCCCGCGCGCGCCGTGGTCGACCACCACAGCCGCCTCGTGCGCGGCGCGATAGGCCTCGTCCAACCCCGCGGTCGGCGCGAAGTCACTCAAAGTCATCGTCATCATCCTCCGGGAAGATCGCGGCGGCCGCATCGCCGTTGGCCCCCGCCAGCCCCAGCACGTCGATCTGCCCCAGGGGAATCGTATCGAGCGCTTCGGCCAGACTCGTATCTCGTAGCTCGTACCCCGTATCTTCGACATCTTCCCACCGGTCGGCAAAGGCGGTGAGGAACGGCAGGTAGCGAGCCTCGTGGTCGCTGGTGGCCCGGGCTATGAGTTGGCCGAGAGCCACGCCGCCCAGCGCCTTGTAGTGGTTGCGATCAGTCAGCGCCCGCTCGGATAGCTCGCTCAGCCAGTCCTCCAGCTTCGTGCGCGAGTTCTGGAAGTCCTCGAAGACGCTATCCAGGTCGCGCTCCCGCGCCTCCTGAAAGCGCTGGGCATTGTAGACATCGGGGTTGCGGAGCGCCGCCAGCAGCCGCTCCGGCGCTTTGCCCGCGCGGAGTTGCATGAGCGCGGTGACCACTTCGGCGTCCCAGGCCGTGAGAATGCTGAGGAGGTTGGCAATGGACCAGCGGCCGACAACCCCGGACTGGACAAGCGCCTCGTCGGGCAGCATCTCCAGGGCCACCAGCGTGCGCTCGCGCGCGGCGTCGAGACGATCGAGCAAATCTTCGAGAGCGGACATGGAACCATTATAGTCGATCTGCGCGGGATAAGAACCTGCCTGCATACAAAAAGCGCTCCGCCGGTCGCCCGACGGAGCGCTTTTCTGCCCACCCTTTTCCTGAGTTGCTCAACGAGAGGAGGAGGGGACCATGGCGGCGGGCACGGCGGCTTCGACGGGCGTCTCGACCACTTCTCCATGATCAATCACGTTGAGATACCGGACGCCGCAGGTAATCGCCAGCAGGCCGTAGGCAATTACCCCGACACCTGTCAGGATCTCAACAAGTGATGGCATATAGTCGGTGAACAGCGGGATTTCGCTACCGGCAACCTGGTTCCAGACAACGAGCTGGCCGACAAGGTTGGTATTCCAGCGGTAAGCAATGACTCCGATGACCACCAGGGCCAGGGCCAGGATGCGCACCCGCTCAATCCGCCGCCAGTAGCCGATGAGCAGCAGCGTTGCCGGCAGCAGCATGCCGAGCACGATCTCCAGACCCCAGAAGTTAAAGGCCAACCGGCCGCGCGTCAGGATGTAGAGCGCTTCGGACTTGGCCGGCACATAGCCGACCGGCATCGACATCAGGTCCCACCAGCGAAAGACCAGCAGGAACAGCGCGGCCCAGCCAACCGTGTAGGCCAGCTTATCGAGCGTGACCTTGTTGACGCGGGCGCGCGGCGTCAATTGACCGGCCACCAGCGAGATCAGCGTGACCAGCGCCAGGCCGCCGATGATGGCCGAGAGATAGAAGCCGATAGCCATGGGCCACGGACGGTACCAGATCGGCCGGGCGACGAGCTTGCCGTAAGTCAGTCCTAGCGACGACTGGTGCAGCGTCGACAGGATAAGGCCGACGACCGCCAGGTAGGGGGTCAGCTTGTGCAGCCAGCCCAGCCGGTGGGCCAGCGCCGGGAAGCGCCGTTCGAAGGGGGCCCAGTGGCCGATGATGGGCGCCACCTCCATCGTCAGAACGGTGAAGTAGAGGCCCACGCACATCGTCACTTCCCAGAGCGGCGAGTGGATGTTCCAGAAGACAAAGCCGTGCCAGAAGCGATCGGGCCGGCCGATGTCGAGCAGGAGCATCATCATGGCAATGCTGTAGCCCACGAAGCCGACGAAAACGGCAGTGCGCGCGACCGGCTTCAGCGACTCGCGCCGCGCCAGGTAGGCCAGCGCCGAGACGGTGAACGCGCCGGCGCTGAGGGCAATGGCCGACAGGTCGATGGAAATCCACAACCCCCACGGCACGAGGTCGGTCAGGTTGGTGATCACCAGGCCCTTGATGAAGACCAGCAGCGCGGCGGACACGCCGATGGCCATTAGAGTGCCCAGGAACAGCATCCAGAGATAGACCGGCTGGCGCAACGCCGGGAGAACGTGGCGGCGAATGGCGTTCATCAGGCGTTTTCCTCCATTTGGGCCGCGGGCAGGTAGTAGACGCGCGGCTCGGTGCCGAGTTGCTCGTGCAGCCGGTAGGCGTCGGGCCGGTTGCGCAAGGCCACGCTGACCGGCGAGTCCGGGTCGTTCAGGTCGCCGAAGAGGCGCGCACCGTAGGTGCAGGCCACGACACAGGCCGGCGTTGCGTCCGGGTCGACGCCGGGCATCAGCCCGATGGCCAGGCCGCGGTCGATGCGCTGGACGCAGAAGGAGCACTTCTCAACCACGCCGCGCGGCCGGCGGTCCACTTCCGGATGGCCGGCAGCGGGCACGTCGGGGTTAGGCCCGGTGAACTTCTCCCAGTTGAAATGCCGCGCGCCGTAGGGACACGATAGCTGGCAGTAGCGGCAGCCGATGCAGCGGTCGTAGTCCATCATGACCAGCCCGTCGGCGCGGTGGTAAGTCGCGCCGACCGGACAAATCTCGACGCACGGCGCTTCTTCACAGTGCTGGCAGGGAAGGGGCCGGTAGACGGTCTGGCCTTCGGGCGTCTGTCCCACTTGCTCGACGCGCGACCAGGAGATGTTCGGCGGCGTGTCGTTATAGGCGTGGCAGGCGGCGAGACACAGGTCGCAACCGACGCACTTGGACTGGTCGATGACCATGACCCACTTGTGGGGCGAGGTCTCCGGTTCGGCGCGGCGGCTGGTTGGCGCGGCCGCGGCCGGCTGGCCGGCCATCGGCAGGGGTATCCGCCCGCCCAGGCCAACGCCGACGACGGCGGTCGCCGTGGCGGCCAGACCGAGCTTCAGGAACTCGCGGCGGTCGATTTCGGTCGCCATCGCTACTTGTCTCCTTCTTCCTTGCGGCTGCGCCGCTTCGACAGCCGGTCGATCCAGGGCGCAATGACCGTGCCGAACACCAGGCCGAAGCCGGCGGGCAAGATGTAGACCAGCGGGGAAGGGCCGCCGGGCAGCGTGTTGACGGCGGGGGTCACTTCCTGGCGCGCGGGCACAAAGTTAGCGGCCGGCATCTCGGTCGACTCGACAGGGTAGCAGGCCACCGGCGACTCCGGCTCCGCGCCGGTCGTGACCGCGGCGGCCGCGGCCGTCTCGTCGACGGCGGCGTGCATGTCTTCCAGATGGCAGTCGTTGCAAGTCTTCAGGTCAATCTTGAAGGAGTGTTCGCGCTGGCCGTGGCCCATCGTGCCCGCATCTGGCGAGTCGGACACGCGCAGGTGACAGTCGGTGCAGAGCAAGCCCTCGGCGGCGTGGCCGGTGAAGGAGAAGTAGTGACCTTCGGTGTTGTGGCAGCTATTGCACAACTCCTGCGAGTGGCCGACCTTGAGTTCGCTGGTGTGGGGGTTGTGGCACTGGTTGCAGGTCATGCCTTGCTTGCCGTGCTCACTGACCTCCCACTCGTTAAAGGTGTCGATGTGGCAGGTGCCGCACAGGCGCGAGGATACGTCCGTCGGCATGTAGCTGTCGGGGTGATTGCTGGGAACGGGGGAGTGACAGGTCAGGCAGCCAACGCCGCCCTCCTTGTATTCGCCCGTCGCCGCATCATAGCCGGTGGTGTGGCAGGCCAGGCACTCCTTGGGGCTGCCCTGCTGCGTCCACGCTTCCTGGAACTTCGGGTCGGCCAATGCCTGGCTATGGGCGCTCTGCTCCCAGTAGCCGCGCAGGCCCTCGTGACAGCCGGTGCAATCCTCGGCGTTGGGCACGGGCGTCGCGTCCTGGCGTAGCGGCGCGGCGCCGGCGCTCGGAACGGCGACGAACGCCAAAACCACCGCCACCAGCGCGACGGCCGGCGCGCTCCAGGCGATTAGCTTGAGTACTCTTGTGCGCATGTGCTTTCTAAGACCTCCTCTGTGGGCGGCGTTGGGGAGCCGATATACCAAATGGGTGAGCAACTCTCGAAGAGACTATGAGAGCAGTATAGAGGTCGCGGCGCGGGGGGTAAATCGGGCGAACACCTGATTTCAGGGGGCGAGACGGCGGCGCGTGGGGCGGATTCACCCCAGTGGGCGTGGGGCGCGCAAGACCGCTACGCGGCAGCGGCGCGCGGCGCGTGGGGCTATTGCCCAGTCGCGGCCGCATTGCCAATGGGGAAAACTCCTGGCCACAACCGCAGCGGCGGGCATGAGCGAGCGGCATTACCCCACGCGGGCGCACGACCCGTCGGCCGGGGGCGGGCGCTGTGGGGCGAACGCGCCAGGGAGGAATGGCCGCTTCGCCCGATTTACGGGCCTACCCCGATCGACTATCCTGTTATCAAGCGAACGAATTGGCGTTAGCGGTCAGCGGCACATCGTCTGGGGGTCGCCCAGGCAGAGAGGAAGCAATGAACGATTTTCAGGCCATCTTTACCCTAGTCGCGCTGTTTACGCTGCGCTTCGCGCTGCCGGCGCTGGTACTCTTTACGCTCATCCGTGTGGCCGGGCACTACTACGGGCCAGACCCCGAGATGGCCGGCGAGGCCGGACGGCCGCGCGTGAGCCATTAGCCCGAGGCGCCACGCCGCCGAGCACGGCCGCCACTCACCCACCGCTGTAACTGGCCGGTGTCTCCCCACGGACACCGGCCCTTTTTTGCGTCCAGGCCCCAAGCGAAAAGGGCCGCGCCCGGGGAGGCGCGACCCTTTTCAGTCGCCAAGAAGACGGTCGGGCCACGGTCGCCGGGCCCAACCTGTCTATAAACCTAGTCCTCGAACGTGCGAACTTCGGCGCGGGTCATGCCCGTCGTGTCGCCGCCGACCGCCTGGATCGAGTCATACAGGATCTGCAGGATGTAAGAGGTGTTGTGGGCATACGCCCCGGGCTCCTTCTGGGAGTCCTGATAGTTGTAAGCCGCGCGCAGCAAGTTCGGCGTCCACGAAGCAAAGCCGCCTTCCTCGCCGTTGATCTCGCCGTTACCGTCCGCGTCGGCGAACCAGTAGGGATAGGCCGCGGAGTTGTAGACGATCGCCGTACCCGCGGTGTTGGCCGCGTAGTTCTGGATGGCCGCCAGCAGCGCCTGGCGCATCGTGTCGACCTCGCCGAACGCGCCTTCTTCCACGTCGCCGTCGCCGTCGTAGTCGGTGTCGCTGACGCGGATAGTCCGCAGGTCCTCGGCCGTCTCGACGCCTTCATGGCAGTCGCCGCACTCCTGAACCTCGACTGTGAGCTCATGGATGCTGTGGCATTCGGTGCAGGTGTCGAACCCAGGCACGTGCAGATTGCGCCCGGTGTACTCCTTGTCCGCGAATTCGTAAGCGCCCTTGACCTCGGTGCCGAAGAGGGTGGAACCGGCGGCGAAGTAGTGGATGTTGACGAAGCGCAGGTTTTCGCTGACCTCGTCGCCGCCCAGATTGCCGATCCGCTGGTTGACGCTGACCGTCGACTCGCGGCCCTGGTGGCAGTTCAGGCACATGTTGGCCGCCAGTTCGTCCTCGCCAAACGACACGGTCGCGCCGCTGGGGAACTTCACCGACTGCACTTCATAGACCGTGAACTCCTGCAGGTTGTTGTGGCAGGTCGCGCAGTTGAGGCCGTTGGTGGCCGGCTGGCTGATCGTCACGCCCTCGGCGATAAACTGCGGCTGGCCGGTGGCCGTGTGGCACTTGGCGCAGGTGCCGGGGACGATGCCGCCGTCCTCTTCGCCGTCCCAGTGCCGGAAGGCTTCCTCGGAACCAGCGAAGTGGCCGTGGTCGATCCGGTGCGCCGCGCTCAGGTCTACCGGCGTGGCGATGGCCGTGTTCAGATCTTCAATCGAGTCATACAGCAACTCGATGATGTACTTGCCGCCGTGGGCATAGCGGCCCGGGTCCTTCTTAGACACCTGGTAGTTGTAGGCGGCCTTCGAGAGGCGCGCCGTCCAGGTTGCATAGGCGTTGTCGAAGACCGCTTCGTCCTCGCCCAGCGTGCCGTCGCCGTTGGTGTCGTTGAAGAAGTAGGGGTAGGCGGCCTCGTTGTAGCCGATGGTCGCGCCGCCTTTCTCGGTCGAGTAGGCCATCATCGCCTGCCAGAGCAGGTCGCGCAGGCCCTCGATCTCGTAGTAGACGCCCTCTTCCATGTCGCCGTCGCCGTCGTAGTCGACCAGCGAGCCCGCCATGCGGATGTTGACCAGGTCTTCGGCCGTTTCCACATCGGTATGGCACGCTTGGCACTGCTCAAGGTTGACCTCAAGCGTGTGCGGGTTGTGACACTCGATGCAGGTGTTGTGGCTGGCAACGTGGTCGAAGCGGCCGTCGTAGGACTTACCGGCATACTCATACCCGCCCTTGGCCAGCGTCCCGTACTGGGTGGCCGCCGCGGCGTAGTAATGAATGTTCGTGAAGCCCATATCGGCGCTGACCGTGTCCAGGTCTTCCGCCAGACCGGCGTCGGCAATACGCTGGTCAACGGAGACGGTGGACGCGCGACCCTGATGGCACTCCATGCAGCGCGACTCATCGCCCAGGTTGGTGATCTCAATCCCGGAGGGGAAGATCACGCTGGTCTTGGCCATGGTAGCCGGGTTGTGGCAGGCATCGCACTGAACGGTCGTGCCGATCGGGGCGGGGGCGTCTACGACGTTGACCTCGCTACCGTCGGCGCCGACGTAGTCGCGATAGCCCGGGGTGCTGTGACACTTGGCACACTCAGTCGGCACTTCAGCCGGGTCTTCCTCGTTCCAATGGTTGAACGCCTCGGCCGTCACGTCGTTGTGGGGCGAATTCGTCCACTCCTCGGCGAACGGGATGACCGGGACGGCCGGCGTGGCGACCACCTCGACAACGCGCGTGACCTCCACCTCGGTTGCGGGGCCGGCGACCTCGACAAGACGGGTAACCTCAACCGGCTGCTGGGCCGTTCCACCGCTGCCGCCACAAGCGACAAGGAACGCGCTCAGGAGTAGGATGAGAACTCCTAGTAAAACGAGCGACCGCCTCTTACTCATATGTCTTACCTCCTTTCCTTGGTAATCATGTAATCGCTATGTGATGGTGCCCGCGCGTCGCTCATGATCTCGGGCAACATCAGGAGACAATCCACTTGTCAGCCCCTAGGGTACGGGCGTGGCCAGTGGGACAAACACATCTCGCGTGGCCTGGGGCAGCGTCGTAATCGCCGTCTGCTCGAAGGTGAACATCCACACCACCAGGGCCAGGGCCAGAACGGCCACCACGGAGGCCGTGGCAAAGAAGATCAGGCGCCGGCGGCGCAGCGTCTCCGGCGGAATCTGCGGCCAGGCCTCGCCGCCGCTTTCCAGCCGTTCCAACTCCAGCACGTGCTCCTCTTCCATAATCTCATGGCTCAGCGTGCCGGTGAACATGCTCAGGTTGCGGTGCTTAACCAGCACGCTGTAGAGGTGCCAGATGACGATGGACGCCGCCGCCAGCACCGCTTCCCAACCGTGAGCTTCCAGGGCGGCGGGGATGAACGAGCCGGGTAGGATGCGCGTGGCGCTGATCGGGTTCCAGAGAATGAAACCGGTGATGATCATCACCGCCGTACCCCAGACCACCGCCCAGTACTCGAACTTCTCGCCAAAGTTGAACTTGCGCATCCGCGGCGCTTCGTCCTTCAGGCCCAGGTTATAAGCCACCGTGTCGCGGATATCGTAGGCATCCTTCATGTCGGGCAGCATCCGCATCCGTTCGTGACCGACGTAGAGCCGGTAGAACGAGGTCAGCAGATGGTAAATGGAGCCGAGGATGAGCACGACGGCCGCCCAGCGGTGGATCATGCGCACCGTCTCAATGCCGCCCATCGTCGCAATCAACCAGTCGGAAAGGGGCGAAAAAGGGAACTTCTGCGGCAGCCCGGTCAGGCACAGGATCGTAAAGCTGATCAGCAGCACCATATGCTCGATCCGCGCCATCAGGCGAAACCGGGGGTATTCGCCGCGGGCGGCCGCCGTCTGTTCAACCGTAATTTTGTCCATAATCATCTCTACCGCTTCAGCCCTAGCGGCCGCGCACCCTGCGGTAAATGTCGGTTGCCACCAGGAAGCCAAAGAAGCCAACCGTGGCCGGGATGACGACGGCGTAAAAGATGTTTACCAGGAACATCAGCGGATTGTCTTGCAGCGACGGCCGGTGGTGGCCCGTCCAGGCGTCGGAGAAGTTGGGCGTCGCGTCGGGGTGGCACTGCTGGCACGTGACGACGAGATTCTCCTTGATGCCCGCGTTCGGGTCTTGCGGGTCCTTAATGGCATGGACGCCATGACAGTCATAGCAGACGGCCTTGTTCGTCGCGACGCTCGGGTCATTAGACTGGAAGATCGTCACCGTTGTGCCGTGGAAATCGTCGACGTAAGTCTCGAAGACATCGGTCGAGATTTCGTAATGGGTCATCAGTTCCGTGTTGGCGTGGCACGAGGCGCACAGTTCCGGCGAGCGATTGCGGAAAAGGGCCGTCGTCGGGTCGTTGATGTTGTGGACGCCGTGACACTCAATGCACGTCGGCACGTCGGGGTTTTCTTCATTCAGCAGCGCCGCGCCGTGGACGCTGGAGGCGTACTCGTCGAAGATGGTGCTGTGGCACTGGCGGCACATCTGCGGGATGCGCGAGCGTGGTTCGTTGGGCACGGGCGTGTCATGCGCGCCGTGGCAGTCGACGCAGGTAGCGGCGTCGAGTTTGCCGTCGGCCAATGCCTCAGCGTGGACGCTGTTCATCTGCCCTTCGTGCTGCGTCTCGTGGCAGCGGCCGCAGAGTTCCGTCTTTTCAATTGTATATTCGCGCGCCGAGGCGGCGTTTTTGGGAGGATGGGGGTAATTATAGTTCTCGTGGCAGTCGTTGCATTCCAACTCTTGCCACTCATTGCCCGCGCCATGCACCGAGGCGTGCAGGGCTTCGCCGTCAATGCTAATCGAGACCACGTCCCCGTTGGGGAAGGTCATCGTCTTGTCGGGCGGGCCGTGACAGCCCATGCAGAAATCGCTATCCACCTGGCGGTTGCCGAACAGGCCCGCCCGCACGTGGTCGCTCAACTGGTTGGTATCAACGAGGGCGACGCCGGCCGCGGCGTGGCAGTCGGCGCAGACGGTGGTGGCGGTATGCTGCAACCAGACGACCGCCGGCTGGACGGCATGGGAGGTGTGGCAATCGGTGCAGACCACGTTCATGCCCGACTCAGACGCCGCCGGATCAAAACCGCCCGACCAGTCCGGCCCGGGGTGGGCGGTCAGATGCGGCTCGTGGCAGTTGACGCACGTCTGCGAGCGGCTGATCTCGTAGGCCCGCAGGTCGGTCGCCTCGACCGGCGGGTGCGGGTACTGGTAGGTTGCCGGAGGATGGCAGCCGTTGCAGCCAATGGGGTTGTCGGCCTGCAACCCGTGGACGGAGGCGTCGAACGCGGCCAGGTCGACGTCGGCCGACAGCGCCTCACCCGAAGGAAAGACGACCGCCTCGTCGTTGTCGCCGTGGCACGAGCGGCACTCGTGGTCGGTCGGCGGGTGGCTCAGCGGGTCGCTCTGCGCGGCCACAGGCGCAAGCGGCGGCACGACGGCCGCGACCGGCGGCGCGGCAACGGGCGCGGCGCTCTCCGCCCGCAGCGAACCCGCGCCCGCCAAAATAAGCAGCGCGGCAACGGCCAGGATCAGGAACAGGCCGGCAAAGGGCTGTCTGACTCGGTGCTGTCGGTGCAATCTAGTCTCCTTTAGGGCGCCGCCGTTTCGGCCGCCGGGGCGGCCTCTTCCAGCGGGCCGTGGAAGTTCTGGGCCACGCTCAGCAACACGTCGTCGGGTAGGGACGGGCCGATGCCCTGCGCGCCGTTGTGGCATTGACGACAGGCATAGTCAAGTCCGATCTGCGGCAACACCGTGCCGTCCTCGGCGAACTGGCCGATCTGCGTCGGGTTGATGACGACCTGGTGCGTCGGCAAGTCGGCCTTGAATGACTCGGGATCGCCCTGGGCCACCTGAATCATCTCCGGCATGTGGCAATCGACGCAATCAACGCGGATGCGGTCGTGGACGGGTTTCTGGACCAGGGCGGCCTCGTAGTGGCAGCCGGCGCAGGTGGCGCGCAGGTACGGCTCGCGAGCCTCGCGCGGCGCGACGACGCCGGAGTGCGGATCGTGGCATTGCACGCAATCGATCAGCACGTGCTTGCCGGGGAACAAGTCGCCGTAGTGAAGGTCAGTGTGCTGGATGAACCCGTTGCCGGCGACGACCTCGCTGGTCATGTGGCAGCTGCGGCACTCGGGCGCGGCGCGGACGACGCGCGGGCTGTAGGCACGCGGGTTATTGACGTGCAGGCTGCCGGCGCCGTGACAGGCCTCGCACTGGACGCCGGGCTGCACGAACGTGCCGACCATGCCGGGCATGTTGTCCTGGTTGTCCTGGGCGCTGTAACCGGTGGTATGGCAACTGCCGCAGTCGTAGGGGATTTCCTCGCCGGTATGGAACGCCGTCCAGCCCTCGCCCAACTCCAGCGTCGGGCTGTCCAGGTTGAACTGCGCGGTTTCGCCGGTGACGAGATAGCCGTCCTGGTTGACGAAGAGGGCTTTCCAGTTGTAACCGCCGATCACGTAGCTGATGTCGTCCCAGGTGAGGCCTTCGGGCGGTTCGGTCACGTTGCCCCCGGGGATGTTGGGGGCCTGGCCATCGACAACCGGATTCATGATCCACGGGTGGCCGCTCTGGATGAAGCGATCGTAATAGTCCTGATGACACTCGGCGCAGACCTGCGAGCCGACAAACTGGGGCGGCTCATAGCTGACGCCGTCCTGGCCGGCCGGGCCGCGCTCACCAGCCGCGCCGGCTGGGCCACTCGGGCCGGGAGGGCCCTGGGGGCCGGGCTCGCCGGCGGGACCCATGGGGCCAGGGCGGCCGGAACAAGCGGCCAGCGCCAACGCCACAAGGATCAGGATCAGCAACAATGCTGAACGACCTGCTTTCATCGAAGCCTCCATCTCTCCTACAGCAGTTACCGGGCGGGGAACCCGGTGACAGGATTAGAGTATAGCGGTAGGTCTAGACAACCGCTAGTGATAAATGTCATCCGGTGGACGTGCAGGACGATCGATAGTGCTTAGTTTTGCTAGGAATTGAGTGACATAAGAAGGGGCCAGGGGCCAGGTGGTCGGAAAAGGGGGGCCGTTCGCCGGCCGCCGGCAGTCGCTCGCCCGTTCGATAGAAACGCCCGTTTGAGGTATACTCAGGTGTCGGCAAAACGCCTCTCATTCGCCGGCCGCGCGAATTGAACGATCGGCCGTCACCGGCATTTCTTGGCGCCAGTAGGCGCGGCCAGGGCGCTCAATACGACGAGCGCCGACACCTTGAACTGGCGGAGGTTCACTTGGAAATCGGGACCATAAATAGTATCGACATCAATCAGGAGATGCGCAACTCCTATCTGGACTACGCCATGAGCGTCATCGTGGCGCGGGCGCTGCCCGATGCGCGCGATGGCCTGAAGCCCGTCCACCGGCGCATCCTGTACGCCATGTACGACATGGGCCTGCGGCCGAACACCCCCCACCGCAAAAGCGCGCGTATCGTCGGCGAGGTGCTGGGCAAGTACCACCCCCACGGCGATAGTTCCGTCTATGACGCGATGGTGCGCATGGCCCAGGAGTTCTCCATGCGCTACCCCCTGGTCGACGGCCAGGGCAACTTCGGCAGCATCGACGGCGACAGCCCGGCGGCCATGCGCTACACAGAGGCGCGGCTAGCGCCCATCGCCCTGGAGTTGCTGGAGGACCTCGACAAGGACACCGTCGAGTTCGTGCCCAACTTCGACGACACGCTGACGGAGCCGGACCTGCTGCCGGCGCGGCTGCCCAACCTGCTGCTCAACGGCGCGTCGGGCATCGCTGTGGGCATGGCGACCAACATCCCGCCCCACAACCTGACCGAACTGGCCGACGCCATCATCCACCTCATCGACCGGCAGGACGAGGCCGACGACGTGACGCTCGACGATCTGATGCAGTTCGTCAAGGGGCCGGACTTCCCCACGGCGGGGGTCATCGTCGGCAGCGAGGGCATCCGCAGCGCCTACGCCACCGGCCGCGGCCGCATCGTCGTTCGCGGCGTGGCCAACATCGAGCCGACGCCGCGCAATCCGGGCCGGATGCAAATCAACATCACCGAACTGCCTTACCAGGTCAATAAGGCTCTGCTCATCGAGCGCATCGCCGAACTGGTTAACAAGGGCGTCATCGACGACATCTCCGACTTGCGCGACTCGTCCGACCGCAACGGCATCTCCGTCATCGTCGAGTTGAAGCGCCACACCCAGCCGCGCAAGGTGCTGAACCAGTTGTTCAAGTACACGGCGCTGCAATCGACCTTCGGCGTGCAGGTGCTGGCGCTGGTGGATAAGCAGCCGCGGCTGCTGAGCCTCAAGCGCGCCCTGCAGATCTACATCGACCACCGCGTTGAGGTCATCACCCGCCGCACGCGCTTCGACCTGGACAAGGCGCTGCGCCGCCAACACATTCTGGCCGGGCTACTCATCGCCATCGCCAACCTCGACGAGGTCATCCGCACCATCCGGCAGGCGGCCGACGCCGAGGCGGCGCGCAACGAACTCATGGCCCGCTTCGGGCTGACCGAGCCGCAGGCCACGGCCATCCTCGACATGCAATTGCGCCGGCTGGCGGCGCTGGAGCGGCAGAAGATCGAGGACGAGCACCGCGAGGTGACGCAGCTCATCGCCTACCTGCAAAGCCTGCTGGAAGACCACCGCCTCATCCTCGGCCTCATCCGCGAGGACCTGCTCAAGCTGAAGGAAAAGTACGGCGACGCGCGGCGGACGCAGATCGTCCCCGGCATGGACACCGACTTCGACATCGAAGACCTGATCAAGGACGAGGACGTGTTCGTGTCGGTCACGCGCCGCGGCTACATCAAGCGCACGCCGGTCACCGCGTATCGCAAGCAGGCGCGCGGCGGCAAGGGGCTGATCGGCATGACGACGCGCGAGGAGGACGAACTGGAGCACCTCTTCGTCGCCGGGACGCTGAACACCATCCTCTTCTTCTCCGACCTCGGCCGCGTCTACGCCACTAAGGCCTACGACATCCCCGAGTTCGACCGGACGGCCAAGGGCCAGTCGCTGATGAACGTACTGCCGCTGGCGGCGGAGGAAAAGATCACCGCCACGCTGCCCGTCCACGACTTCGGCGACGGCAAATACCTGATCATGATCACCCGCAAGGGGCGCATCAAGCGGGTGGCGCTGGAGCAGTTTGCCAACGTGCGGCCGAGCGGCCTGATCGCCGTCAACCTGGAGCCGGGCGACAGCCTGGGCTGGGTGAAGATGACCCGCGGCCACGAGGACATCATTCTCATCAGCCAGCAGGGCAAGGGCGTCCGCTTCAGCGAGGAGACGGTGCGGCCGATGGGCCGGGCGGCGACGGGCGTCTACGCCATGCGCCTCAATAGTTGGGACCTGCTGGCGGGCGCGGACGTGGCCACGGCCGACGACGACCTGCTGGTCATCACCCAGAAGGGCATCGGCAAGCGCACGCCGCTGAGCGAGTACCGCCAGCAAGGACGTAACAATCAAGGCATCAAGGTGATGAACCTGCTGCCGGAGCGCACCGGAGCCATTGTCGCCGCGCGGGTCGTCTCGCCCAGGGATGAGGTGACGCTCATCTCTACTGGCGGCATCATCCTGCGCATGCCGGCAGCCCATATCTCGCGGCAAGGGCGGGCGTCGGCGGGCGTGCGCGTGATGGATTTGCGCGAGGGGGACGCCGTGGCCAACGTGGCCGTCATCCGCGAGGCGCGGCTGATGGCCGCCGAGGCGGGGGTGGAACTGGACGCGCCCGCGCCGGCCGAGGTCATCGACGCGGAGATCGTGGAGATGATCGAGGAGGCTGAGGGGCATCTGCCCGGGACGAACGGCTCGGAGTAGCGCGATTCTCCGGAATCGCGATTCTGGAGAATCGCGCTACAGCAAAAGGGGCCGGCTCGTCGCCGGCCCCTTTTCGTTGGTGAGAGTCAGGAACGCCGAAACCTGACTCTCGTCAAAAGGAGGAGAAGAAGAAGAGATTGTTACCCTTCAATGACTATTCTAGGGCGCTTTGTCAATTGCCGCTGTACGCATGTTCTACGCGCGGGCTACGGGAAACCTACGCTTGTGAATAGTTTCACTACCTTCATTTGTATCCGCCTGATCTTCATCCAGCCTTTCCCAACGACCGCGCAGCAGCACGAGCCCCAGCCAGACGAACCAGACCATCTGGCTCAGGCCGAACACACCCGTCAAGTCGGTCAACCCCGGGTTAATGGTCAAGATGCCCACCGCCCCAATCAGCAAACCGAGGATACTCAGCCCCCTGGGGAGCGTGCCGCCCCGCAGCGCGCCCAGGCTGACCAGTAGTGTGAAGAGGCCGCCCAGGATTTCGCCGTTGCCGTTGCCCAGCCCGGTGGTCACAATCTCAATTCCCTGCCAGCTCAGCGCCGCCTGCGTGGGGTTCGTGGCATAGAGGGCGACAGTCGGGTCTATCCCGGCGTTGGAGACCATGCCGCTGGCGATCAGTGAGCCGGCCCAGATGATCCCCAGCACGGTCGCCACCTGCATGAGAGCCGGCGCGCTTGCCTTGAGCCGATCGTACAGCGCCAGCGCCAGCACGACGAGGGCCACACCGAACAACACATACATGAACAGATTGGTCGCGAAAATGACCATTGGTTTCTCGACGAGCAGGGCTACCTTCTGGGCCGGGTCGGTGAT
Organism: uncultured Ardenticatenaceae bacterium; assembly: GCA_964608255.1. Taxonomy (GTDB): domain Bacteria; phylum Chloroflexota; class Anaerolineae; order Promineifilales; family Promineifilaceae; genus Promineifilum. The sequence goes on from CAZSOD010000037.1 coordinate 19,234, forward strand.
GCCGGGATAGTCCAGCACGACGATGAAGAGAATCAGGCCGATGAGGTAAGCGATTGCCAGGTACAGGGCAGCATAGCCGCCGGATTTCTGCAAGGTTTTCATGTTCAACTCCATTTGCGAACGATAGGTGGGATTTACAAGGTGGCGTGCGGCGCAGCGGCGTCACTGCGCTGCGGGGCTGCGCCACTTCCAGGCAAACCAGACGATGAGCAGCAGGCAGACAACCTCTATGGTGGCAATGAGCAGGTAATGGGGATAGGACGCCGCGCCGCCGATGATGAAGGCGATGGTGACAAGACTGGCCACGATGTTGGCCCAGCGATTCAGTCCGTGCTTCAGGACTCGGGACAGGAGAACCATGAGGGTTGGAACCTGCATCAGGATCGCCGCGCCCAGCATTAGAAGGGGTATCGGCGTGTCGCCGGCGGTCCTGGCCACCTCTTCGGCCGAGCCGGGGATGTAGAGGGAAAGGATGTCGGCTTTCAACATGTTGATCGCGACAACGATCCACAGGGTTGAAAGCAGCGTTTTGGTTGCGATTTTGTTCGCCGCGGGGGCCATTGGGTTCATTTGTGTCTCCTGTTTTAGGGCAAGCCCAAACGATATGGACGAAGGCTACTGGTTGACATCCGGCTGAGCCGCCGGTTCGCTCCCGGGCGTCGCCGGGGCTTCGGTCTCAACCGGGCTGACCGACACCAACGATAGTCCCAGGTCGCGCACTTTCTTGAGGAAACCATGCAACGCGGCCTGATCGACCACCGGGCCGGTCAAGAGTGTGTCGCCATTCTCTTCCAACGAGAGCGTTAGACCTTCGAACCAGTCCGCCCACTGCCGGGGCAGATGGCCCGCGACCCGGATTTGATAGCCGGTGGAGTGCGTTGGCGTTGGACTCATGAACGCCAATATAGCGGCCGGGCGGTACTGCCGGATAGCGACTTAAGTATCGAGTGGAGTATTGTTCCGGGGACTAGAGGAGACCCAACTCGCGGGCGCGGGCGACGGCCTCGGTGCGATTCTGGACTTGCAGCTTGTCAAACAGCCGCAGGTTGTGCCCCTTGACCGTGCTGAGGGCCAGAAACAGCCGTCTACTGATCTCCGCGTTGGATTGCCCTTCGGCAATAAGCCGCAGGATTTCGAGTTCACGGTCGGTGAGAGGTTCTATAAGGACAGAGTCCTGGTTTGTAAGCGGGGGCCTGGAACCAATCGCCACTGGCGGCAAGAAAGCAGCCAGTGTCTTATCCACATACTCGTTCAGGGAATGAACAGACCATCTTTCGCTAGCTGATCTGTATTTCAAGAGCAGTTGGCGCATGGCTTCGCCTTCATCCACGAAAATGCGGCGGTAGCCCTCTGGCTTGGCCAGCGTCAGGGCGCGTTCCAGCGCCGCCAGGGAATCGGGCCGGTTACTCTGCGCTTGATGGACAAGCGCCTGTGTCAACAGAATTTCGATCACGCTCCCGCTCCGCTTCTGCGTTTCGGCCGACGACAGCAGGCGTTCCAGCAGGCCGTCGACCCCTGTCAAATCGCCTTCGCTAAGCCACACCCGCGCCAGGGTGAGGTATTCAAACTCCTCCAGATAGCTCCCTTCGCCGGTCACCGACAGCCTGCGCTCCCGCGCCCAAGCTGCGGCTTTATCCAGCCGCCCTTGTTTGAGGTATACCCGCGTCTTGAGGGCCTCGACCGGCCGCACGATGGGAATCGGGTTCTTGACGTAGACCCGGCTGGCTTTGTCGAGCAGGTCAAGCGCCGCTTCCCACTCTCCGGCCGATTCTTTCAGCCGGGCCTGGGCCAGATGCCAACGGTACGGCCAGTCAATCAGGGTGGTGCGCTGGCCCAGGTCAGCGGCGGTTTGCAGGGAACGGCCAGCCAGCGCATCATCGCCCCGTTCGTGGGCCAGCAAAGCCAACCCCAGGTGATGATGGGCGGTAACGGCTTCGGCCTCCGGCTCTTGCGCGGCGACCAGTTGGATTGCCTGTCGCAGAGCCCGCTCGGCTTCGCCCAGGCGGCCCAAGATCACTTGCATATCGGCCACGGCAAAGGCGCTGGCTATCGCAAATACCTGGTTGCCTAACCTTTGCATGTCCTCTATCCAGGCGAACATGGCGCGGAGGGCGGCCTCCAGATTGCCGGTGGCCCAGTGGGTGAATCCCAGCGTGACGGCGCCTTGGGCGCGAAGGTAAATGTCGTCCTCGGGAGCGAGTCGCAGCGACAACTCGGCGTATTTCACCGTTTCGGTCAGGTTGCCCACTATTTGGGCGTTGCCGGCACGGACCAGGGCGATGTTGCTCGATAGAGACGCCGGCTCCTCCGGCCCTATCCCTCGCTCGGCATGGCGCAGATAGGTTTCACTCGCCTCCAGGTCGCCAACGTCCGAAAAAGCCTGCCCAATCATGACGCATAACTCGGGGCGGGAGCGGACGACCGCATCGGGGAGTTTCTTTACCCAGCCGAGCCAGGCGGTGGTCTGGAAAGCGCGCTCCATGTCCGGCGCGGCTGCTTCGGCCAACCGCGCCGCGCGCTCAAAATCGCCGGCTGCCAGAGCATGGCTAAAGGCCGCGGCCAGGTCGTCGTTGGCCTCATACCACTCGCTGGCGCGACGATGGAGGACAGGAAGCTCCTGGGGTTGACCAAAACGACGGCGCAGGAGATCGCCAAACAAGTGATGATAGCGATACCAGCACCGCTCGCTATCCAGAGGGACAATGAACAGGTTGGCGTGTTCGAGATAATCCAGAGTTTCCTGACCGGAAGCCGCGGCGTCGAGCAGAACAGCGTCGCACAGAGGGCCGCACAGGCGATCGAGAATGGAAGTGCGCAACAGGAACGTCTGAATCGCTTCCGGTTGCTGCTGCAAAACCTCTTCGACCAGATAATCGAGCACGAACCGGTGGCTGGCGGTGAAGGACTTGATGAAACTGACGGTATTTCGATGCCCTTGCATCGAGAGGGCGGCTAGTTGCAGACCGGCAATCCAGCCTTCGGTACGGGTCTCCAGCGCGGCCACATCACCATCAGAAAGACTCAGCCCCATCACCCGGTTCAGAAAATCGGCCGCTTCGAGTGGGACAAATTGCAGGTCGGCGGCGCGCAGCTCGGTCAGTTGGCCGCGGGCACGCAGCCGGGCCAGCGGCAGGGACGGGTCCTCGCGGGTGGCGATCACCAGGTGCATCTGCGGCGGCAAGTGCTCGAGCAGAAAGGCAAGGGCCTGGTCGATGGCTTCGGCATCGATCCGGTGGTAATCGTCGAGGACGAGGATGAACCGTCCCGGTACGGCGGCGATTTCGTTGAGCAGAGTGGTCAGAATCGACTCGGCCGCGGGCCGTTGCGGGGACTGGAGGGCGACCAACGCCCCGGCGCCGACGGCAGGCAAGATCGTCTGCAAAGCCGCCACGAGGTAAGTCAGAAAACTCGCCGGATCGCCGTCGGCTTCGTCTAGCGACAACCAGGCCACCGGCCACCCGCAGGCGGCGACCCACTCACGCACCAGCGTGGACTTGCCGAAGCCGGCGGGGGCGGAGATGAGGACAAGTTTGTGGCCCACCGTCAGGCCCTCATTCAACCGCTCGATCAACCGCGGGCGCGGGACTGCTTTCGGCGGCGGTGGGGGGACGTAGAGCTTGGTCGCCAGAATTGCAGTCGGCATAGGTCAGATTATATAGCAGAGATGGAGGGCCAACAGAAAGGCGCGGCAAATTGATTTATGCTGAACAATGCGTTCCAGAGTTCGCCATCCCCCTATGTACAATCGCGTACTCCGCAACCCCATACACCCCGTTATCCGGCGTGTTCAGTCCGTCGCCGCTGCTGCTCTGGACGGCGTGGGCGCTGCTCTGCACCAGAATCATTGCCGGAACAGGTCACTGAGCAAGGACTGGGCGTTCTGCCGGAGTTGGTGCGCACCGTCATCAACACGGCGATGCGGACCGAGCGAGAGCAGTACCTGGGGCATGTCGACCGTCACCGGCCCGACGCGCGCCCGCACCGTCAACGGTCTAGAGCGACTGAACCGCGAGATTCGCCGGCGAACCCGGGTAGCTGTCCTATACCCCCAACGAGGCTTCCCGCCCGGGCCTGGTAACGGCGATTGTCAAGGTGGTCAGCGAGGAGTGGCAGACCGGCCGACTCTATCTCCATCTGCCCCTACACCCCCCCCATATCCCTACAGCCGCGCCGCTTCCAGTTCGCGCTCACTGCCGCCCGCCAGTTGGCGTTCGGCTTGCCCAATTCCCGCGCCTTGCCAGAGGCGCGTCACACTCTCCCGGCGCATCCCGTCCAGTTGCCGGGCGATCTTGCGCTGCTGGCGACGGCACTGCATCAGCCGCTCGCGCGCTTAGACCCCAGACTCAGCCGCCTGTGCCCTGGCCCGAATGACCGGCCCCAGCGCCCGCCATAGCGGCCCGTCCTGCCGCTGGCCGCGCCGGTCAAGGTCGCTGCTGGCGAGGATGACGCCGTCGCGGCAGCGCGCGGACAGACCGCGGACGATGCGCGCCAGCAGTTCGTTGCGCACGGCGAAGTCCTCGTCGATCGTCCACGGCTCCTCTGGCGCGCGGCTCTGCACCAGCACGAAGGCGTTGCTCAGCGGCTGGCGAGGGATGTCCCACCAGCCCTGGGCGGCCGTCTCCAGCCACACCTGCACCCGCGCGGGCTCGCCAGCTAATAGATAGGCGTAGAGGGTCGAGAGGACAATGCCGTTGGGGTCGGGCGGCTCGCCCCAGTCGGGCGGGTTGGCCGTCACCAGGCCCTGATTCACGGCGTCGATGAACGCCGCGCCCACCTCCGCCTCGCTGGTCAGGCCCATTGCCGGGGCAGCGCGGCGCAGGCGGGCGGCGGCCTGCGCCAGCCATTCGGCCACGGCCGCGCCGGCCAGGTCAGGTTCGGGGCGAAAGCGCGGCTGCGAAAGCAGTTCGTTGAACAGGGCGTGGAGGAAGGCGTCGATGCTCTCGCCGGGGTCGCGCCCGGCCAGCCACAGGCGCAGCTCCTCGACCAGCTCCACGGCCTCCGGGCCCACGCGCTCGGCCGTCTTTGCCGGCAGGTTCTCGGCTGGGACAAGCTCGGGGCCGTCGGGCCGGTAGAGGGCGTCAGTCAACAGTTGCGCCCGCGCCGGATCGAGGGTTTGCAAGCTCAGCGTCAGCGCCTCGGCCACGTCATAGGGCGCGGGGTGGACACCCCAATCGGGGTGAGCCAGCGCCAGCCACGTCAGCCAGGCGCGAACGCGCGGCTCCTCGCGCGGGCTGGTGCGCCGCCGCAGCAGGCGATACGGCAGCCCAGCCTCAGCCAGGGCCTGGGTCAGCATGTAGCGTAGCGCCCCATCCATGTAGGGCACGACGATGGCGATGTCGCGCGCGGCCACGCCGTCGTTATAGACGAGAGCGTGGAGAACGGGCGCCAGGTTATTCACCATCTCGCGCCGGTAGCGCCCGCCGACCACGCCTAGCAGCCGCGCCTCCGCCCCCTCGGTGGGCAGATGAGTGTTGAGCAGGAAGTTCTCGACCTGGTTAGCCAGCCGGCTCACCTCCGGCGGGGCAACAAAGCTCTCGGTGAAGTCAAAAACGCGGTCGAAGCTCAGCCGCATTGCCTCCGCGCCGTGAGGATCGGCGGCCAGAAAGCGCTTGTAGCCGCCCCCGGCGTCAGCGGCAACGGCTGTCGTCTGCGTCTCGCCCATCAGGCCGGCGACGAAGTTTTGCCCGGCTGGCGTCTGCTCCTCCAGATTATCGACGATGAGGTGGCGGTAGCGCTCGCGGAAATAGCGGTGGAACTCCGGGTGCCGGACCAACTGGGTGTCGAAGACCTCCACCGTCAGCGACAGATCGAGCAGGCTGTTGGCAAGGCACTGGCGGCGGAAGGCGCGAGCGGCCGTGGCCGCGTCGTCCAGGTGGAAGCGGCGCTCCGGATCGCCGGCCCAAGTGCGCGACTGACGCGCGACGGCCTCCTCCAGCGACAGGGCGTTGAGCGCGGCGCGGTTAAGCGTGTCGAGCAACTGGCTGACGATCTGCTGCGGCCGCAGGCGCAGGTTGGCGAACGCCCCTTGGGCCAGCAGCGGGTTGACGACGCGCCACATGAGCACCTGGGCCAGGTCGTAGCTCAGGAAGGTGGGCGGCTGCCACGGCCGCGCAAAGCCGGCCTGCCGCGCGACCAGCGGCCAGAAGAGCGAGACCATGCTTCTGGCGAGTTGGGTATAGTTGGTGACGTTCAGTTCGGCGTAGGGGCCCAGGCCGGAGGCGCGGACGGCGTCGAGGTAGGCGTCGCGGTGTTCCGGCTCGGCCACGAGGACGAGCACAGTGTAGGCCGGCTCGCCAGCGCGCAGCAGCCGCAACAGCCGTCCCTGGAGCGCGGCCGTCTTGCCCGTCCCCGCCGGGCCATAGAGGAAGCTCGTGCCGGCGGCAGAGGCGGCTTCGAGTTGAATAGAGGTTAACTCTTGAGATGTCATTGGTTTTCACCGGACAACAGACGACAGACCACGGACGACAGCCGGAACGCTTCTGGCTGTCGTCCGTGGTCGGTCGTCCGTGGTCTATCGACGGCCGAGGACCGCGTTACAGCTGCCGATAGCGCAGCCGCACCGCGCCCAGCTGGATCTCATCCCCGTCCGACAGTTGCAGGCCATATTCGGGGACTTGCCGGGCGTTCACGTAGGTGCCGCTGGTGCTACCAGCGTCGTAGATCCGGTAGCGGTTGCCTTCCAGGCGCAAAACGGCGTGGAAGCGGGAGACGGTGATGTCGTCGCGGAAGGCAATCTGGCTCTGGGCGGGGGAGCGGCCGACCCGCACCTCCAGGTCGCCCAGCGTCAGCTCTTCGGGCATGAGCGTCTGCGCGTCGAGCACCTCGAGGTGAGCCATGACGAACGGCTTTTCGTGGACGTTGGTGCTCAGGAAATCTACTTCGCCCATCGTCGCCACGCCCTCGACCGGCGTGCCCGGCGGCGGGTAAGCGGCCGAGCCGCGGCGACGACGCCGGCCGCTAGCGGGGGCCGCCGCCTC
>CAZSOD010000038.1:0-26086 GCA_964608255.1 uncultured Ardenticatenaceae bacterium
TTCAGCCGGCCGCGGGCGCTCGGCCGCCTGCTCGACGCGCTGGTCGCCGCCGACATCGCGCCGGGCACGCCGCTGCTCATCTCAGTCGATCGGCCGCGCCAGGCACGCCACGCCGCCGGCAACGCCGCCGTTCTCGACCTGGCGCGGCGCTTTCGCTGGCCGCACGGTCCGCTCGAAGTCGTCGCCCAGCCGGACCCGCTCGGCCTGGTCAGCAACGTCTTCTTTTGCGGCGCAGCGGCCATGACCTATGGCGCAGTCGTGCTGCTGGAGGACGATCTGCTTGTCTCGGCCCGCTTCCACGCCTATGCCCGGCAGGCGCTGGCGGCGTACGCCGCCGAGCCGCGCCTGGCCGGTATCTCGCTCAACACCCCCTGGTTCAACGGCTTTACCCAGCAGCCGTTCATCCCCCTGCTCGATGATGGCGATGTGTTTTTTTTGCAACTCAGCACGCCGCACGGCCAGGTCTACACAGCGGCGCAGTGGGCGGCCTTCGCCAGGTGGCTGGCAACGGCCGCGCCCGACGAAGGGATGGCAGCCGTCCACGACCTGTTCGCCGCCTTCCCGCCCGACGACTGGCTCGGAACGAAGGCACGCTATCTGGCATCCACGGGGCAGTATTATGTCTACCCGCGCGAGTCGTTGACCACGGCTGTGGGCGACGCCGGGACGCACTTCGACCGCGCCACGGCCTTCTTCCAGACCGCGCTCCAGCAGCGGCGCCGCGACTTTCGCTTCCTGACGCTCGACGCCGCGACAGCCGTCTACGATGGCTTCTACGAGTTGTTACCGGACCGGCTCGATCGCCTGAGCGACCATCTGCACGGCTACCGCTACGACGTAGACCTCTACGCAACAAAGCCGGCGCGTCTGCTGCGGGCGGAGTACGTGTTGACGACGCGCCCCTGCCGGCGAGCGGAACGAACTTTCGGGCGCGCATTGCGGCCGCTGGAAGCCAACGTCGTCGGCGGTATCCGGGGCGACGGCATCACGCTGGCCCGGCGCAAAGACGTGGCGACGGGCGCGCTGGCGACAAGTGCGGCGCACTACGCCAACGACCGCTACTTTGCCCGCTACCGCCGCCCGGGCCGGACAAGGCAACTGAAAGCGGCTCTTGCCGCCTGGCTCTATCGGATGCGGTGAAGTGAAGCGCGGCAAGCGCCGCCGGGGTCACCTCAAATCGGTCAAGATCGGTGCTATTCGAGCCTTCTCTGTGCATGAGAGCTACTAGACAGCGTACATAGCCCATGCTAGGCTACGCGATCAGTGGCAAAACCGGATCGACCACTTCTTGGGACGCCGTCCCGCACCATCCGCCATAACGCCCTCATCAAGCTTGCATCGGAACTGAGCGGCCGCCTAGCGCTGTTTGCGCTCGTGCTCTTCGCCGCCCGCCGCCTCGGCGAGGCGGGCTTTGGTCTCTACAACTACGCCCTGGCGCTGGGCTTTGTCCTGGCGCAACTCGCCGACCTGGGGATGCAACTGGTCATCACCCGCGAGATCGCCGCCGGCCGCGAGACGGAAGGGGACGCGACGCGCGGCGAGGGGCTGGTCGTCATAGCACTGCGGCTCAAGCTGCTCCTGTCGGCCGTCGTCGCCATCGTCCTGTGGCTGATCGTTAGCCGCTACCCAGGCGACCGCGCCGCCCTCTTCCTGCTGAGCATCCTGCCCCTTCTCCAGTCCTTTCCCGAGTTCACCGGTTACGTCTATCGGGGAAGGCAAAACCTGAGGGTTGAGGCGCGGCTGCTGGCCGCGGCGCGGATCGCGTTGACGTTGGCCGGGGTTGTCGCGTTGCTGGCGCGGGCGGACCTGCTCGCGTTGGCCGTGAGTCAGGTCGCCGTTGGGCTACTTTTCGCCGTCTGGAGCCTGCGCCTGCTGCACCGTGGTGGCTGGCTGCATTCACTTCGTGATGCGCTGGCGATCCACCGCCTGGCGGCCGGATCGATGCGCGTTGGCTATCTGCTGCGCCAGTCGCTGCCGCTGGGGGTGTCGATCTTTTTGTCCATCGCCTACGTGCGGCTGGCGGTGCTGCTGCTGCAATACCGGCTGGGCGAGACGGCCGTGGCTCACTTCAGCGCCGCCGCGCGTCTGACCGAACCAGCGCAGCTCGTACCCGCGTCGGTCATGGCCGCCGTCTTTCCCGCGTTCACCCTGGCGTTGCAGCGGCCTGGCGGCGAGGCGCGGCGTCTGGGCCGCCGGGCCACGTTGCTGCTGCTGGCCTTTGGCGTCGTCGTGGCCGCGGGCGGCTGGCTCGTCGCCCGGTGGCTCATCCCCTTGCTCTATACGGCCGATTACGTAGAGAGTGTGCGCGTATTCCAAGTGCTCGCCCTCAGCCTCATTCCCGCCTTTGTCAACTACACGCTGACCCACTACTTGGTCGCCCGCAACCAGCAGGTCCTCATGGGCGCGTTTACAGCGGCGATGCTGGCCCTCCATGCGACCCTGAGCTGGTACCTGATCCCGCGCGTGGGCGTCGTCGGGCCGGCGATCTCTATCGTCGGCGCCGAATTGCTCCTGACAGGATTATGCGCCGCCGCGCTGCAGTTCACGCGGCCCATTGCCCCGGAGCCGGAGAACCCGTCGCCGGAAGCCTCCGGCCCTATCGCCACGGACTAGATGTCGCGCGAACGCTTTCGCCCCGCCGGATTCGCCGCGCTCTTGCTGCTTGCGGCCTCGTTGCCGTTTGAGCTGGAGCGGCCAGTGCTGCCGCTGGGCCCGATCGTGCTGACTAACGTCGAGGTCGTCCTGCTGGCCGTCCTGGGGTTGGCTCTACTGGCCGGCCCCGCCCCACATCGCCCGCGACTTCCGCGGGCCTGGATCATTCTCGCGCTGTGGTTTGTTGCGGCTATGCTGCTGGCCGCAGCCGCCGCGCCGGCATTCCGCGGCAATGCGCTGAAGGCCGCCCTGCGCACCGTAGAGGGTATGTTACTTGTGCCGGCCGTGCTGTGGCTCGCGCCCACCGCGCGATACGGCCGGCTGGTCGCTCTGGGGCTAGTCGGGAGTGTAGCCGCGGCTGTGGCCGTGGGGCTGGCGGAGCAGGCGGCCGGCTATGACTTCGCCTGGCTCGCCGCTTTTCGCTCCGCGCCTACCTTTGCCGGCCCGTTCCTGCGCCTTTCGGGGCCACTTGACTACGCGAATCAGGCGGCGATGATGATCGAGGCGACTATCCCTCTTCTGTTTGCCCTGACTTTGGAATTCGCCGCCCGCCGCCACGCGCTCGCCACCCTCGGTTTGGTGGCGCTCCTCTTTTTCATCCAGGCCGCCATCCTGACCTTCAGCCGCGCCGGGTTCGTCACCCTGCTGGTCGTGAGCGCCTTTGTAGCCGCGCTGCGCGTGCGTCACCCCGGGACAGCGCGGCGCGCGGCGCGGCCCTGGGCCGGACTGGCGCTGCTCATAGCCGCCGTCGTTGTCGCCAACTGGCTGCTCAGCCCCACCTTCCGGCTGCGCCTGCGGAGCGATGTCGATGGCGAGTGGTACCGGACCGTTCTCCAGGCCCCGGCCGAACTCACGCTCGCGCCGGCGGAGCGCCTCGTGGTGCCGCTGGTCGTGACCAATAGCGGCGCGCTGCCTTGGCGGACAACCGGCAGCAAGCCGGTTGTGTTGGGGGCCCGCTGGCAACTGGCGGACGGCCGCGGGGAACTCCAAGACCGCCTCCGCTGGCCGCTACCTCGCGCCGTCGCCCCGGGCGAGACAGTAACGCTCGACGTCGCCCTGTTTGCCCCAACCCAACCCGGCGACTACCGGCTCATCTGGGACATGGTTCAGGAAGGCGTCAACTGGTTCGACGCCCGCGGTGATGCCGAAACGAGCACGCGAGTCAAGGTCGCTGGCACCGTGGTCGAAAACCCAGCCGCGCAGGCCGCGCGCATTGCTCCGTCCCTGGCGTTCGACGCGCCACTTCCCGGACGACGCGTCCTATGGGCTATTGCGGCGCGCCTCATTGAGCGGTACCCGCTTACCGGCATCGGCCTCGACAACTATCGTCTCACCTACAGCGGTTATCTGCCCGATGATCCTCTGCCGGGCACGGCGCTCGACCAGACCGTGCATACCAATAACTGGTACCTGGAAACGCTCGTTTCGGTCGGCATCGTTGGCACGGCGCCGTTTCTGCTCTGGCTATTGCTCCTAATCTGGGATATTATTCATCTGCTACGTCGTCCATTCACCGCTCCCCTGTTAGTCGCCGCGGGGGCCAGCCTCCTCACTTTCACTCTTCACGGCCTGCTGGACTACTTCCTGCTCTTCAACGCCACCGCACTGCTGTTCTGGACGATCACAGCATTATGGTTGGTGTTCAAATATGACAATTCTAGGCTATGACGCGACCCCCTTGCTGGGCCAGCGGTCAGGCGTCGGGCACTATACCAAGCGCCTGCTTTCGGCCGTCATGGATCAGAATCCTGACTGGCAGTATCATCTCTACAGCAACCGGCCGCTTGGCGAACTGGACAGCGGTCTGCACGCCGCTGAGGAGATCGACTCTTACCTGCCGGCCAGCCGCTGGCTGTGGATGCAGACTGTTCTGCCACAGACGATTCGCCGCTACCGGCCTGACCTCCTGCACTTCACCAATTCCCTCGCCCCGCTGCGGCAGCCACGGCCCTATGTCGTCACCGTTCATGACGCTTCGCTCTTCCTCTACCGCCACTACCATCCGTGGAGCCGCATAGCCGCCATGCGCGTGCTGCTACCCGCCGTTGCCCGTCGCGCCGCGGCCATCATTACCCCGACCCACCTGGCGCGCCGCGATCTGTTGGAGACCCTACGCCTGCCTGCGGAGAAGGTGCATGTGGTTTACGAGGCCGCGCCCGATTGGTTTTGCCCGGTGACCGATCCGGTCGAACGCGAGGCGCTACGGGCAAAGTATGCGCTGCCGGTGGAGTTCATCCTTTTCCTGGGCACGTTGGAGCCGCGCAAGAACCTGGAGCGGCTGGTCAGAGCGGTCGGCGAAGTCCACCGCCGGGGCCGCTCGGTACCGCTGGTTCTGGCGGGGCCGTCGGGCTGGCATCTCGACGGCCGCGGCGGTCTGCAAGACACCGTGCGCGAGCTCAACCTAGGCGATCACGTTCGCTACCTTGGCTACGTGCCCACGTCTGACTTGCCCGGTTTGCTATCGCTCGCCACGGTCTTCGCCTTCCCGTCGCTCTACGAGGGCTTTGGGCTGCCGGCGGTCGAGGCGATGGCCTGCGGCGCGGCTATACTGACCAGCCGCGACACGGCAATGGCCGAGATTTGCGGCGATGCGGCCTGGCTGATCGACCCTTACAGCCTCGATAACATGGCCGACGGGCTGGAACGCCTCCTTGTCGATACCGAACTGCGTGACTGTCTGAGCCGGCGGGCGACGCGGCGGGCGCGGCAATTCTCGTGGAAACGAGCGGCCGCGGAGACAACCGCCGTCTATCGCCAGGTGCTCGGCCAATGACCCGGGAGCGCGTTGAAGTTGGACACGCCGGCGATTCGCTCAGCCGGGCGACTGCTTCCAGTTCAATCACCACGCTGCGCTTCATTCGGCTGGTCGGCGAAGTCGCCTTCGGTCTTCTACTTGTTCTCGGCCTGATCACCCCTTCCTGGCGCTACGGGCCTTTCGCCTGGCTACCGTTGTGGCGCTACCAGGAGTTGGCCGGCGGGCCGATGACCGTGGGCGTGGCCAACCTCTTGCCGCTGCTGGTTGTGGCGGGGCTGACGACCGGGTGGCTGGCGCGGCACGGGCGGAATCGCTGGCGGTGGGGCCCGGCGGCCGTCGTTCTGCCGTTACTGGGGCTAACCATAGCCGGTTTGCTGAATGTCGATTACCACAACTTTCGTCTGGCCTTCATCTACGGGGGCATGTTCGCCCTGTCCTGGCTGGTCTATCTCTACGTGGTTAACGAACGGCCGCGCCTCTTACCCGCGCTGGCAGCCATCCTCGCTATCCAGGGAGTTGTGGCCATCGGTCAATTTGTAAACCAACGCGACCTCGGCCTGGGCTTCCTGGGCGAGCTGCCGCTCCACCCCTTACTGGAGGGCAACTCGGTGCTCTGGGCGCGGGGCCGGCCATGGTTGCGCGCCTATGGGCTGACCGCCCATCCAAACCTGCTGGGAGCAATGCTGGCGGCGCTGCTCCTGCTGGTGCTGCCGGCGCTCGGCCGCTTCCGAGGCGCGCGCCGGGCCGGGCTGGCCGCGGCCGCTCTGCTCGGCGCGGCGGGCCTGTTCTTGAGCTTCTCGCGGGCGTCGTGGCTGGCCTTCGCCGCCGGGTTGGGGGTGTGGTGGCTAATGGCGCGGTTTAGCCGGCCCAGGGAAAGTGGACGGCAACGGGTGCGCCGGCGTTGGGCGCTGGCGGCTGTGCCACTCCTGCTGCTGATTATCGCCTACCGCGATCTGGCCTTCAGCCGCTTCTTCGCGCTCGACTCCCCCATCGAGGCTACCTCGATCAACCAGCGCCTCCACGACGCCGCGCTGGCGCTGGAAATCATTGGCGACAGGCCGCTGACAGGGGTTGGCCTGGGCAATTACGTCGATGCCGCCGAGCGGCTAGATGCTGACGCGGCTCGCGTCCACAATGTCGGGCTGCTGGTTACGGCCGAGTTGGGACTGCCCGGGCTGCTGCTGTGGGCGGCGCTCATGGTCGCGCCTTTCTGGCTTCTGGTTCGCAAACGGGGGAACGCCGATGCGCGCTTTGCCTTTCGCCACGCCGCGGCGCAACTTGCGCCGTGGGTGGCGATGCTAGTGGTCAATACCTTCGACACCATGCTGTGGCTCAACAGCAACTGGCAGACGAGTATCCTCTTCGCCTTGCTCGTCGCCAACCTCGTCCAGCCGATAGCGCAAATCGAAACCGCAGATTACACCGCTTTCAATGCCCTTGGGTCTCCATCTATGTGATCGGGGATTCGGCCTTCTTTACTCCCCGCGGAACATATCGAGGACGTCGGCGACGAGGTCATAGCGGCCGAAGGCGGGCATGATGTAGAAACCCTGCACGCGCGGCTGTAATTGGGCGGCGATCTCCTGGGCGATATGGACGCCCTCGGCCTGGGGCTTGTCCGCCTGGCGCATTCGCTCGCGCTGCGCCTCCGGGATAATGATACCGGGCACTTCGTTGTGCAGGAACTCGGCATTGCGACTGTTGTAGAGCGGCTTGAGTCCGGCCAGAATAGGCGGGGGCGGCTCGTCATAGGCCCGTTCGTAGGCATCAAGGAAGGCTAGCGCCGCCGCCGGGTCGAACACCGGTTGCGTCAGCGCAAAATCGGCGCCATGTTCGACCTTTTTGCGCAACAGCTTGACCTCGGCGGCAATATCTTTCGGCGTCAGATTAAGGGCGCAACCAACGACGAAGGTGGTCGGCTGGTCGATCGATAGGCCCGCCTTGTCCAGACCGTGGTTGAACTGCTTTTTGATCAACTCGATCAAGCCCGTCGGCACGATGTCGTAACTGTCCATCGCCTCCGGGTAGTCGCCGATGCGCGTCGGGTCGCCCATCGTCACGAAGAGATTGCGGATGCCCATCGCGTGAGCGGCCAGCAGGTCGCCCTGAATGCGCAACAAGTTGCGGCCGCGGGTCGGAAAGTGAAGGACGGCTTCGAGGCCGACGTCTTTCTGAACGAGAAAGGCGGCCGCCCAGGCGCTCATGCGCATGCGCGCCAGCGGGCTATCGGCAATGTTGAGGAAGGTCGCTCCCGCTTCACGCAACATCCGCGCGCCAGCCAGCAGTCGCTCCGCGCCCACGCCTTTGGGAGGATGCATTTCCACGGTCAGGACTAGCTGACCGCTCGCCAGGGACTGGGCCAGGCGTGTCGGCTCGCCCACGGCGGCAACGGCGCGCTCGGCCCGGTTCAGGACGCGCACTTCCGGCGCGCCGAAGGGGCTGTGGCCGGGCGTGTCCAACGCGCGACGCATGGCCTGAATGTGAGCGGCCGTCGTGCCGCAGCAGCCACCGATCAGGTTGACGCCCGCCTCGATGAAAGCGCGCGCGTAGTCGCCGAAGTAGTCGGGCGTGGCCGGGTACATGACGCGGCCACCCTGCAACTGCTCGGGCCAGCCGGCATTGGGCGCGGCCGACACCGCCAATTCCGGGGCAAGTTGACGCACGATGCCAATCAGCCGCAATACCTGCGCCGGGCCGCCGCTGCAATTGATACCGACTGCATCCACGTCCAGCTTGGCCAGTTGCGTCGCCAGCGCGTCGGGGGGGTAGCCTAGCAACGTCTTGTCATCGCGGGTGAATGTCATCTGGGCGATGATAGGCAGGTCGGCCGAAACAGAGCGCGCGGCCCGGACCGCTGCCTCGACCTCCTTCACGTCCGACATCGTCTCGATAATGATCAGGTCAATCCCCGCGGGTTCAGCGGTCGCCAACGCGCGTATCTGCTCGGCAAAGGCCGCCTCGGCTTCGGCCGCGGAAACGCGGCCCAACGGCGCCAAACGCACGCCAAGTGGTCCCACCGAACCGGCCAGCAAGACATCCTTGAACGAGCCGGCAATGACCCGCCGGGCCACAGCGACCGCTGCGTGATTGATGGCCTCCACCTGGTTTTGCAGGCCGTGCTCAGCCAGCTTGAAGCGGTTGGCCCCAAAGGTATTCGTCTCGATCAGGTCCGAACCGGCGTCGATATAGGCGCGGTGGATTTCGGCGACTAGAGCGGGGTTGGTCAGATTAACGGCATCAAAGGATTGGTCAATCGGTATACCGCGGCCGTGGAGTACGGTGCCAAAAGCCCCGTCCATGAGGACGGGGCCTTCCTGGAGGCGTTGCTTGAACTCTTCGCGATTCATCGTGGCGATATTGTACCCGATCAATCGCCAAAGAGACTCTGAATCATCGGCATCGCGGCCTCGCTGTTGAGCAGTAACACGGACGCGCCGCCCGGCGTGCGATAGCTGCTCACGTAGTCATAGTCGAGAACCTCGTTGCGAATGCTGCCGGCGGGAATGTCGCTAATGGTCTTCGCCAGGCGCAACATCTGCTCCAGGCTGAGGTCGGTGCGAATCCCGTCCTCGACCTGGCGGTAAAGCGCGGGCGCCTTCAATAGCAACTCGCCAATCCCCATGCTAAGCGCCTGCTGCCGGACAGCAAACAGCACCTGTTGCTGGCGGTAAGCGCGATTGAAATCGCTGTCGCCGTGACGGGTGCGGGCGTACTTGAGAGCCGTCGCTCCGTCAAAGTGCTGCACACCGGCCGGAATGTACAGAGGATCGTAGCCATAATTCATGTCCGGGTATTCCGGGTCGTTGATTTCGTAAGGCACTTCCACATTGATGCCGCCCAACAAGTCGATGCTGCGCTCGAACGCGCCGAAGTCGACCAAAACGAAGTGGTTGACAGGGATGCCCAGATTATAGGAAACAGTTTGCATGGCCAGAGCCGCGCCATCCAGGTAATCGCCTGCCTGCGACCCGTAGACCATGGCCGTATTAATGCGGTCCTGACCATAATTGGGAATCTGGACGTATAGATCGCGCGGGATGGACAAAATGGAGGCTGCGTCGCTGTCGGGGTTCAGGGAAATGACCATGATCGAGTCGGTGCGCGATACAAACGCTTCGCCCGGCCGCCGGTCAATGCCCATGAGCAGGATGTTGACCCGGCCTTCACCCTCCCAGGCCCCGACCGTTGGGGCGGGGGTCGGCGTGGGCAGCGTGCCGCCGTCGACAACCTGCACCGGGGCCAGTCCGCCGCCGACCGGGGACAACCCGCCGCCCGGCGCGCCTCCGGCCTCGACGACACTGGCCGGCCCGGTCATCAAATGCCGAACCGTCAGATAGGCGAAGAAGAGCACCGCGATGGCCGAGAAAACAAAAGCGGCCGAGAGCAGGGCGCTCAGCCAGCCCGGTAAAAGTGGCTGTCTATGCAAGATTACACCTCTAGGAATGACGCCCCAGTGTGCACATTAACCCAGGACGCAGCTTCAGTATACCGCTATAACGCCGCCGCTGCTCTGCCGGTTCCCATCGCACAGCCACTGATTAGCCTACTTCTCATCTGGATTTTTTCTAAGTTTCATGATAAAAATAGGGCCTTGGGCTTGACGGTTAGCACCGCAATCACTACAGTACCGGGGGTGTCCGCGATTCGGGTTGCGGGTCACGGGCGCTACGCTAGGAATCTTGAGTCACCATCATGGCACTTGACCGCTTCGGCCGCAACATCAACTACCTGCGCATTTCGCTCACCGATCGCTGCAATCTGCGCTGCATCTATTGCATGCCAGAGGACATGACCTTCCGGCCGCGGAATGAGCTGCTGCAGGACGATGAGATAATGCGCCTGGTGCGCCTTTTCGCCGGGCTGGGCTTTGGCAAAATCCGGCTGACGGGGGGCGAGCCGACCGTGCGGGTGAACGTCGTTGACCTGGTGCGCGAGATGGCCGGCACGCCCGGCATTCGCAAGGTCGCCATGACCACGAACGGCTTACTGCTCCACCGGCTGGCCCGGCCGCTAGCTGAAGCGGGCCTGCAACGCGTCAACATCAGCATCGACACGCTTGACCCGGCCAAGTTCAAGAAGCTGACCCGCTGGGGGCAGGTTGAGGACGTCTGGGCCGGCATCCACGCCGCGGAAGCAGCCGGGCTGGAAATCAAGCTCAATGCCGTCGTCGTCCGCAATTACAACGACGCTGAGGACGTAATCGACCTGGCGCGGCTGACGCTCCACCAGCCGTGGCAGGTGCGATTCATCGAAATGATGCCCTTTGGCGATGTAGCCGACTTTCAGTTGGCCGGAGTCGTTAGTGAGGAAGAACTGCGGGCGCGCATCGCCGCCGGTCTGGGGCCGTTGCGTCCGGTCAACGGCGGCGAGCTGGATGGGGAGGCGCGCCTGTTTCAACTGGACAATGCGCTGGGAACCATTGGCTTCATCAGTTCTGTGACCCAGCCATTCTGTGCTTCCTGCAACCGGGCGCGGCTGACGGCCGACGGCCGGCTGCGTCTGTGCCTGCTGCGCGAGAAAGAGGTCGATCTGTTGACCCCTCTACGCCAGGGCGCTTCCGATGACGAGCTACGCGACGTTATCACCGACGGCATCTGGTGGAAGCCGTGGGGGCATGGTCTGTCCGAGGACGTGATCCCGCTAAATCGGGTGATGTCGGAGATAGGCGGCTAGAACCTACAAGGCAGGGACTACTCGATACCGCTATGCGGGCCCATGGGCGGCGCGAAGCGGCCCAAAGGCGCGTTGTCGATGCCCCAGCTCTGCTGGATCAGGTAGAGCGGCCGGCCCTTTACTTCGTCATAGATTCGCCCGAGATACTCCCCGATAATCCCCAGACAGATCAACTGGATGCTGCCCAGAAACAGCACGACCACCAGCGTGGTTGCCTGCCCCAGCAGCGGCTCGTGGGGGCCCAGCAAACGCACCAGCACCACAGCGAGAATGGCGATGAAGCTGACGGCGGCCATGACGAAGCCCAGGATGGTCGCCAGTTGGAGCGGGAAGTAGGAAAAGCTGGTGATGGCGTCGAGCGCGAACGGCAGCATCTTCTTGACGCTCGTGAACTTGGCCTCGCCGGCGTAGCGCGCCTCGCGGTGATACTCAACGCCAATCTGCCGGAAGCCCACCCACGGTACCATGCCGCGCAGGAAGCGATTGCGCTCATTCATGCCCCGTAGCGCATTGATGACCCGCCGATCCATCAACCGGAAGTCGCCCGTGTCGAGCGGGATGTTGATGCTGGTGATGCGGTGAATGAGGCGGTAGAAGAGCTTGGCTGTGGTCACCTTGAACCACGTCTCACCCTCGCGGCTGGCGCGGACGCCATAGACCACGTCGTAACCGGCCCGCCACTGGGCCAGCATCGCCGGATAGACCTCGGGCGGATCCTGCAAGTCAGCGTCGGTCAGGATCACCGCGTCACCGCGCGCGTAATCCAACCCGGCCGTAGCGGCGATCTGGAAACCGAAATTGCGCGCGAAGCTGAGCCCCTTGACGCGCGGGTCCTGGGCGTGCAGGCGGGCGATGACGTCGGCCGAGGCGTCACGGCTCCCGTCATTGACCAGCACCAGCTCCCACTCTTCGCCCGCTCCGTCCAGAACGGCCCGCACCCGTGCATAGAGCGCGTCGAGCACCGCCTCTTCGTTGTAGACAGGAGCGACGATGGATATCAATTCCTTGCGCTTTTCCACCCCGGTATCAAACCTCAAGGCCGACCAGAAGGCCAACGTGGTCGGACGGATATAGCGTCTCGTCGTCGGCCGCGGGCTTATCCAGGAAGATGGATGCCCTTGTGACCCTATACACGGCCGGCGAGAGAAATACGTAGTCCAGGCAACCCGCCCAATCGGGCGACGGCTGCGCCAGATTTGTGGGGAATGTCGCTAGCGGGTCGGCGCCGTGGGCCTCGGCGTAAGCTGAGCGGTAGGACTGGCGCATGAACTTGATCGCCAGACCATCGGGCACCTCATTAAAGTCGCCGGCAATCACCTGCAATGGCACGCGGCGCTTTTCGTTGAGCCAACCGACGAGGCCCATCGCCTGTTCCAGCCGCGCCTCGCTCTCAGCTTGCTCATGATGCAGGTGAACGCTGACAAAGTCAAGTGACTGGCGACGGGAACCGGCCGCTTCAGCCGGGAGTTCGACGTTGACGCGCACAGCCACGCGCCCCTCAAATCCAAGCGGCAGGGAGTCGTGGTAGATGATCGGCAAACGGGTCATGATGCCCACTGCCTCTAAAGCGTGGCGTGGGTGCGGGCGGCGCACCTGCACCAAACGATAGGGCCGGCGCGAGTCACCAGTCAGGCGGATATTTACCTGACGCGCCACCCAGTTGCCCTGACCCACCGTCAAGCTGATCTCCTGCAGGGCGATGATGTCGGGGGTGGCATCCACCAGCTGGCCGACCAGCAGGTGGCGGCGCGCCAGCCAGCGATCGGCACGGTTGCGCAAGTTGATCGTCGCCGCGGTGAAGGCAAACATGGCGCTTTCGGGGCCGGCGGGCTAGTCGAGCTCGATCTCGAACGAACCGGACGGCACGGCCGTCTGGACAACATCCTGCCCGGCGGCGAGAACGAGAGTGAACGGAACGTCGGTGCGGATGCTCACCCGCTTGCCGGCCGTGAATAGATCGAGTGTGCCTTCGCGGCCAAGAGCCAGGTTGCGAACACCGTATCCCTCGGCCCGCGCCAGATCGCGCCGCCAGCGCACCTGCCGCAGCGGCCAATCCATACTCAGGCCCAGGACGCCTTCCAACACCAGCGCCACGATACCCGCGGCCGATTGGCCTGTTAGGTCTTCGGCCGCCGGTTCGCCAGGGGTCATGTCCTCCGGCGCGTAGTTTTCCCACAGACGGGCGGTGTCCCCATAAACCTGAGTGACGGCCTCAACGTGGCTGACAGCCAGCTTGTGGGCGAGAGAAGGCTGGCCGGCAACGAACAGGCCGCGCACGACCATATAGGTCAGCGCGGGCCAAACCGCGCCCCGGCAGCAATTACCCGTGCGCGCGTTGTAGCCCTCGCTGTCGGCCGAGAGGCTCGGCAGCACGGTGGGCGTGCGGAAAGACCACGTATCGCGCAGGTGCTGGATAAATGGCGTTAAGCGGTCGGTGGGAATGAGCCGCGGCTCATGCAGCGCCCAGTAAGCGCCGATGCTCTTGGCGGCGCTGAAGCGGCCGTCGGGGGCAGTATCCTGATAGAAGGATTGCTCACCATTCCACATGGCGTCGTTGAACGTTTGCGTCAGCGCAGACCGCTCCGCGGCGCACTCGTCGGCCGCTTCCTGCTCGCCGAGCAGCACCGCCATGCGCTCCAGCAATGAGGCGCTGAGAACGGCCTGAGCCGTGGCATCCACCCAGGCCCAGTGACGGTGATGGTAACGGCCGTTAGGTACACGGGGCTGGTTGGCCAGACCACTGGCATAGCTAGTCGTCCAGTATAGTCCGTTGGGCCACGTCCGGTTGAGCCGCATCCAGCGGTGGTATGCGAGCAGCGGCCAGAAGACCTCGGCCACGCGCTGGGTGTCGCCTGTCAGGCGGAAGCGTCGCCATTCCGCCCAGGCCAACGTGTTGGGGCCCGCGCTATTGGGCCCATACGCTTCGTGGCAGTCCTCGCCCGTGTTCGGGTCCAATTCGCGGACAATGCAGCCGTCGTCGTGCTGGCGGGCATAGAAGTTGTTGAGACTGTCGGCCAGACGAAACTCGGCCGGCAGGTAGCCAGACAGCTGGGCGACGAAAGAGCTTGCGCCCATTTCCAGATTGGCGTTTTCGCCAGGGTGGGCAAAGGGGGCGACAAGGCGCGATCCGGCCGGCGGCGGGCGCAGCCGTGACCATAGGGCCTCCCACGCCACCCAGTAGAGCCGCTCCCAGGCCGGGTCTTCGGGCAAAACGGGAACGGGCAGAGAAGGTTGCACGGCAGCGAAAGCGGGCACGGTCGACGGCTGCGCTTCTGCCTGACGGAAGGCATTGCGCTCTACCAATGGCTCGGCCGGCGGTTGGAAGTTATTCGCCACCTTGTTTTCGTAGTTTGTCGTGGTGCGTAATTCGCGGTTCAGCGCGTTCTTTTGTCGAGCGAAGCGTCCAACTTGGATCAACATAGATGAAACGGATTGAGTCCGCGCTCGCTTACAGCAACCCGTCTCATCTATGTTCTATCCACGTCTGGTTGTTCCACCGGCAACAGCGCGCTCACGGTCGCGCCACATCACGTGGCCGCGAGCGAGGATTCAGCAGCGGACTCGACGTGGCCCCGGCTATGGGGCGGTCTCTTCAATGGTGATACTCTCGATCACGTCGCCTGGGGGTGCGCCGGGATTGCGCGACGGATCGCGCGGGGTGATGCCCTCGACGACGTCCATGCCCTCGATCACCCGACCGAAGATGGTGTAGGAACCATCAAGCTGGCTAACATCACCGTAGGTGATGTACCACTGGCTGCCGTTGGTATTGGGCCCGGCGTTGGCCATGGCGACGATGCCCTTCTCATTGTGCGAAAGGCTGCGGTCGATCTCGTTGGGGATCATGTAGCCGGGGCCGCCGCGGCCGGTGCCGCTGGGATCGCCCGTCTGGGCCACGAAGCCGGGCAGCACGCGATGGAACGTGACGCCATCGAACCAGCCCTCGCGAGCCAGGAATACAAAGCTGTTGACCGTCTGCGGCGCGGACTTGGGCAGCAGCTCGATGGTGAACTCGCCGCCCTTGGCCATCTTCACATGGGCCAGGTAGCGCTTATTCTGGTCGATGGTCATTGCCGGCGCGGATTTGTACTGGCGCGCCGCCAGATCCTTGACACTCTTCTCGTCTTTCACAAATGCCTCCCAGGCTTCGAAATCACGCGGCAGGCCCTCACCGGGGACGACCTGACCGTTAACGATAGCCGACGGCGTTCCGGGCAGACCAAGCGCCGTCGCCTCCTGTTCCGACCCCGAAACGTAGCCGGCAAATTCGCCGCCGTCCAGGGCGTCGGTGAACAGATCGGTGTCCAGGCCCAACTCGCCGGCCAAATCGATAAAGAACTGCCGCGCGTCGGCGGTGCTCAGCGAACTCCATTCGCCTTGCCGCGCGAAGAGGGCGTCGTGGTACTCCCAGAACTGACCCTGGGCGCCCGCGGCCTCGGCCGCCTCGGCCGACTTCTGCGCGTTGGGGTGAATGCTATTGAGCGGGAAATGGCGGTAGACCACCAGGACATCATCGGGGTAAGCGTCTACCAGACGCTTTAGCAGGGGGGCGAACCCTGCGCAGCCCGGTCACTGGAAGTCGCCGTACTCGATAATCGTCACCGCCGGGTCAACGGTGTTGCCTTGTTTCCAGTCTCGTTCGCGGACAGCCGTCGGGTCGTCGGCCGTGGGCGCGGTCGTTGCGTCCGGGGCCGCGGCCGTTGGGGCGGTCGTGGTCGATTCCTGGCCGGGCTCGGCGACGCCCGACGGCTCAAATGTATCGGCTGTCCCGGAGCCGCAGGCCGCCAGGAACAGCAGCAGCGGCAAGAGCCATGCAATTCGTTTCATGGGGTTGCTCCTCATATAACAAAGACCTGACAGGTCGGCGAACCGTGGAACCGTCCAATACGATTTCCGTGTCCGCCGACCGGTCAGGTCTGCTAATTGAGATTAGCGCCGCGGCCGCCCGCCACGGTCGCCGCCCCGCCGGTCGCCACCGCGCCGATCGCCGCCGTCGCCGCGCGGGCCGCCGCTGCTCTTGCGGGCCGAGTCCTGGGCGCGAGCTTCTTCGAGGCTCCAGCCCTCCAGGACGGCGCGCCGCGACAGGCGAATCTTGCCCTCGCTGCTGACGTCAGTGACCATGACCATGACCTCGTCGCCCATGCGCACGGCATCCTCAACGCGCTGCAAGTGTTCTGAAGCCAGTTGGGAGATGTGCACCATCCCGTCCTGGCCCGGCGTCAGTTCAACAAACGCGCCAAAGTCGGTGATACGCACGACCTTGCCGGTGAAGACCTCGCCCGGCTCCGGGTCGTGGGACAACATGTGGATGCGCTCGACGGCCGCTTCGGCCTTCAGGCCATCCACGCCGGCCACGAAGACCGTGCCGTCTTCCTGGATGTCGACCGATACTTCAAACTCCTCTTCCAGGCCGCGGATCGTCGCCCCGCCCTTGCCGATAATCGCGCCGATCTTCTCCGGATCGATCTTGATCGTCAGCATGCGCGGCGCATAGGCGCTCAACTGCGCGCGCGGCCCGGCAATCGTCTGGCGCATGTGCTCGAGGATCTGCATGCGACCCACGCGCGCCTGCTCCAGCGCCTCGGCCATGGTGTTCATATCCAGGCCGCTGATCTTGATGTCCATCTGCAAGGCTGTAATGCCTTCGGTCGTGCCCGCAACCTTGAAATCCATGTCGCCCAGGTGGTCTTCAAGGCCCTGGATGTCAGTCAAGACGGCGTATTTGTTGCCGTCCGTCACCAGGCCCATCGCCACGCCGGCCACCGGCCGCTTGATCGGCACGCCGCAGTCCATCAGGGCCAGGCTGGAAGCGCAAACGCTGGCCTGGCTGGTGCTGCCGTTGGACGACAACACCTCGGAAACGACGCGGATGGTGTAGGGGAACTCCTCTTCCGACGGGATCATCGGCAGCAGGGCGTTTTCGGCCAGCGCGCCGTGACCGATCTCGCGCCGGCGCGGGCCGCGCATGGGCCAGGTCTCGCCGGTGGAGAAGGGCGGAAAGTTGTAGTGATGCATGTAGCGGCGCGTGTCTTCCGGCGATAGGCCGTCAAGCTTTTGCGCCTCGCGCGGCGTGCCCAGGGCCACGATGGACAGCACCTGGGTCTGGCCGCGCTGGAAAAGACCGGACCCATGGGCGCGCGGGCTTAGCCCGATCTCGGAGTAGAGCGGCCGGATGGTCGTGTAATCGCGGCCGTCGGGGCGGATGCCTTCGTAGAGGATGCGCTGGCGCACGGCCTTCTTAATCTCATCGGCGAAAATCTCGCGCACCGCCTTGGGATCGGTACTTTCGTCGTCGGCGAGGAAGCTGTCGACAATTTCGTCGCGCAAGGTATCGAGCGCTTCGTTGCGGTCTTCGCGCTCCGTCGTGCTGGCAATCACATCGGCAATGCGGTCACCGATGCGGCCTTTTGCCGCTTCCACTAGCGCCGAGTCCGACTCAGAAAGGGTGGGCTCGCGCTTTTCCTTGCCCACCGCCGCCCGCATTTCGTCGAGCAGCGCAATGATGGGTTGGAGCGCATCGTGGCCGAAGGCCAGCGCCTCGACCATCAGTTGCTCGGGCACTTCGTTGGCGGCGGCCTCGACCATGATGATAGCTTCGCGCGTGCCGGCGATTCGCAGGTCAAGCTGGCTATCGACCATTTCCTGAATAGTGGGGTCGGCGACAAACTGGCCGTCGATGTAGCCGACACGCACGGCGCCGACGGGGCCGTTCCAGGGCACGTCGGAAATAGTCAGGGCGGCGCTGGCGGCATTGACGGACATGATGTCGAGGTGGTGGACGCTGTCCGAGGACAGGGTCGTGACGATAACCTGCACCTCGTTGCGCATGCCGTCGGGGAATAGCGGCCGCAGCGGCCGGTCAGTCAGGCGCGAGGTCAGCACGGCCTCGGTGGTCGGCTTGCCCTCGCGGCGGAAGAAGCCGCCGGGAATACGTCCGGCGGCGTACATCTTCTCTTCGAAGTCAACGCTCAGGGGGAAGAAATCCAGACCCTCGCGGATGGACTTCGACATGGTAGCGGTGGCCAGGAGGACAGACTCCCCCACGCGGAGCGTCACCGCTCCTCCAGCCTGCTCGGCCAGCTTGCCGGTCGCAATGGTCAACTCGTGACGGCCGACTGTGGTGGTAAATACAGATTCAGATGCCATTCTATTCTACATTCCTTGCTTGATGCGACGGGACGGTTGCCCGGTCGACGGGTAAGCGGAAACGGCAAACGAGCAGCCGGTCCGGCGCTGCCGTCTGTCGTCTCGCGTTTACACTTCGGGCCAGGACAGATCGTTCCGCGTAAGTGATCCGGGGAGCAGAACTGGGGTTAGGGACTGGGGATTGGCTCTTACCGCCGCCGATCGGGGTAAGCGACAATACCCAATTCCGAACCCCGCCGCTGTTCCGCTCCTACAAAAAGGGCGAAGTACGCTTCGCCCTTTTACCGCTTCCGATTTTCCTAACGACGCAACCCGAGACGGCCGATGATGGCGCGATAACGGTCCGGGTGCTCCTTGCGCAGATAGGCCAGCATGCGGCGGCGCTTGCCGACCAGCTTGAGTAGGCCGCGGCGAGAGCTTTCGTCATGCTTATGAGCATTCAGGTGTTCCTGAAGCTGGCGAATTCGTTTGTCCATCAACGCGATCTGCACCTCAGGGGAGCCGGTGTCACCCTCATGCGTCGCGAAGTTGCCAATCAGTTCGGCTTTTTCTGCCACAGACAATGGCATTGCGTATCCTCCATATCCGTATCGTGTGTTAGTTCGTGGGGCAAGTCGCCCCGGCCGGAAAGCCGTCGTGCCGATTACGTCGCACCTTCCCGCCGGGAACGTATTATAGCCAATGACTGACGGATAGCAAGCCAGGCTGATCCGCGGCCAGAGCGGACGTCGGTTTCAGGTCGCACCCGAACGCATTGATGCCGGGGCGCAGAGCACCAAGCAGCCGCGCCCGTGCCGTCGAGTTGCTTCCCGCCCTTAAGCCGCCAGTACCTCGGCCTCTACGCCGACCTCGGCCAGCGCCCGGCCGATCTCGTCGCGGTAGTTGGCGTTCATGATGATAACGAAGTCCGGCCGTATGTCGGCCAGGCGGGCGGGAGCGACGATCTGCTGACCGGTGCCCGCGACGAATTTACCTTGCTTGCGCGGGTTGATGTCGACAATGGCGGCGATTTCCCCGCCCGCTTCGGTCGCATTCAGGAACGTAACGCCTTTTGAGCCCGCGCCCCAGACGACGCCGCGCTTGCCGGCGGAGGCCAGCCCGCGCAGTTGCTCCCGCCACTCGTCACGCTTGGCGCGGTAGCCGGCGGCGAAGGCGCGGGCGTCAGCTTCGAGAGCCTCTAGCGCGGGCCCGACCGCCGACGGCCGACCGTCGACCGCCGCCAGCGCGAAAGCGCTCTCGCCGGGGTTCGTGGTCTGTCGTCCGTCGTCCGCGGTCGGCTGTCGGCCGTCGGCGGTCGCTCTGGCTTCTATCGTCAGAAACTGCCCCCCAAACACCTCATTTACCGCCAGCACGTCAAAGCCGTGGCGACGGAAGAGGGCGGCCAAGGAGAGGGGGCTAAAATAAGAGCAATGTTCGTAGATGATGTCCCAGATGCCGCCGCGCTGGAGCGTCCACAGGGCGTTAGGCACTTCGAAAAAGACGATCGACTGCTGCTGGCCGACGGCGCGCCGCACCTGGGCAATGAAAGCGTCGGGGTCTTCGATGTGCTCTAGCACGTGGCGACACACGATCAGATCCGCTTTCTGGTCGAGGTACTTCTCGGTGTAGAAGTCCTGGACGAAGGTGACGTTGGGGGCGGTGTAGCCCGGCTCGGGTACGTAGCTGGGGTCATAGCCCCAGCCGCGGTTGCCGCTCAGGGCGCAGAGCATGATCAGGAAGTCGCCCTTGCCCGCGCCGATCTCGACAATATCCTTGTCGCGCAGGCTGTACTTCTTGACCAGCCCATCGGCCAGCGCCGTGGCGTACTCCTGAAAACGGGGCGAGAAGTGGAGCGAGTTTTCGTACTCCTGGGTGTATTCCATCAAAGATGGGTCGAAGGCGGCGTTAAAGGTATGACCGCAGGCGGACAGGTAGGCCAGCCGGATGTCGCCACGGGGCGCGGCCAGCGCCGCTTCGCGGGTGGGCCACAGCACGTTGCAATGCACGGGCACTTGCGTCATCTCGATCAGCGGCAGGATAGGGGAATCGGGGCAGACGGGGTAGGTCATGGGAGTTAAGAAGTATTCAGTAGGTCAGCACGTCAGTATGTCGGCGGTCGGTCGTCTGCGGTCGGACGACGGGAGTCGCCTCACAGCGTCCGTATCTCCGGTACCAGGTTCATGGTCGTCAAGTCAGCGGCGATCTCGTCGCGGTAGACCGGGTTCATGATGACGACGACGTCGGGGTGGTATTCCCGCAAGAATTCAGGCGCGACGATCTCCTGTCCCGTCCCGGCCATAAAAGTGCCGTGCTTGATCGGGTTGATGTCCACGGCATAAGCGATATCGGCCACGGATTGGCCGAGCGTGGTCAGGAAGGCCACCCCTTTGGAGCCACCGCCCCACAGGACAACCCTCTTGCCGGCCGCTTTCCACTCCACCAGCGCCCGCCGCCACTCGTCCCGCTTGGTCTCGTAATGTTCCACGAAGTACTCGACCATCTCCATTGTCTCAACCGGGCTCTCCCCGCCCGGCAGTACTGCTTCCCCTGCTCCCCCACTCCCCTGCTCCCCTGCCGGACGGGCCTCAATCATCAAATACTGATTGTCATAGGCCGTCCACAAATCCCGCACCTCGAACCCGGCGCGCCGAAAGAGCCGGGCCAGCGAGCCCTTGGTGAAGTAGGAGCAGTGTTCGTAGTAGATATCCCAGAAGGCCACGTCGCACAGGACGTACTGGGCATTGGGAATCTGAAAGAAGACAACCGCCTCGTGGTTGTCACCGATGGAGCGGCGAACGGTGGCGACAAACTCGCCCACATCGGGGATGTGCTCCAGCGTCATCTTGCAGCAGATGAAGTCGGCGCGGTAATCGGTGTACTTCTCGGAGTAGAAGTCGGGGATGAAGGTCAGGCGGTCGGCCGCCGGGCTGGGGTGGCGGCCGGGGACGTAGGCCGGATCGAAACCGACGCCGCGGTTGTCGCCCATCTCGGCCAGCATGGTGATGAAGTCGCCCTTGTCGCAGCCGATCTCGATCACGTCCTTGCCGCGGAGGTCGTAGCGGTCGATCAGGTCCTGGGCCAGGGCGCGGTGGAACTTATTAAAAGTCGGCGAGTAACCCTGAGTCGCCTCATAACGGGCGGTGTACTGGGTGAGCGCCTCGTCAAAGGCAACGTTGCTGATGAAGCCGCAGGCCGGGCAAGCGGCAAGGGTGATGTCGCCGCGCTGGAAGTCCAGCGCCTCCTGCCGGCTATTCACCAGCAAAACGCTATTGACCGGCACGTTGCCGACCTCGTAAAAGACCGACATGCGCTCCGCGCCGCAGGCCGGGCAGCGATGGTTGACGCTTCTCATGAACCAACCTCTTGGGTTATTGGAATGTGGGGGCGGGCGAATCGCGACCGCCGACGGCCGACCGCTGACCGCCGCAAGAAGGGCGTTTCCGGCGGCGGTCGTCGGTCAGCCGTCGGCGGTCGTCTAATCCTCGCCCAACTTCAGCACCGCCATAAATGCCTCTTGCGGCACTTCGACGTTGCCGATCATCTTCATGCGCTTCTTACCCTTCTTCTGCTTCTCCAGCAGCTTCTTCTTCCGGGTAATGTCGCCCCCATAGCATTTTGCCAGCACATCCTTGCGTAGCGCCTTAACGTTGGCGCGACTGATGACGCGCTTGCTCGTGGCGGCCTGAATCGGCACTTCGTACATTTGGCGGGGGATCAGGTCCTTCAACTCAGAGACAAGGCGCTGGCCGCGGTGGTAGGCGTGTTCGGCGTGGACGATCATCGCCAGCGCGTCCACCGGTTGCTTGGCGACCAGCACCTCCAGCTTGACCAGATCCGAGGCGCGGTAGCCGTCGAACTCGTAGTCCATCGAGGCGTAACCGCGGGTGCTGCTCTTGAGCTTGTCGTAGAAATCGACGATCATCTCCGCTAAAGGCAGGTAGTAATGCAGCACCACGCGGCCGGGCGCGGGATGCTCCTGCTTGATGAACTCGCCGCGCCGCTTGCGGGCCAGGTCCATCACCACGCCGTAAAACTCCTCTGGCGCGAATATCTGGACGTGCATCCACGGCTCGCGGATCTCGGCAATCGTGCTCTCGTCGGGCAGGTCGGCGGGGCTCTCGATGAGTTTCACCTCGCCCGTGTTGAGCATGACCACTTCGTACTCGACGCTGGGCGCGGTGGCGATCAGGTCCAGGTCGTACTCGCGCTCCAGCCGCTCCTGAATGATCTCCATGTGGAACAACCCCAGGAAGCCGCAACGGAAGCCAAAGTTGAGCGCGTTCGACGTCTCCGGCTCGAAAACGAGCGAGGCGTCGTTGAGTTGTAGCCGCTCCAGCGCCTCTTTGAGCAGTTGGTAGTCCTCGCCCTCGGTCGGGTAGAGCCCGGCGTAGACCATCGGCTTGATGGACTTGTAGCCCGGCAGCGGCTGGACGGCCGGTTTATCGCGCAGCGTGATGGTGTCGCCGACGCGGCACTCGCGCACCGTCTTCAAGCCGGTGGCGATGTAGCCAACTTCGCCCGCCTCCAGCGTGTCCACCGGCACCATGCCCGGGTTGAAGATACCGATCTCAATTGGCTCCACGGCCACACCGTTGGACATCATCATCACCGGCTGCCGGTCGCGCAGCACGCCCTCGAACACGCGCACGTAAGCGATAACCCCCTTGTAGGAGTCGTAGTGGGAGTCGAAAACGAGGGCGCGAAAAGGCGCTTCGTGGTCGCCGCGTGGCGGCGGGATTTTACGAACGACCGCTTCGAGCACTGCCTCAATGTTGGCGCCCGTCTTGGCGCTGATCGGGATCACCTCTTCGGCCGGGAAGCCGGTGACGTTCTCGATCTCTTCGGCCACCTCTTCGGGCATGGCCGCCGGCAGGTCGATCTTGTTGACGACCGGCAGCAGTTCCAGGTCGGCCTCGACAGCCATGTAGAGGTTGGCCAGCGTCTGCGCCTCGATGCCCTGCGTGGCGTCAACGACGAGGATGGCCCCCTCACACCCTTGCAGCGCCCGGCTGACCTCGTAGGCGAAGTCCACGTGGCCGGGCGTGTCGATCAGGTTCATCTCATAGGTTTCGCCGTCTTTGGCGCGGTAGCTCATGCGCACGGCCGAGGCCTTGATGGTGACGCCCTTCTCGCGCTCGATATCCATGCTGTCGAGCACTTGCTCCTGCATCTCGCGATCGGAGATAGTGCCCGTCGCTTGCAGGAGCCGGTCGGCTAGGGTGGATTTTCCGTGGTCAATATGGGCGATAATGCAGAAATTACGGATACGGCTTTGCTCCATATGACCAAGTATAGCAGAATGGGGCGACCTCACCCACGGGTCGCGGCCCGGTGAAAAGAAGGCGCTGGATGTCTGAAAAACCCGAGTGGCTTGACCACCCCCACCCGCACGATCCGAACCCGACGCCGCCGACGGATGACCCGACGCTACGACTG
This sequence comes from uncultured Ardenticatenaceae bacterium, assembly GCA_964608255.1. Taxonomy (GTDB): domain Bacteria; phylum Chloroflexota; class Anaerolineae; order Promineifilales; family Promineifilaceae; genus Promineifilum. Next base: position 23,642 of record CAZSOD010000038.1, read on the forward strand.
GTAACGCCCTCTGGGCTGGTGCGGATCTCAGTGGAGGATCTTCGGCGGCTCCCCGTGCTAACGCTGCCCGACAGCTACATCGTCAGCACCGGACACCCGCGCAGCGGGCCGTTTACGTTCACCGGCGTCTTGCTCGGCACGGTCATAGGCGCACTGGCGCCCGGCGACTGGTCGGCGGCGCTTATCATCAGTGACGACGGCTTCGGTACGCGGGTCACGGCCGACGAGTGGGCGGCGAGAGCGCAGCCGGTGCTGCTGGCCCACACCCGTGACGGGCAACCCCTGACGCGCGAAGAAGGACTTGTTCGCCTCATCGTACCCAGCGAGACGGACGAGGCGCTGCGGCAAATCAAGTGGGTGGGCGAAATCCGGCTCATCGAGTAGTCATTCAGCACGAACACCACGGATTTGCTGGTCCATCCGTGAAGTCCGGGCCAAGCCGCGTTGAATTACTCCTACTCCGCCAACGCCGACTCGATAAGGGCACTCACGTCCTTGGAGGCAGCCGACGGGCGCAGCCAGACGAGGTACTCCACATTGCCGTCCGCGCCCTGGATGGGCGAGCGAATGAGCCCCTGCGGAGCGAGGCCGCGCGCCGCCGCCCATCCCAGCACATCGCCCAGCACCGCCCGGTGGACGCGCGGGTCGCGGACGATGCCCCCCTTGCCCACTGACTCCGGCCCGGCCTCGAACTGGGGCTTGATGAGAGCTACCACGTCGGCCGCCGGGCTCAGCCAGTTGGCGACCGCGGGCAGAATCAGCTTCAGCGAGATGAAGGACACGTCGATGACCACCAGGCCGACCGGCTCGGGCAGCGATTCGACGTAGCGCGCGTTCGTCCGCTCCATGACGACCACGCGCGGGTCCTGGCGCAGCTTCCAGTCGAGCTGCCCCTGGCCGACATCGAGAGCGTAGACGTGCGCCGCGCCGCGCTGGAGCAGGACGTCGGTGAAGCCGCCGGTGCATGCGCCCACGTCGGCGCCGACGCGCCCGGCGACGTCCACGCCGAAGGCGTCCAGCGCGCCAGCCAGTTTGAACCCGCCGCGGCTGACGTAGGGCAAGGGGGCCGTGACCTCTAGAGTGGCGTCGAGGGCGACGGCCGTGCCCGCCTTATCGACGCGCTCGCCGTTGACGCGGACCTCCCCAGCCATGATCAGCGCCCGCGCCCGCGTCCGGTTCTCCACCAGCCCCCGGTCTACTAACAGCTTATCCAGTCGCTCTTTATCCTTGGCCACAATACCACGTCTCGCCCGTTCTTCGCCTCTTCACTTCAAACGCTGCTTTACTCGTAAAATTCTGGCGCTTTCTTGAGTGTCTCCCACTGCCCATTGTCATGACCGAAAATCACCAGGGAGATATGCTCCCGTTCGACAAGATCAAGCAGTTTGATCGTGCTGGCGCGAATCGCCTCGGCGTCCGGGTTGCTGGCATCACCCCGCTCATCACGCGTAAAGCCCTCGCCGAAGGGTACAGCGTCAACCGTCAATAGAATCGCCCCCGTTTTGGGCAGCCGCACCAGTACCGATTGATGTCCTGGCACGTGCCCGCTCGTCTCAATCAGCTCCAGCCCCGGCAGCAGTTCCGTATCCCCGTCTACCAGCCGAATGCGCTCCATGGGCTGATCCCATTGAGGTCGAATGTCAGCAAAACGAGGGTTGCCCAGCGCATCCAAATGATGGACGCGCTGAACAACATATTGCGCCTTCGTGAATGCCGCGTGTCTTCCGGCATGATCACCATCATAATGCGTGGAAATGACCACATCAATATTGTCCGGTTTTAGGTCAAGGCTCGCCAACTGCTCGATAACGTCCTGTCCGTTCTCGAACTCAGATTCCCCTTCGGGAATAATCTCCGGTAGACCACTGTCAATCAGAATATTCTTGCCGTCACCCGTCTGCACCAGATAGCAAACAATCGGGATCTCGTATTCCGGCATCGACCCAACCTGCATCAGATATAAACGCTGCGGAGCATCTTGGCTCATAATCATGTCCTTCTGAAAACACACCAACAGGCCGATTGGTTCCTTCCTCATTCCACCGCCAGCCGGCTCTCCCAATCGGCCAGCGCGTCGGCCAGTGACCGGCGCAGGGGAATCTGCGGCCGCCAGCCCGTGTCCGTAGCGATCTTGGCGTTGCTGCCGTAGAGACATGGCGTGTCCGACGGGTTGACCCGCGCCTCGTCCACCTGCACCTCCACCGCCACCCCGGCCAGATCGATGAGCGTGTCGAGCATGTGGCGCACGCTGACTGCGCGGCCGGAACAGATCAGGTAAGCTTCCCCCGGCCGTCCCGCTTCGGCCAGGCGCAGGTAAGCGGCCGCCACGTCGCGCACGTCGGTGAAGTCGCGCTCCGGGTCCAGGTTGCCGACGCGGATGACCGGCTCCCGGCGGCTGAGGCGGATGGCCGCGAGCTGGCTGGCGAAATCAGGGACGACGAAGCC
>CAZSOD010000039.1:0-25359 GCA_964608255.1 uncultured Ardenticatenaceae bacterium
AGGGCCGCCGGGTCGTCCGGCGGAATCAGCCAGACGTTGTCGCCGTGGCGGAGTTCGGGCGTCGGCGCGGCCGGGGCCGTGGTGACGAGCGGCCGGCCGTGGGCCAGCACGGCCATCAACGTCCCCCGCCGCAGCGAGACGCCGTCGCGGTAGGGCATCACCATCAGGTCGGCCGCCGCCAGATGGGCCGAGACGCGCGCCGGCGACAGGAAGCCCGTCCAGTGGACGCGATTAGTGAGCCCAAGCCGCTCGATCTGCGCGCGCAGGCCGCGCAGGAAGGTTTCGTTGTTCTCCGGGTCGCTGGCCCCCGTCTGACCACCGATGAAAACGAGGTGGTGGCGGCCGTCGAGCCGGGCCATCGCGTCGATCAACGTGTCTGCGCCCTTCGTCTGGTTCAGGAAGCCGAAGTAACCGAGCAGCACGTCGTCCGACGCCAGACCCAGTTGCTCGCGCACCTCGGCAATTTCGACGTGGTTCGGTTCGTGGGCATCGATGTTGCTGCCGATGGGGATCTGGCGTACGGGCGCGGCCGTCCACTGCTGGAGCGTGGCGAAGTCGGCGGCGTTGGTGGCAATGACGCCCGCCGCCCGCCGCGACAGCCCGCGCACGACCCGCTCGCGTAGCCCACCTGCCTTGGGAAAGAGGTAGGGCACGCGCAGGTCGTGGAAGGTGACGACGACCGGGGACACGCCGCGCAGCCGCCAGGGCAGGTAGTTAATCGCCGCGCTGTTCATGTTGAAAGCCGCCGCCTGGTATTGCAGGTTGACCACGTTCAGGTCGTAACGCAAGGCTATCTCGGCGACGGCCGAGAGCGACGGCCAGCGCCAGCGGCCGATTCGCGGGTGCAGCCAGGCGTAGCCGAGATCGACCGGCTCGAACAGGGCGGCGGGTTTGCGCGGGGCGTCGGCCGGGCGGGCGCGGCGGGTGGTGATGACGTGGAGATCGTGGCCGCCCGCCGCCAGCGCCCGCGCCAGTTGCTCAGTGAAGGCCCCCACCCCGCCCTCCAGCGGCGGGTACTCACCAGTTACAAGTCCGATGCGCATAGCTAATAGCCCGCCGGGCGCAGCCCGGATCGCAGCACGTCCAGGTAGGCCCGAACGCGCTGACGGCGCAACTCCGGCTTGTTGCCTAGCGCGCCCTTGGCCGCCTCGATGAGCAGCTCCCAGGCATAACTGGCGAGCAGGAAATTGCGCAGGACGCCGGCCGCGGCGCGGCCGTGGTACTTGAGAAAGTAACGGAGCTTGGCCCGTTGGAAGTTGATGTGGCGCGCGGTGACCGCTTGCTCGCTGCTTTTCCCGACGTGATGGACGACGCGCGCCTCCGGGTGATAGACGACCCGCCAGCCAGCCTCCTTGATGCGCCGGCACCAGTCGAGCTCCTCCGAGTACATGAAGTACGCCTCGTCCAGCCCGCCTATCTGCTCATAAACGCCGCGGGGGACCATGATGCATGCGCCTACCAGCCAGTCCACGTCGGCCATGCGGTCATCGGGCAGGTCGAGGGCGTAATAGCGGCGCAGAACACCCGGCGCCACGCCCTCCAGCCACGTGCTTTCAAAAAAGCCAGTCGCCAGCGTGGGGAAGCGGCGGCGCGACGACTGGACGCTGCCGTCAGGATTGAGCAGTTGCGGCCCCACCGCGCCAACTTCGGGGTTTTTCTCCAGATAGGCAACCATGACAGTCAGGGCATCGTCTAGCACCACGGTATCCGGGTTCAGTAGCAGCAGGTGGTCGCCCCGCGCTTCGGCGAGGGCGATATTGTTGCCGCGCGGGAAGCCGACGTTTTCGCTCTGCGGCCGCAGGGTCACCCACGGGAACTCGGCCGCAACCATCGCCACGCTATCGTCGCCGGAAGCGCTGTCGACCACGATCACTTCCACCTCCAGCGCCCCGCGGCCGCGCTCGATGGAACGAAGGCAGTCGCGCAGCAGGTCGCGGACGTTCCAGTTGACGATGAGGATGGAGAGCATAGTGGTCAGTGGTCAGTGGACAGGGGTCAGTGGTCCTTCTGGGATAGTCCTTCTGGCCGCGGTCAGCCGTCAGCCGTCGTCGGTCATCCCGAAGAGGCCTAACCCGTTGGCCGTTGTTGCCGCGGCCACTTCTTCCAGCGAGAGGCCGCGCAACTCGGCCAGGCGCTCGGCGACGAGGCGGACGTGGGCCGGTTCGTTGCGCTTGCCGCGGAAGGGGTGCGGGGCCAGGAAGGGCGCGTCGGTCTCGATCAGGATGCGGTCGAGCGGGACGCGGGCGGCGATTTCACGCAGGTCGTCGGCCTTTTTGTAGGTCAGCGGCCCGGTGAAGCCCAGATAGAAGCCCAGCGCCAGCGCCGCCTCGGCCGTCGCCCAATCGGCCGAGAAGGAGTGCAGCACACCGCGGAGGAGAGTGACGGGTGGCGAGTGGCGGGTGACGATTCCCTCTCCCCCTGGGAGAGGGTTAGGGAGAGGGCCGCTCTCGCCATGATCCCCCGCTGCCTTGCTCCCCTGCCCCCCTGCTTCCCTCAGCAGCCGCACGACATCGTCACTCGCCTCCCGGTTATGAATGATCACCGGCAGGTCGAGTTCCAGCGCCAGGTCAAGCTGCCGCGCCAGGGCACGGTGTTGTATTTCCTGCGGGGTCTTGTCCCAGTAATAGTCCAGGCCGATCTCACCAATGGCGACCACCTTCTCGTGGGCCGCCAGAGCGCGCAGGTCATCGATCCACTCGTCGCGCCAGCCCGCGGCCGAGTTCGGATGAACGCCGACGGCGGCGTAGACGCCGGGGAAGCGCTCGGCCAGGGCCAGCACGGCCGCGGCGTTGTCCAAGTCGAGCGCGGGCACGACGATGCGCGTCACGCCCACCGCGGCCGCGCGCTCCACCACGGCCGCCACGTCGTCGTGGAAGGACTCGAAGTCAAGATGACAATGCGTGTCAAATAGCACGATAGGGATCGCTTGTGGCCGGTCGTTGGTCGTTGGTCGTTGGTCGTTAGTCACGTACCGCACCCGCCTCGTGCATCGCACCTTCCGGGGTGCGTTGCACGTTTTTCGCTCCACCCCGCCCGACCCCGAACCCGGCCCGGAAGGTGCAACGCACTTCAGAAAGTGCGTCGCACCGGCTGGTCTTTCCCTTCGCCGCGTGCATCGCACCTTCCGGGGTGCGTTGCACGTTTTTCGCTCCACCCCGCCCGACCCCGAACCCGGCCCGGAAGGTGCAACGCACTTCAGAAAGTGCGTCGCACCGGCTAGGGATTCATCAGCTTGGCCATAAAGTCGTCGGGAACCTGCACCGTGACGACTTCGCCGCGGGCGCAGAGCTCATCGTGGGCGTAGAGGTCGACGGCGACGATCACCTTGCGCCCCTTGATCTCCTTCACCTTGCCGCGCAACTCCAGCGGCCGGTCGATGGGCGTCGGCTTGAGGTAATCGACGTGGAGCGAAGCAGTCAGGAAGCGGAGCGGCGGATCGCTGTCCATCGGCCGGCCCTGGTCGCGGTAGGCGGCGGCAGCGGCCGTGCCCGTGCCGTGGCAATCGATGAGCGAAGCGATCAGGCCGCCGTAGACGTAACCAGGGACGGCGGTGTGGTACGGTCGCGGTTGGTAATGACAGACCGTGTCCTCGCCATCCCAGTAGCTCTTGATCTGCAAGCCGTGTTCGTTTAGCCGTCCGCAGCCGTAGCAATAGCTGACTTCGTCGGGATAGTAGTCTTGAAAGGCAAGTTCCATGGTGGTCAGTGGCCAGTGGGTCAGTAGGTCAGTTCGTCAGTAGATCAGTCGAAAGTTTGACTGATTGACTGGCCCACTGACCTGCTAACCTACTTCAATCCGGCAATCCGCAGCCCATCCTGCAAAATATCCTGCACCTTATCCTCATGCGTCGTCTCGCAGTAGACGCGGATGATGGGCTCTGTGCCGCTGAAGCGGATGAGCAGCCAGCCGCCGTCCTCCATGTGGAACTGGAAGCCGTCGATGGTCAGCTTGTCGGTCACTTTCAGCCCGGCGATGGTCGCCGGCGTGGCCGCTTCGACGCGCGCCTGCACTTCGCCGCGCCGCGCCGTCTCGAAGGCGGTGTCGATGCGACCGTAGTAGTGCGGCCCGACCTTCTCGAATAGCCAGTCCAGCAGTTGCGACGGCTTCTTGCCGGTCTGCACCATCATATCCAGCAAGTAAAGCCCGCCCAGGATGCCGTCGCGGTCGGGAGCATGGCCCCGAAAGGCATAGCCGCCGCTCTCTTCGCCGCCGAGCATGGCGTCAACTTCCTTCATCTTCGGCGCGATGTATTTGAAACCCACGCCCGTCTCGTAGACAGGGACGTTGTAGAGCGCGCCGAGCTTGTTGAGCATCTTGGTCGTGGAGATAGTCTTGACGATGGGACCGCGCTCGCCGCGCACCTCGAGGAAGTAGTAGCCGAGCAAGCCGTAAACGCGCAACTGGTCGATGAAACGGCCGTTCTCGTCGCCCAATCCCACCCGATCGGCGTCGCCATCGGTGATGATCGCCACATCAGCGTCGAGCAGCGGCACGTAGCTCAGGCCGTCGTCCACATTGGGCGGGATTGGCTCCGGGCGCGACATTCGCGGAAAGACCGGGTTGCGCTCGTTGTGGACCTCGTGAACCTGGGTTGCGCCGCCAGCCAGTAGCCGCGGAAACCAGCCCGCGCCATTGCCCCACATGCAGTCAACCAGCACGTTAAAGCCCGCCGCCTTGATGGGTTCGATGTCGACCAGCCGGTGAAGCAGAGCGATGTAGTCGGGCGCGGGGTCAAAGACCGTCACCAGCCCGTCGCTCTTGGCGTCGTCGAGCTTCATGCGCTTCACGCCGGCGATGTCGGGGATGCCGGCCTCGATGCGCTTCAGGTCGGCAGGGGGGATAGCCCCGCCGACGTCGTCACGCACCTTGAAGCCGCAGTCCCACGGCGGGTTGTGGCTCGCGGTGATGTTGATCGCCCCCGCCGCCCGGCGCGCCTGAACGGAGTAAGAAATGGCCGGTGTTGGCGTGTTGCTCTGCGTCAGCCACACACGCACGCCGTTGGCGGCCAGCACTTCGGCCGCGGCGGCGGCAAAGTGCTCCGCCTGGAAGCGCTGGTCGTAGCCGATGACCGCGCCTTTGTCGGCCGCGCCCTGCGCCTTCAGGAACGAGGCGAACCCCTGCGCGCAGCGGCGTACGTTGTCGAAGGTGTAGTCCTCAGCGATCCGCCCGCGCCAGCCATCGGTGCCGAATATGATTTGGGTCATGTTCCTCCTTTCAGTGGTCAGTGGTCAGTGTTCAGTGGTCAGGCGTGCGACTGAGCACTGAACACTATTTACACTGCGACTTCTCCCGCCTGCAACAGCCTCACATCCGCGTCGACCATCATTTTCACCAGTTCTGTGAACGAGACGCGCGGCTCCCAGCCTAACTCGCGGCCGGCCTTGCTCGGGTCTCCCACCAGCAGATCGACCTCGGCCGGGCGCATGTAACGCTCGTCCTGCACGACGTATTGCTTCCAATCCAGGTCCAGATAATTGAAGGCGACGTCGAGAAACTCTTCGACGGAGTGCGTCTCGCCCGTGGCGACGACGAAATCGTCCGGTGCCTGGCGCTGGAGCATCAACCACATGGCGCGAACGTAGTCGCCGGCGAAACCCCAGTCGCGCCGCGCGTCGAGATTGCCCAGCCGCAACTCGTCGGCCAGGCCGAGCTTGATTCGCGCCGCCTGGTGGCTGATTTTGCGCGTGACGAACTCCAGCCCGCGGCGGGGGGATTCGTGATTGAAGAGAATACCCGACGTCGCGTGCAGGTTATAGCTCTCGCGGTAGTTGACGGTGATCCAGTGGCCGTAGACCTTGGCAACTCCATATGGGCTGCGCGGGTAGAAGGGCGTCGTCTCGCGCTGCGGCACCTCCACCACCTTGCCGAACATCTCGCTGGAGCTGGCCTGGTACATGCGGATGCGCGGGTTGACAATGCGAATAGCATCCAGAATGCGCGTCACGCCGAGAGCTGTGACGTCGCCAGTGAAAACGGGCTGATTCCATGACGTCTGAACGAACGACTGCGCCGCCAGGTTGTAGACCTCGTCCGGCTTGTATTCTTCCAGGATGCGAATGAGCGAGATCTGGTCGCTCAGGTCGCCGGGGACTAGTTCCAGCTTGTCCTGAATATGGGCAATGCGGTGAAAGTTGATTGTGCTGGTGCGGCGCACCATCCCGATTACGCGGTAGCCCTGCGCGAGCAGGAACTCAGCCAGGTAGGAGCCATCCTGCCCGGTAACGCCCGTGATCAGTGCTGTGGGCATGGTCGTTTTCTCACTATGAGTCTCGGCGTGGAGCCGGCAAAGCTAGTATAGCGTATGCGCCGGAGAGGGAAAACCATTGCAAAATGACTACACGCAAATAAGTAGGCTGCGGAGGGCAAACAGCCGCTAACCGCCGGTCAGCGCGTAGACGATGTGGCTCTGGCGCCGGCGGAGCGCGCCTGGCAGGAACCGTTCACCATGGGCATAAACGCGCAGGCCGCTCATCACCCCCCCCTCGAGCGCGCCCTGCGTCGCCTGCTCGCGCTGCGCGTCACTGCGGGTGATGCCAGGAGGGAACGGCGGCATGTCGATGTAGCCCGTGATCGATAGGCGACCGCGAGTGAGGGACCGAGGCTGGCCATCCGGCGTTGTGCCCACCAGCCCGCGCAATTCGTCCAAGTGCAGCCCAGCCAGGCCACTCCGCCCCGTGTGGGCCGGATTGTCGGCGTTGGGGGCAAAGAGGGCCAGTGCGTCGGCCCGGTTGCGCAGCCGCTCGACGTAAATGACGCGGTCGCCGGGTGACAGGCGCTGCAGCACCTCGGACGAGACAGCCAGGTCAAACCGACGATCCAGCGCCGCTAGCCGCGGCAAGTCCATAAGGGCGCATATTTCCGGCTGGGCCAGCGGCAGCGGGCCGCCGCCTAGAGCGACTAGCGCTTCGTTCAGGCGCGTCAGCGCCGCCGGGCGGTCATCCACGACTGTAATCGCCGCACCCAGTTCCCCAGCCAGCAGCAGAAAGTCGAGGCTTGCGCCGTACTTCTCCGGCAACCCAGCGACGAGAATGGAAGCCGGGCGCGGGTGGCCCTTCATCCAACGGCCGAGCGCCAGCCGCTTGGCATAATACTCGTAGGCCGTGCCCATCCCCTCCCCTTCGGCCAGGGCGAGCGGGTAAAGGGATTGGATGGAGTAGCGGCGGAGCATGTTAGTAAGCAGGTAGAAGTGGTCAGTTGCCGGTCGTGGTTGTTTGGGCTGTGGTCCGTGGTCTATCGTTCGTGGTCAGTTTCTTCGCTAGCCCCTGGCCCCTCTTCATACGCCATCACCGGCCGGTAGACGCAGCGGCAGCGGCCGCCCTTGGGACAGTCGGGCAGCGGCAGGTGGGGAGCCTTGTCGGGATGGTACTCGGCCGCGGGGTCCAGGACGCGAACGGCCGCGCAGCCCTCCGGGTCAGCCTCGATACGCACGCCGCGAATTGAACCCTTGGCCTTCATGCCCAACCGGTAGGCAGCCAGCGTCTTCTCGGCGTAGTCGGGCGCCTTTTCCATCTCCTGGTGAAAGCCTTTTAGCCATTCGAAGGGCATAGGGATGGGATCTCCTTTTGGGGAATTGTATCCCTGCCGCCGTATTGCCGCCATTTTCCGGCTGCCGAGTATCAGGGCAATCTCGTATTAAGTGGAGATGGCGCGCAGGAGGTAAGCTGGGCCAGCGGTCGTAGTCATGCAGAAATTGCAGGCTCTCCTGGCTGGTGATGGTTCAGGATTCGCGTATCTCTAATCGATCTCGTTGGACCTCGCCTCGACCGTCTACTGCCCGAGAGGCAGGTGATTGGCCGTCGCTCAGGCGCTGACCACGTAGATGGCCTCCTTGCCTCGCCCCCGGTCGTGAGAGTGATGGGCCGCCTTGCCATCGATGGCCACCGCTTGCCCCGCCGTCACCTGGAAAACTGCCTGCACCCAGCCGTCAAAGCGCGCCGCGAACTGCTCCGGGCCAACCGGGCAAATACTTGCCCGAAGGGGTCATGTGAGGGAATGCCGTTCTTCAACTCCAGGAACTACTTCAGCCACCCTTACAGTACGATCCTCCCGTTCTCCCACCGAGGACAGACTCCTCTCCTCTTCCGCGCCCGTTTTTATGTGCGATCGCCCTGTTTTGTCACTCGCTTTGCGAACAAAGGTGCGAAAAGCTGGTATAATAACTCTTCGGCCCGGCCCGGCCGCGGAGAGGAAGGTAAATGACCACTGACATGCTGGTGCTGATCGACGGCCACGCGCTGGCCTACCGGATGTACTTCGCCCTGCCGCTGGAGGCGTTCACGACGCAGAGCGGCGAGCCGACCAATGCCACCTGGGGCTTTACGCGTACCTTGCTAGAGCTTATGCAGGCCGAGAGCCCGCCCAAGTATCTGGCCGTCAGCTTCGATCTCGGCGCGACTTTCCGTGATGAGCTTTTCGACGCGTACAAGGGCACGCGCGAGAAAATGCCCGACGAACTGGATGTGCAGATCGGCCGCATCAAGCAGGTTATCCGCGCCCTGAACATCCCTATCCTGGAGTGTGAAGGGTTCGAGGCCGACGACGTGCTGGGCACGATTGCCCGGCAGATGCGCGGGCAAGTTCCCGTCCATATCATCACCGGCGACCGCGACTTGCTGCAATTGGTGGACGACAACACGCGCGTGGAACTGCCGCCGCGCCGCCAGGGGGCTACGAGCGAGGTCTACGACGCCGACGGCGTGCTGGCCTATCTCGGCGTCCGGCCCGATCAGGTAGTGGACTACAAGGCGCTGGTTGGCGACACCAGCGACAACATCCCCGGCGTCAAGGGCATCGGCGACAAAACGGCCGTGAAGCTGTTGGCTGAATACGGCACGCTGGCAAACCTCTACGACCACCTGGACGACATCAAGGGCGCGCTGCGCCAGAAGCTGGCCGACGGCCGCGAGTCGGCTGAACTCAGCTACAAGCTGGCGCGCATCGTTACCGACGCGCCGGTTACTGTACGGCTGGAAGATTGCCTGACCCACGACTTCAATGCTACCGACGTGGTGGCTCTGTTTCGCGAACTGGAGTTTCGCTCGCTGACCAATATGCTGCTGAAGGGCCTGGAGCCGGCGGAGATCCCGTCCGCGATCACGGCCGGCGCGGCTGAGTGGCGGCCGACGGAGGTGGTGGTTGTTCGCAGCGAGGTAGAACTGGCGGACTTGGTCTGGCAACTGGAATCGGCCGAGTGGATCAGTTTCGACGTCGAAACCGACAGCCTGGAGCGCTTGCAGGCGGGCATCGTTGGCATCTGCCTGTCTGTTGCCCCGCCGGCGGCCTACTATATTCCCATCGGTCACCTGACCGGCGCGGCGCAGAGCGACGCCGGCCAGATGAATCTTTTTGCCGGCGCGCCGGAGCTGGCTCCGGGCCAGTTGCCGCTCAGTCAGGTAGTCGAGGCACTCCGCCCGGCATTGACCGACCCGCGCATCCGCAAAGTAGCTCACAACGCCAAGTTCGACGCCATGATCCTGGAGCGCCACGGCCTGCCCGTCGCGCCCATTGCATTTGACACGATGATCGCCGAGTGGCTAGCCGACCCGGCGACGAAGTACAAGGGGCTGAAGGAGTTGGCCCGCCACCGCCTGGGCGCGGAAATGACCGACATCGAAGCGTTGATTGGCCGCGGCAAGGCACAGACGACCTTCGCTCAGGTGGCGATCGATGCCGCCGCTCCTTATGGCGCAGCCGACGCCGACATGACGCTGCGCCTCTTGCCCATTCTCCAGCGCGAACTGGAGGAGAAGGGCTTGACAAAGCTACTCGACCTGGAGATGGCCCTGCTGCCGGTCATCGCCGATATGGAGCGGGCAGGGGTGCGCATCGACGTGGAGTTTTTCCGCCACATGTCGCAAGACCTGGAGGCGGCGCTGCTGCGGCTGGAGCAGGCCATCCACGAGATCGCCGGCGAGCCGTTCAATATCAACTCAACCCAGCAACTGAGCGATATCCTGTTCAAGAAGCTGCAACTACCGCGTGAGGGTCTGAAGAAGATCGCCAGCGGCCACTACTCAACGGCCGCCGACGTGCTGGACGGCCTGCGCGGCGCGGACCAGAGTGGCATTATTGACGCCATCATCGAGTACCGCGAATTGGGTAAGCTGAAGGGCACCTACGTGGACGCTCTGCCGGCGATGATCAACCCGCAAACCGGTCGCATCCACACCAGCTTCAGCCAGATCGGCGCCGTCACCGGACGGCTGGCCAGCAGCAACCCGAACTTGCAGAACATCCCCATCCGTAGCGAGGTGGGCCAGCAGATCCGCCGCGGCTTCGTCAGCGATCCCGGCTGGGTGTTCCTCTCGGCCGACTACTCGCAGGTGGAGTTGCGCATCCTGGCTCACATCAGCCAGGACGAGACGCTGCTGGATGCGTTCCGGCAAGATCAGGATATCCACACCGCCACGGCCGCAGCTGTCTATGGCATTCCGCCGGAGCAGGTGACGAAGCTCCAGCGCAACTTTGCCAAGCGGGTCAACTTCGGCCTGATCTACGGCATGAGTTCCTTCCGGCTGGCCCGCGAGAGCGGCCTGACGTTGGGCGAGGCGGAGACGTTCGTCAAAAAGTACTTCGGGCAGTTCCCCGGGGTCGAGCGCTATCTGGAGCAGACGCGGCTGAAGGCCCACACCGACGGGTTTGTGGAGACGCTCTTCGGCCGCCGCCGCTACTTCCCCATCTTCAAGACGCCGATGACCAACGCCAACCGCCAGGGAGCCATGCGCGCCGAGCGCGAGGCGGTGAACCACCCCATCCAGGGCACGGCGGCCGACATCATCAAGATCGCCATGATCCGGCTGCACGAGGAGTTGCGCCGCCGCTATCGGGCGCGATTGCTGCTCCAGGTGCATGACGAGCTGCTGCTGGAAGTGCCGGTAGAGGAAGTGGAAGAAGTGCAACCGCTGGTGATCGACATCATGTGCAACGCCTTCGACCTGGCCGCGCCGCTCAAAGTGGAAGCGGAAACCGGGAATAACTGGCTTGAGTTGTAGGTTCGTATTGAAGGGCTCGAGCGCTTCCCTTGGATAACGAAGTGCGGGCTAAAGCGCGCCGCTACGAACTCGAAAGGCAGGTTGTAATGCGACCGTGTGACCATAAATCGAGATGAGTACCCAACGACCCCGTACCCACCGCCCGCCGGCGCTGCCCTTTTTGCTGCTGACCGGCCTGATGATGCTTCTGCTCGGCTGTCTCGCGCTTTCGCCGCGAACGACCGGAGCGGCGACGCCTTCGGCCGCGCCGGCTGCGGCCCGGCCCAACGTTATCTTCATCGTCGTTGACGCCCTGCGCGCCGATCACGTTTCGGCCTATGGCTATGAGCGGCCGACCACCCCCTATCTGGATTCCTTCGTGGTGGGCGGCGTCCGCTTCGAACGGGCCACCTCGCCCTCGTCGTGGACGTTCCCGTCGAACGCGGCCATGCTCACCGCCCGCATGCCGTCGCGCATTCGCATGAGCGATTGGGGCAGCCTCCGCGCCAAGGTCCCCGGCGAAGAGGTCATGCTGGCTGAACTCCTGCGCGCCGGGGGCTACGAGACGATCGGCTTCGTCAACAACTACTACCTTGACGCCCAGTTCGGCATGGATCAGGGCTTCGATCATTACGAGCGGCTGGTCAAGTCGGAGATGGCCGGCGACCTGAACGCGATGGCCTTTGACTGGCTGAGCGCCAACCCGGCGGCGGGCGACAACCAGCCGCTGTTCCTGTTCATGTATTACTATGACCCCCATAGCTGGTATGATCCGCCCCCGCCCTATGACACGCTCTACGATTCGACCTACACCGGTCCACTGACGCCGGAGGTCTACCAGCACGGGCAGAAGGTCGTCTCCGGCGAAATCGTGCCCACCCCGCGCGATGTCGAACACCTGATTGCGCTCTACGATGGCGAGATCACCTACTGGGACTACCAGCTGGCTCACCTGCTGGCCCGGCTTGATGGCGATGGGCTGCTTGACAACGCCCTGGTCGTCATCACGTCCGATCACGGGCAGATGTTTGGCGAACATGGCAAGTGGGTGCATCGCAACTCGCTCTATGAGGAGGTATTGCGCGTACCGTTGTTCCTCCACTACCCCGGTGTCGTCCCGGCCAACGCGGCCATCGACACGCCGGTCTTCACCGCCGACCTGCCGCCGACGATCCTCGATCTGGTCGGTTTGCCCGTACCTCCGGCGCTCGATGGGCGTAGCTTGCGGCCGCTGATCCAGGGCCAGCGCAGCGCTCTCGACGACCGGCCCATCTATGCCGAGATGGAAGGCGAACCCGACCCGGACTCTCCCGGCCACTGGATCGCGCCCATGCACGACTTGCGGGCCGTGACTGAGGACAATTGGAAGTACGTGATGGCCGTCGGCGCGCCGCAAGACAACGCGCTTTACCGGCTCCGCCCGGACACGGTGTATGAAGGCGCCAACGTTATCGCCGAGTATCCACAGGAGGCCGAGCGACTCCACCAGGACGTCTTTGACTGGTTCCGCATGCCGACGTCCTTTACCTTTATGTCCGTGGTGAAGTACCAGTAGTCATTGAACGTGGATTGGCGCGGACCAAGCGGCTGAAGGCGGATAAGAGGTCTTCCTCTCCGCCTTCAGCCGTTCGCTTCGTGTTCAACGGTGTGGAATCACGCTTCCCACCACTCCAATGCCCGGTACTCAACCGTGACCGGGTTGCCGAAGCTGGCAAGCCATAAGGCAGCGCCGGGCGGAAGCGGGGCAACGTTGCCCTGCCAGAGCAGTTCGCGGTTAACCCACGCCGCGACCTGCGCCCGATCATCACTCCGCCAGATCTCAAGCCAAATCTCGTTGGCCTCGTCGCCGGAATAGACGTGGGGCCACGTCTGCCAGGGCATGAGTTCGATCGTTTCGCCCGCGCTGCTGGCCCACACGGTCGCGTAGCCGAGCGGCGACACAGCCACAGTCAGACCGTTATTTTCATCGCCCAGCCGCAGCCCGTAAGCGCTGTCGAGTTCGCCCGCCTGCCAGGCGGCCGTCAGGCGCAGCCAGGAGTGCTGCGGCGTGCCGGCGAAAGGACTTGGCTGCGGGTGGAGCGCCTCGCCGCGACCGGGGAGGGAGAGAGGGCCGGGCGCGGTCGCTTGCGTCGGCGGCGAACCGGGTAGCGGGTCGAACGCTCCGGCGGCGATGAGGACGATGGCGCCGCCGGCGACGATGAGCAAGGCCAGCGCCGCCAGTCGCACGGCGCGCCACGCGCTAGCGGGCGGGGCTAATGACACTCGTCACCTCGCCGAAGTCCACCCGGTAGTCGTCGCGCTCGGCCCAGCCAGTGAGGGTCAGGCGGTCGCCGTCCTCCAGGAAACGGCGCGTCTCGCCCGTGGGCAGGGTGAGCGGCCGCTCGCCGCCCCACGCCAGCTCTAACAGCGATCCATAGCTGTCGGGCGTCGGCCCGCTGATCGTACCCGACGCCAGCAGGTCGCCCGGCCGCACGGCGCAGCCGTTGCTGGTGTGATGGGCGAGTTGTTGGGCCATGTTCCAGTAGAGGTGGCGGTAGTTGGTGCGCGTTAACGTGACGGGCTGCATACCCGCCGCCACCATGGCGGCGCTCTGGAGCGTAGCCCCCAGCTGGATATCGAAAGCCCAGTCGGCCACACAGCGCAGGTGCGGCAACGGTCGCGGCTCCTGCGCCGGGCCGGGGCAGCGGAACGGCTCCAGCGCGGCCAGCGGCACAACCCACGGCGAGACGGACGTGGCGAAGTTCTTGCTCAGGAACGGGCCAAGCGGCCGGTACTCCCAACGCTGGATGTCGCGGGCGCTCCAGTCGTTGACGAGGACCAGGCCGAAGATATGCTCAGCGGCTGCTTCCACCGGGATCGGCTCCCCGAGCCCATTCCCGGGGCCGACGAAGAAACCGACTTCGAGCTCAAAATCAAGTTCGCGCGTCGGGCCGAAAACGGGCGTATCGGTCCCGGGCGGCAGGGTCTGCCCCTGCGGCCGGCGCACCGGCGCACCGCTCGCTACGAGAGACGAGGCACGGCCGTGGTAGGCCACCGGCAGATGACGCCAGTTGGGTTGCAGTGCCGCTTCCCGCCCCCGAAACATTGCGCCCACGTTCGTGGCATGCTCGCGCGAGGAGTAGAAGTCGGTATAGTCGCCCACGGCGGCGGGGAGAAGCATCTCGACGGCGTCCAGGCGATACAGTGCCGACGTGACAGGTTTCCGAAAACCTGTCGCGTCTTGAGAGTCACTCAAGATTTTTTGAAGCGTCGCCCGCGCTTCGTCCCACGCCAGCCGGCCGAGAGCCATGAAGGCATTAAGCGCCGGCCGGGCAAAGACGTTTGTCCCGCGCAAGGCTGGCCCGTCAAAGACGCCGGCCGCGCTCAGGGCGGCCAGATCGATAACCCAATTGCCCACGGCCACGCCGATGCGCGGCGCTTCAGCCGCGCCCGGGCGAAATACACCGTAAGGCAGCGTGTGGGCGGAGAAGGGGATATAGGGCGCAAGGGGCGGGAACACGGCAACCTCCGGGCCGAGGTCGGCCCACGCGCTTTATAATCCCCTTTGCCGCGCGAGGCAAAAAACAAGCCGCCCGCCGCGTCTGAGCCTTGCCGGGCGTTCGATTCCCCGGTACGATACCAGTGCAAGCTGGCTGGGTGATCGCGGTTCCGGTTCGCCGGAGCTGAGGAAAGTCCGCACTCCATAGAGCAGGGTGCCGGCTAACGGCCGGGCGGGGTGATCTGACGGCAAGTGCAACAGAGAGGCGTATTGCCGGAAGGGGCGACCTTTCCGGTGAGGGTGAAACGGTGGTGTAAGAGACCACCGGCGGTGGCAGCAATGTCGCCGGCCAGGCAAACCCCACCAGGAGCAAGGCCAAGCAGGGCGAAAGGCGCTCGTCGCCTACGGGGCTGCTCGTTCCGTCATACGTCCGGGTGGGCCGCAGGAGGCCGTCAGTAATGACGGTCCCAGATAGATGATCGCCGGCGACGAACGGTCACCGTTCGTTGCCTACAGAATGCGGCTTATAGGCCGGCTTGCAGCGGAAATTGCGACCTGACAGGCTTGCCCTGGAGTTCTTTCCACCGGCCTGTCAGGTCTGCCGGAAGATGCTTCACTGGATAGAGAATCGATGGCTGTTCGTGTCTTGTTTGTGTGTCTGGGAAACATCTGTCGTTCGCCGATGGCCGAGGCCGTGTTCCGGCAGATGGTCACCGACGCGGGGTTGGCCGACCGTATTCTGGTGGACTCGGCCGGAACGAGCGCCTATCACGTGGGAGAGGCCGCGCACCCGGGTACGCGGCGCGTATTGTCGCGGCATGGCATCGCGTATGACGGCCGCGCGCGTCAGATTGACGTCAGTGACGTAGGTTCCCCCGCCGAGGGGACTTACCTGATCGCCATGGACAGCGAAAATTCGGCCGAACTGCGTCAACGCTTTGGCGACTTGCCGCACCTCTATCGCCTGCTCGACTTCGCCAGCCATACGCCCGTCCACGATGTGCCCGATCCCTTCTATAGCGACAACTTTGACTACGTCTATCGGCTGGTCGAGGATGGCTGTCGCGGGCTGCTGGGAACGATCCGCCGGAATGAGCGCCTGTAGCGGGCGCCGGACGGACTAATCGGGCTGACGGCTCACCGCTTCGCGCCCTAGCATTGCACCAGGCCAACAGCATACGCTTGCCAGGTTACCCGTTGCGGCGGGCGGCCTGATTGTATACAGGAGAGACGAGAATGATGCCGACCGTGAGCGAACATGAGGTCATTGTCGTGGGAGCGGGGCCTGGTGGCGCGACAACGGCCGCGGCGCTGGCCCGGCAGGGGCGCGACGTTCTGCTGATTGACCGTTCCGCCTTCCCGCGCGACAAGATCTGCGGTGACGCCATCTCGGTTGGAGCGATTAGAATCCTGAACGACCTGGGGATGACGGACAAGGTGCGCGCCGCGGTGCAGCGCGGCGAGTTTTACTCATTGAGCGGCATGCGCCTGTTCTCACCCTCGGGCCACATGCTCCAGGCGCCGTTCCAGCACGGCGAGGGCGACGAGGATTCCTACGTCGCGCCGCGCGTTTACTTCGACGCCGCCATTCAGCAGCACGCGCTGGAGTGCGGCGCCGGCTTTGTCCGGGCCGACGTGCAAGAGCCCTTGCTGGAAGACGGGCGCGTGGTGGGCGTGGTGGCCCGCGAGAACGGCCATGTGCAGGCGCACCGGGCGCAAGTAGTCGTCGGCGCTGACGGCGTTACATCGACAATCATGCGCCACCTGCGACCCGAGTCAAACCAGCATGTCGACCTGCACCGCGCCGTCGCCCTGCGGGCCTATGTCGAGGATATCGAGCTTTACCCGCATGAAGTTGAGTTCTACCTTTACGACGAAATACTGCCCGGTTACGCCTGGATTTTTCCCACGGCCGAACGCACGGCCAACGTTGGTCTGGGTATGCGGCTGGACATCTTCCGTCGCCACAAGCGCAACCTGAAAAAGATGCTGGCTGATTTCCTGGCGATGCCGACCATCCGCCGCCGGCTCGGCAGCGGCAGCCAGGTGCGCGACGTGGCCATCTGGCAGCTCAACTTCGGCTCCCAGCCGCGCCTGCAGCATGTCTTTGACGGGGCGTTGCTGGTGGGTGATGCGGCCGGTTTTATCAACCCGCTAACCGGGGGCGGCATCCACAATGCCCTCATCTCCGGCATCCTGGCGGCCGAGACAATCGACGAGGGGCTGCGGGCGGGGGACGTTACGCGCGAAGGGCTGCGGCGCTATGAGCAGCGCTGCGACGAGGAAATGTGGTCGGGCATGCGCAAGTCATTCCTGTACCAGCGCATCCTGCTCAACTATCCGAACGTGGTGGACGCCTTGATTCGTGTCCTGGGCCGCCACGGGGGCCTGACCAAGACCTTCGTGTCCAAACTTTAGCGTGCGGGCGGCGGGGTGGGCGGCGTTTCTAGCATCGGCAGGTGCCCGATAATACGCGACGGTAGTTCGAAAACCGACATGTTCTTGCTGTAAAAGACGTCGGCTCCCGCTTCCACGCTCAGTTGGCGCATTTCTGGCCGGTTGTTACCGGTGTAGATGACGATGCACGGTGGCTTCTGCGGCCATTGGGCGCGAATACGCCGGCATACCTCGAGGCCATCCATCTCGGGCATCATCACGTCGAGCAGGACGACGTCCGGCACATCGGCGACGATACTTTCCAATGCCTCCGGTCCGCTGGCGACGCGCCGCACGGCGCAACCGACACGCTCGAAGACAATCTGGTACAGATTGGCCAGGGACAGATTATCGTCAACGATCAGCACCGAATAGCTCATGGCACGTACGGACATTTAAAAACAGCTTCGGACTCCAGATACATTGTACTATCGCTGGGCCTCGTTTGCCATAGAAACAAAAAGCCCGCCGGTGGCGGGCTTCGATATCCGATACGTTGCGCTCTCGAACGACGCGGCTCGCTGCCGCTGTGGCGCCGTCGGTGGCCTAGTGCTTGGATGTCACGTTCTTGGCCTGCGGGCCTTTGCCCTGGTCGACGCGCTCATACTCGACCTGGTCGCCTTCATACAGGTTGCGATAGCCATCGCCGCCTATGGACGAGTAATGGACAAACACCTCCTGCCCCCCTTCATCAGGGTTAATGAAGCCGTAGCCCTTGAGCCTGCTGAACCACTTGACGATGCCCGACTCGCGAGACATGTTACCAATACCTCCAATAGCACTACGAATTGAGGGATACAACAGGAACTGCCTAGATAAAGCACCACCTCCGGGAAGCGGAAATGGTGCTTTATCTCAAGCGTACTACCGATACAGGTTCAATCGCGGATACCAATACTGGTGAAGCTACGAGCAGATTAACATAGGAGGCGGAGGGGGGTCAACGGGCGTAAATGATATTTCACGCCTTCTTCACGGCTCCTCAACGGCTTTTTAGGGTCGCCTGGAGCAGCACTTCGCGCACACCGGTATCGGTGTAGCCGACACTTTGGGCAAGCTGGATCGACGCGTCGTTATCGTCGGCGACAACGTACAGCGGCGTGCGGCCGCTGTCGAGCAGATGCTGGCTGAGCGCAGCGACGACGCTGCGCCCCCAGCCCTGGCGGCGAAATTGTGACCGCGTGCTGACGGCCACTTCCCCGAAATAGGGCGACTGCCAGTTCAGCGAGGCGCTGGCGACAACCTCTTCCGCGCCGTTCTGCGACGAGCGGATTGTGAAGCGCGGCAGGTTGCCCGGGCCTGTGGAGCGGGTTACCAATACGTTGATCATGGGCTCAAAACGGCGCGCGTCGAGCCTGTAGAGGCGCAGGTGCTCCTCTGACTGGACATCGAAAAGCGCCTGGAGCAGCGGGAGATAGCGAACGGGGGCGCTGACGATGGCCGGTTGCCCGGGGCCGAGTGCCAGACGCAGCAGACCGGCTGCGGCCTCCATTGCGCTGGGGTCGCGGTCAGTCGGCAGCCGCATCGTGACCAGCGGCCGGAACAGGTCGATGCCGGTCCGCGACAGGGCCACGTAGCCATCCGCACTGTGCCCGTTGGTTGCCGGCGGGACGACGAGCGTCGTCTTCTCGTCAGGATGATAGAAGGCGTAGTAGGCGGCCATAGCGTCGGCCGCTTCCTGCTCGCGCAAGAGGAGGCGAATGGCGCGCCGCTTGTCCTGGAGGCCCGTCACAGTGCGTTTCCGAGGACGGCCAGCGCGCCGGCAATGGCGGCGTCGATTCCCCTCTGGACCGCTATATGACCCGGATCGTAGGTGTCCATGCTCTCGGCCGCCTCAAGTACGTTGCCGTCGACGACCAGCACGGCCGCGGTGGCCACGCCGCGCAGGCTGCCAACAAGAAACAGCGCCGCGCACTCCATTTCGACCGCCAGAACGCGCGCCTGGGAGAGAACGCGATAATCGGGCGCGGCGGGCGCGGCCACGCCGGGGTAAAAGTTGTCGCGTGTCAACACCAGCCCGGTGTGGGCCGGCCGGCCGGATGCTACCGCCGCCCGCGAGAGAGCCAGGGCCAGTGTGGCATCGGCCACGGCCGGGTAGCCGTCGGGCACGGTTTCCCGGCCGTAACCGGTGTTTTGCACGGCCGCCGTGACGACAACCAGATCGCCGGCGCCAATGTTGGGCTGAAGGCCGCCACACGTGCCGACGCGGATGATGCGCTGCGCACCAGCCACGATCAGCTCTTCGAAGGCCATAGCTGCGCCCGGCGCGCCGACGCCGTGGGAGCAGACCGTTATCGGCACGTTGTTAAAGTGGCCGCGATGGGCGCGATATTCGCGCCGCTGGCTCAGCAGCGCCGCGCCCTCAAGCTGGGCCGCGATACGATCGGCTCGCGCCGGGTCGCCGCAGACGATAACAGACGGGGTGACTTCGCCCACCGGCAGGCCGGTGGCGGGTAGTTCGCGTGTGGTCATGGTGAGTTAGCGTTCAGCGGGTTGGCATGTCAATAGGTCAATGGCCACTGGGCGCAGCGGCCGTGGTCTATCGTTCGTCGCCGGCAAGTCCTGGAACTTGGCCTCTACTCCTCTTCCGCCTCCGCCGGCTTGTTATTAAGGATAGTCTCTATGCGAGCCATGAGTTCATCGGTCAGTTGCGGGGCAACTTCGAGCGCCTGGAGGTTGTCATGGAGTTGCTCTACTCGCGACGCGCCCATGATCACCGTGCTGACGCGCGGATTCTTCAGGCACCAGGCAATCGCCAGGCGGGCCATCGTCGTGCCCAGCTCGTCGGCAATGCCGGTCAGTTCGCGCACCTTGGCGATCTGCGCCTGGCCCTCCTCGCTCTCAACGATTGCGCGCATCCACTCATAACCCGGCAGCAGCGCCCGCGACCCTTCGGGGATGCCGTCGTTGTACTTGCCGGTCAGGATGCCAAAATAGAGAGGCGAGAAGATGGTCGTGCCCAGGCCAACCGTTTCATACAGCGGTGCGAACTCCTGCTCAACCTTCTGGCGGTGGAACATACTGTATTGCGGCTGCTCCATGGTTGGCGGGATGAGGTTATATTGCCGGGCAGCGGCGTGGGCGGCCGTGATCTGCTGCGCTGACCACTGCGAGGTTCCCCAATAGAGCGCCTTGCCCTGCCAGATGAGTTCCGTCATCATGCGCACGATCTCTTCCATCGGTACGTTGGGATCGGGGCGGTGGCAGAAGTAAAGGTCGAGGTAGTCAACCTGGAGGCGCTTCAGGGCGTCGTGGCAGGCGTCAAAGACGTGCTTGCGGTGCAGCCCGTGCTGCGTCGGTCGCGGATCGTCCACCGAGCCCCACATCACTTTGCTGGAGACGATGTAGCTGTCGCGCCGCCACCCGGCCCGTTTCAGGGCCTCGCCCATGATGACCTCCGAGCGGCCGACGGCATAGACCTCGGCGTTGTCGAAGAAGTTGACGCCGGCATCATAGGCGGCGGTCATCGTCTCATACGCCTGATCGACCGCTAGCTGGTTGCTGAACGTCACCCACGATCCATAGGATAGGGCGCTTATCGGCAGCCCGGACTTGCCCAAACGACGATACTCCATGTCTCAAACTCCTTGGTGCAGCAGGCGCTGCTCGTGTAGATAGGGGAACACGTGCGCGGGGATGCCGGCACGAATGGCTTCCTGGCGCTGGCGCCAGTATACGGCTGAATAGAGGTCCGCATGATGCGCTTCAAACACTTCGCGCAGCGCCCCGCGCAGCCCTAGAAAATTGGGAAACTCCTCGGGAAAGATGTCGTTGGCGTTGATGTGGAACCACGGCTCGGAAGACAGCTCTTCCTCGTAACGCTGGGACGGCGGCAGGCGGCGGAAGCGGCACTCCTCCAGCAGGCATAGCTCATCGTAATCGTAGAAGACGACACGGCCATGGCGGGTGACGCCGAAGTTCTTCAGCAGCATATCGCCGGGGAAGATATTGCTGCACGCCATATCCTTGATGGCCTGCCCGTAGTCGATCACGGCCGAGGCCGCCGCCGCCTCGTGCGCCTCGCGGACGAAGATATCTAGCGGGATGACTCGCCGCTGCACATAGGCGTGGGCGATGACAACGGTATCCGCGCCAACGCAGACCGACTGGCTGCAATCCTGTTGCAAGGCCACCAGCAAGTCTTCCGCAAACAGATCGCGACTGAATTCCAGCCACTCGAAAGCCTGCGCGTCGACTAGCCGTCCAGCACGATCGCGCCGGTAGACCAGATCATACTTGCCCATTACCTGCTTGCGCGTCGCGTCTTTGGGGTAGTTAAAGTGGTCTTTAATCAGCTTGAATACGATGTCGTAGCTAGGCATCGTAAAGACCATCATGACCATGCCTCGCTGTCCCTGGGCTATCTCGAAGCGCTCCTGGGTATGCGCCAGATGTTCGAGCAAGTCGCGGTACAGCTCCGTCTTGCCGTGCTTGTGGTAGCCAATGGAGATGTAGAGTTCGGCGATTCGCTTGCGCGGCATGAGGCTCTTCAAGAAATAGACGAGGTCATAGGGCCGTTCGACCTCGACGTGGAAGTAGGAGTGGGCAAAGCTGAACAGGATGCTGACACTATTCTCGTCCAGCAGCACACTGTCGATAACCAGGCCGTCGGGAGTGTGGATAAGGGCCAGCGCCAGCGGGATGCGATGCGAACCGCTGAACAGGCGGCCGACGACGTAGGCCCCCATGCCGCGGTAGAAAACGGGTCTAATCATCTCGACCCGCTCAACCGTTTGCAGCGCCCCCAGCGCCTCCAGTTGCCCATCGATGCGCGCCGCCACCAGCCGGGCGTCTCCGTCGAGGTCGCGGAAGGGGGCCAAGATGCGGTAGTCGCGCAGAATGGCTTTTATCAGGGCCGCTGTCGACTCAGCCCGCGTGTAGACGCGGTAGACCGGCGTGCGCGGGCGCGTGGGTGGCGTCTCAAAGTCGGTGGCGACGAACTCGATCTGGGGATCAACGCCGACGGTGCTGAAAACGCGACGGGTAGCCGAGTTGAAGAAGGTCTCGGCCACTTCCCAGTCATCGCGCCCGGCGATAAAGCCGGAGTAGACGGCCTTCATGCTGGCCCAGATCAGCTTGTTGTCGATCCGGTCGCCGAGCAGGTCGCGGATAGCCGCCTCCACCAGATCGACGATGCGCCGATAGAGCCCCAACCGCTCGGCGGTGTCGGCTTGCATCCCCGCCCAATCTTGCGTTTCGAAGCGCTCTTTAGCGCGAGCCGTGATGGCCTGATACTGGTCGTGGAGCGTGACGTAGGCCGTCTGGAGGGTGCCGGCTCCGACGTTAGCCAGACGACTGTCCGTCAGGCGGCTCATTGCCCGGTCGATGCGGGAACTTCGACGACGGCGCGGCGGCGGCTTAACCCGACGAGGACGAGTAGCGCCAGCGCGATTGCGCCCAGGGCCAGCAGGAGCCCGATGTTGGGGCCGGCGGAAGCAGTGGCCGGCACACTTTCGGCGGCGCGCGCCACCGGGGCGGGCTCGGCCGCGGGCGGGGGCACGGGGAGGGCGTCAACTGGAGTGTCCTTCCAGCGCGCGCCCTCTTCGATGAGCATAACGGGAATGCCGTCGCGGATGGGATACTTGTAGCCGGTGTCGGCCGACACCAGCCAGCAGCCATGCACCAGTTCCAGCCGTCCGGGATCAGCGCCGGCGTGGCTTCTGTCCTGAATCGCTTGCGGATCGCGCAGGATCGCTAGCAGGTCGGGGCTGACGGGCGCGGAGAGTTCGTCTGTCGTTTTGGCCATTTGGGTTTTTCCTTGGCGGGGAGCGGCCTTGTTCGCCAGCCGCTGGCATGGATCGCCTTCCGGCCGCCTGCCTGGATAATACGACTTACCCCAATAGGCTGTCAACCAGAGTGATGCGTGGTTGGGAGTTTCTTAAGGCGCCGGGCCGCCAGAGCGCGAAACGCCGGCGCGCTTCGCCGCGCGGGGTGCGGAAGCGGGTTAGCGCTCGCCGCCAGAACAGGCAGCCGGCGTCTACTGCCTTATATCCGGGCATCGAGGACGTCTACTGGTCGAGCCAGAAGAGGCCGGCCGGCTCCTCGTCGGTGCTATAGGCGGCAAGGGCCGTCTCCAGGTTTTCGTAAATGACAATGGGACTGCGCCCGCCGAGCCAGATGGAGACGTAGTTGCGGTCGGGGTATTCGGTGCCCAGCGCGACGACGTTGGTTTCCGCCACCACGTTCGACACACCGCGAACGATGACGAAGCGCCGGAAGTCCCCGAAAAGCTGGCCCTCGGCCAGACGAAACTCAGGGCTGATCATCGGCAGGGTGCGCTGCAAGGCCACGGCATCTTCGCGTCGAGCCAGCATCGCGCCGCTCGCGGCGGTGACGGCGGCAACGGCGGCTGTGCTGGCCCCGAACTGGAGCAGGAAACGGCGGCGGTCGATGCCCGCCGGGGTCGGAGACTCGCCGTCCGCCGCGGAAGGAACCGTGTCGGGTGTTGGCGATGGAGCCGGTTCAGCCATCAGGCGGCCGAAGGCATAGCTAAGGACCACGCCCCAGACGATGGTTAGCGCGCCCAGCCAGACCACGACCAGCAACGCGGGCAGCGGCGAACTCCGAGTCGTAAGGGCCGCGAAGATCATCGGCGCGGCCAGAATCACCCCGACCGTCACTCCGTCAATCAGGTCAGGCACGCGGTTGCGGCGAATGACGAAAGCATAAAAGGCCAGGCCGACGGCGAAAACCAGGGCGAAGAACAGCGCCAGCGCCAGCAGCCACTGCATGACCGGGGCGACTTGAGCAAGATTCCCGCCGCCGGTCGTCTGGGCGGTGTTCAACTGGTCGATGGCGCTGATCCAGGGGGCAAAGCCGGCGCGCGCGGGCCAGTCGTAGAGATCAAGGGGGCTGAAGGGCAGCCTCAGCCATTGCGCACCCAAGTATAGGATGCCTAGAAGCGGTAGCGTCGCCAGAAGGATGACGAGCAGTGCCATACCCAGGCGGGGCTGGTTTGTGGCGGGCGGGTTCGGGTTGTGGCGCCGGCGCGGCCGGCGCGGTGGGGTTGAGGGAGTTACATCGGCCATAGGGTTACTCTATCTATACAGGGCTTGGGTTAAGATTATCCTGAAGACGACCGGGTGGAGCGAACTTGCTCATGTAGCGGTCAGTGGGCCATTCGTCGCTCGTCACCGGCCACTCATCGCCGTGGTCTGTTGTTCATGTCCGGCTACCGGCCGTCGCTCTACCGCAGCGCCGCCGCCAGCGCCGGAATCGCCGCCGGGTCAGACAGAAGCCAGCGCGCGAGTTCGTCGTGGGGCAGATCGAAGCGCCACGTCCGGTAGGTATCTTGCGGCAGGTCGCGATAGAACAGGGCGACGACCACGGGCGCGAGGTCGTTCCAGCGATAGGCGTAGTAGACGGTGGTCAGAACACCAGGCAGCGCGCCGTTTTTATAGCCCACGTTGCTGAATAGCTCCTGGTTGGCCGCGAACTGATTGGGCCACTCCAGGTAGCGCCGCACCTGGTAGCTGCTGTCGGGATTGCTCAGGCCGTTTTGCGCCAGCCGGGCCATGAGCGCGGCGTATCCGGCGGCCGTGCCGCGCGGCGCGAGGCGCGCGGCAAAGTAGCGCTGGGTGTCGATAGCCGGCCGCCGGTTACGCTCGCGCCACGCCGTCTCGGCGGCGCGGAAGGTTGCGTCGGCGGCATAGGCGTCGGCCAGCAGCGCCAGGTCGCGCCCATAGCCCGCGGCATCTTCCAGGTAGGCTGCCAGCACGGCGCGGTCGTTGGCCTGGCCGCGGGTGTGGTTAGCCATCATCAAGAACTGACCCAGGAAGCTGCACGGCGCTGTCGCCTCCGTCAGCCCCAACTCCCGCGCCGTGACCTCGATGCGCGCCTGCCCGAGGCGCTGTTGCAAGTAGTCGGCCGCAGCGTTGGAACTATGGCGGATCATCATCCAGGGCACGTCCTGCAGCAGGACGGACGGGTTGCTGTCGGGTGAAAGGATGTCGCCGTTCTGGCGCAGTTCATTAAGCGCGCGGCGGTGGGCGCCCAGATCGAAGCCGGGCAGGTAGTAGCGCTCCAATTCCGCCAGCGGCACCGGTTCCAGCGGTTGTAGTTCGCCAGCAGCGACGGCCTCGACGTAGGCCACCAGCGTAATGACCTTCGCCACTGAGGCCAGCGGCATAGGCGCGTCGGCGTTCCAGTAGATGCCTTCAGCCTCGCGGCCGACCTGAAAGGCGACCAGGCCGACCGTGCCCGGGGCGGCGATGAGCCGTTGCACGGCCGGCCAGGCGGCGGCCGGAACCTGATCGCGCAGGGCGGCGGCTACCGACGCGTCCAGCGCCCCCTGGGTGACCGGGGCAAGATCGTCGGGCAGCGCGGCCAGCGAAACGCCGCAAGGGGGCGAGAGCGGCCCGGTATAGAACGGCGTCGCTGTCGCCGGCGTCACCTCTGACGGCAGCGCGGTGGCCAAAGGGGACGTGGCGGCTGCCGCGGGCAGCGTGGACGGGGTGAGCGCCGGGCGCGCGGGTA